>JALOLF010000123.1 GCA_025456085.1 Acidimicrobiales bacterium
TCACAGCGCCACCACCGGGGCTGCGCCCCGGGCCCATCGCCGTCGGGCGAGCATGCGCTCGCGCCGCCGGGCTGTTCGCTCGTGCCGCTCGCTCACAGCACCACCACCGAGCGGAGCACCTCGCCGCGCTCCATGCGGTGGAACGCCTCCTCGACCCCGTCGAGGGGGATGGTCTCGGACACGAAGCCCTCGAGGTCGAAACGCCCCTGCAGGTAGAGGTCGACGAGCAGCGGGAAGTCCCGACTGGGCAGGCAGTCGCCGTACCACGAGGGCTTGAGTGCGCCACCCCGACCGAAGAACTCGATCATGGGGATGTCGGGGAAGGTCATCTCCGGGTTCGGCACGCCCACCTGCACCACGGTGCCGGCCAGATCCCGGGCGAAGAAGGCCTGACGGAGGACCTCGGGGTGACCGACGGCCTCGATGCACACGTCCGCGCCGTTGCCCTCGGTGAGCGCCCGGACGGCCTCCACCGGATCCTGGGTCGAGGCGTCGACGGTGTGGGTGGCACCGAACCGGGTGGCCCACTCCAGCTTCGTGGGGTCCAGGTCCACGGCGATGATCGTGCGGGCGCCGGCCAGGCGGGCGCCAGCGATGGCGGCGTCGCCCACGCCCCCGCAGCCGAACACGGCCACGGTGTCGCCCCGGGTCACCTCACCGGTGTGGACCGCCGCGCCGTAGCCCGCCATCACGCCGCAGCCCAGCAGCCCCGCGGCCTCGGGTCGCGCCGCAGGGTCGACCCTGGTGGCCTGTCCGGCGGCCACGAGGGTCTTCTCGGCGAAGGCGCCGATGCCCAGCGCGGGGGACAGCGGCACCCCGTCGAGGGTCATCTTCTGGGTGGCGTTGAACGTCGAGAAGCAGTACCAGGGTCGTCCCCGCCGGCACGACCGGCAGGTGCCGCACACGGCCCGCCAGTTGAGCACGACGAAGTCCCCCGGTTCGACCTCCGTCACGTCGGGTCCGACCGCTTCGACGACACCCGCCGCCTCGTGGCCGAGCAGGAACGGGAAGTCGTCGTTGATCGCGCCCTCCCGGTAGTGCAGGTCGGTGTGGCACACCCCGCACGCCTGCACCCGCACGAGGGTCTCGCCCGGTCCCGGGTCGGGCACGACAATCGTCTCGACCGACACGGGCTCCCCCCTGCCCTTCGCCACCACACCACGGACCTCGTGCATCACGTCCCCCTGTCGCTGCCCGGGCCGACCACGACAGCGCGCCGGCGGTCGGCGGAGACTAGGCCAACGGTGCGGCGCACGTCGGGTGACGATCACGTCGCGCTCGCACGGCGCGCTCCCGGGCGCGGTCGAGCCTGTCGCCGTGCTGCCCTCGTGGTCGTCGGTCACGTCGCCTGGTCGTCACACCCCCCGGTCAGGATGACCTCATGGGCTATCGGGGCAAGGTCGTCGAACGTCACCAGGCGCGTGAGCTGCGCGCGCAGGGCGCCACCCTGGCCGAGATAGCCGAGCAGCTCGGCGTCTCCCGTTCGTCGGTGTCGGTCTGGGTGCGCGACGTGTCGTTCGAGCCCCGTCCCCGGGTGCGCGCGCGCCGACGCGCGCCGAACGCGCTGCAGCGCAGGCGGCAGGCCGAGATCGACGAGCTCCTCGCGCAGGGCCGGGCGCGCATCGGGGATCTCGACGGGCGCGATCTGCTCATCGCAGGAACCGCGCTCTACGCAGGGGAGGGCGGCAAGCGCGACGGCGAAGTGTCCTTCGTCAACAGCGATCCGGCGATGGTCGAACTGTTCTGCAGGTGGATCCGTGTCTTCTTCGACATCGACGAGACCCGACTTCGTGTCCGCCTGTACCTGCACGAAGGTCTCGACATGGAAGCGGCCAACCGCCGATGGTCGGAGGTCACGGGCGTTCCCCTCGATGAGTTCCGCCGTCCGTACCGTGCATCGGTCGACCGCTCGATCCGCTCGACGAAGCACGAGTTCGGCTGCGCCTCGGTGACCTACAGCTGTGCACGCACGCATCGGGCGGTGATGGGCCTCGTCCGTGCGCTGCTATCCTGCCAGGGCCTTCCGGGGTAGCTCAGTTGGCAGAGCGACGGACTGTTAATCCGTTTGTCGTGGGTTCGAGCCCCACCCCCGGAGCCTGTGTGTGCGCAGAGATCCGCTTCGGCGGATCTCTGCTGAGTCTGGGGCTGGTCGGTCGCCCGGGCTCGACCCCGGGATGTCGGTCCGGCGGAGCGTGGTGGTCTAACGTGTCGACTCGACCCGTGTTCCGAGACTGGAGTTCCTTCATGCGACGTGTCCTGTTGGGTGCCGGTGTCGCCGGCCTGCTGCTCGGTCTGTCCGCGGTCCCGGCGTCTGCCGGCGGTGGGCAGGCCTCGATCTCCCTCGACAAGACGGTGAGCACGGCCGATGAGTGCGGCACGAGTGGCGAGATCTCGGTGGTGGCCGGGACCGACGTCTACTACTGCTACACCGTCACCAATACCGGCAACTACAGCTTCAACACCCACGATCTCACCGACGACGTGCTGGGCGACCTCCTCAGCCAGTACGCCTACGTGCTGCAGCCGAGCGAGTCGGTGTCGCTGGTCATCGATCCGGTGACCATCGACGTGGAGACCGAGAACTGCGCCACCTGGTCCGCCTACAACATGACCCCGGGGGTCACGGCAGTCGCGCCAGCGGCGATCACCCCGCCGGTCACCGCGACGGACTGCGCTCTGGTCACCGTCACGGCTCCGACCACGACGGTCGCCCCCTCGAGCGTGGCACCGACGAGCGCGGTGGCGCCCACGACGGCCAAGGCCGCCGCGGCCAAGGCCACGCCGACCTACACCGGCTGATCCACGACCGCCGTCCGACGGTGTGGAACGCAACGCCCCCCGCCTCGGCGGGGGGCGTTGCGTTCCGCCCCGCAGTACCTTGCATGCGCCCTCCGTGTCCCTGGTTCCAGCGATCCGCGGTCGGCATGTCGAATCTGCGCGCGTCGTCGGACTACAGTCACGCCGATTTATCGGATCGACAAGGGAGCGACCGCATGCGACGAGTTCTGTTGGGTGCCGGCATGGCCGGCCTTCTCCTTGGCCTGGCCGCCGTCCCGGCGTCGGCTGGTGTCCAGCGGGCATCGATCTCGTTGGACAAGACCGTGAGCACGGCCGACGAGTGCGGCACGAGTGGCGAGATCTCGGTGGTCGTCGGCACCGACGTCTACTACTGCTACACCGTGACCAACACGGGCGCGGTCAGCTTCAACACGCACGATCTCACCGATGACGTGCTGGGCGACCTCCTCACCCAGTACGACTACGTGCTCGAGCCGAGCGAGTCGGTGTCGCTGGTCATCGATCCGGTGACCATCGACGTGGAGACCGAGAACTGCGCCACCTGGTCCGCTTACAACATGAGCCCGCCGATCACCACGCCCCCCGACGACGCCGCGGCCGTCGACCAGGCCATCACGGCTCCGGTGACCGCGACCGACTGCGCACTGGTCACGGTCACGCCGGCACCGAGCTCGAGCGTGGCGCCGTCGAGCACGGCTGCGCCCGCGACGACGGCCAAGGCGAAGGCCGCCGCCGCGGTGCCCACCTACACCGGCTGAGAGCCGGCCGCCCGACGCTGTCGACGTCGCCCCCCGCCTCGGGCGGGGGGCGACGTCGCGTCCCGGGGCCGTTCTCGATGCTGACCGACCCGGCTACGGTGGCACGTCGTCGGGCCTGTAGCTCAGTGGTCAGAGCGGGGGACTCATAATCCCTTGGTCGTGGGTTCGATCCCCACCGGGCCCACGGACCTCCCCGAGGCGGTCGCATCCGGACGCCGTCGGGGACGTTCAACTCCGCTCAGCGAAGCGTTCCGCCAAGCATCAGCCTGCGGACAGGCTGTCGTCATCCGGGTTTCCTACCGTGATCGGCATCTCACGGTGGAGGAGGACATCCATGGCGGCACGAACTCGTCGCAAGCGCGCTCGCTCCCTGCGTCGACTGGCAGCCATCGGGGCCGGCTTGCTCGCAGCGGCATCGCTGCCGCTGGCCGCTCCGCTGGTCGCGGCGCCGGCGGCCCATGCTGCGCCGGACCCGGGAATCCCGGTGTTCACCGAGGTGGCGACCTTCTACACCGCGGGCGGGGGTGCGGAGATCCTCGCCGGCAACACGAACGGCGATCGGGTGCTCTACACCGATGCCGGGGCCGAAGAGGTGGGCGCGGTCGGCGTCGCCGATCCCGCCAACCCCGTGGAGCTGTGGCGCACGCCGGTCGACGGAGAACCGACCTCGGTGGCCTTGATGCCGAGCGGTCTCGTCGCCGCGGCCGTTGTGCACAATCCGTCCACGGGCTCGTCGCTCGTGGCGCTGCGGACATCGGACGGCGCCGTGCTGCGCACGATCCCGTTGAGCGGCCAACCCGACTCGGTGGCGGTGCAGCCGGCCGGGAAGTACCTGGCTGTCGCCATCGAGAACGAGGAGACGGCTGCCGTACCGGGCGAGGTCGCGGTGATCGACCTGCCGGCGGCCAACAACCCGGCCACGTGGTCGGCACCGACGTACGTCTCGCTGACCGGTCTCGCCTCGATCAACCCCGACGACCCCGAGCCCGAGTTCATCGACATCCGGGGTAACCACGCAGTCGTCTCCTTGCAGGAGAACAACCACCTCGCCCAGATCCACCTCCCCACCAAGTCGGTGACGGCGCACTGGTCGGCCGGAACGGTCTCGCGTCGGGCCGATACCGCGACGGACAAGGAGATCGCCCTCGACGACGCTCTCACGAACTCGCCCCGCATCCCCGACGCGGTCGGCTTCCACCCGGCCGGCTACGTGGTGACGGCCAACGAGGGCGAGGCCAACCTCACCGGCGGCCGGGGCTTCTCGGTGTTCTCGTGGGGTGGCTCCCTGCTCGGTGAGTACGGCGAGAGCTACGAGGTCGAGGCCGTTCGCCACGGGCACTACCCCGACACTCGATCGAACCGGAAGGGCACCGAGGCCGAGGGCATCGAGTTCGGCGTGTTCGGCGGCAAGAACTACGCCTTCGTCGGCGCCGAGCGGGGCGCCTTCGTGAACGTCTACCAGATGCGCAACACCGGTCAGCCGGAGTTCCTGCAGCTCCTGCCCACGGGCACCGAACCCGAGGGTCTGCTGGCCATGAGTCAGCGGGGCCTGTTCCTCACCGCCAACGAGGCCGACGGCTCGATCACCGTCTTCCAGGCCGGTGCCACGACCGACTATCCCGACGTCGCCTCCGCCACCGATCCGACCTCCGTGAACGGGGATCCGATCCCGTGGAGTGCGCTGTCCGGCCTCGCCAGCGGACCCGGCGACACGGTGTTCGCCGTGCCCGACAACGCCTTCGGGCAGTCCCGCATCTGGACGATGGACACCGCCGCCGATCCGGCCGTGCTCAACGCATCGCTGCCGCTGGCCAAGGGCGGCGCGCCGCTGATGGTCGATCCCGAGGGCCTCGCCACCCGTCTCGACAGCGCCGGCGAACCTGACCCGTCGCTGGGCTGGTGGCTCGCCAGCGAGGGTGGCACCGCCACCTCGAACGAGCTGTTCCGCATCGACGGGACGGGCGCGGTGACCCAGACCGTGACGCTGCCGCCCGCCGTTGCGAACGAACAGGTCCGCTGGGGCTTCGAGGGCGTGACCGTCACCGGGAGCGGTCCGTTCGAGCAGGTCTACGTCGCCTTCCAGCGTGAGTGGCTCGACGACGCCCCCGGCATGGTGCGCATCGGTCGCTACACGCCGATCTTCAACCAGTGGGACTTCTTCCACTACCCGCTGGACGTGGCCAACTCATCGAGCTCGGCGCTCGAGTACGGGTTGTCGGAGATCGTCGCCCTGAGCGACACCAGCTTCGCCGTGGTCGAGCGCGACTCCCGCAAGGGCCCCGACGCGACGATCAAGAAGGTCTACGGCTTCACCATCAACGGCGCCACGCCGACGGCGTGCAGCATCCTTCCCACCTGCCCGGTGGAGGCCGGCTCCGTGGTGACCAAGACCCCGCTGTTCGACCTGCTGGGCGACAACGGCTACGACTTCGAGAAGGTCGAGGGCATGGTGGTCAACGGCAGCGGCGAGCTGCTCGTGGTCAACGACAACGACGGCGCCGGCGAGACCCGGATGCTGCGCCTCGACGGCGCGGTGCTCGACGACTACGCCGCCGCGGCCGACGTCGAGATCATGCTGACCATCCTGCACAACAACGACGGTGAGTCGAAGCTGCAGCAGGCCACCACCGGCAGCACCGCCGGCTACGGCGGCGTCGCCCACTTCGCCAGCGTCGTCGACGACCTGCGGGCCGAGGCCGACACGGCCACGTACCCGGTGGCGCCGCCGAAGCGGGGCACGGTCATGCTCTCGAGCGGCGACAACTTCCTCGCCGGCGCTCAGTTCGGTGCCAGCCTCGACAACGGCGTGCCCTTCTACGACGGCGTGGCCATGGACCTCATCGGCTACGACGCCGCGGCGATCGGCAACCACGAGTTCGACTTCGGGCCCGACACCCTGGCCGACATGATCAACTCGACCACGTCGTTCCCATGGCTGTCGTCCAACCTCGACGTGAGCGCCGAGCCCAACCTCGACACCCTCGCCACGAGCGGCCGCATCGCCGGGAGCACGACGGTGGTGCGGGACGGCGAGACCATCGGCATCGTCGGGGCGACCACGCCACGGCTGCCGTTCATCTCCAGCCCGCGCAACGTCGTGGTCGATGACCTCGTGGCGACCGCCATCCAGAACGAGGTCGACTCGCTCGAGGCGACGGGAGTCGACAAGATCATCCTCATCGCCCACCTGCAGGACCTCAGCGAGGACCTCGCGCTTCTCCCGCAGCTCTCGGGCATCGACGTTGCCATCGCCGGCGGCGGCGACGAACTGCTGGCCGACCCGGCCCAGGGCGATCTGCTGGTGCCCGGTCAGACGCCGATCGGCTCCTACCCGGCGACGGCCACGAACCTCGACGGCGAGCAGATCCCGGTGATCACCGTCCCCGGCGGCTACCTCTACGCCGGCCGGCTGACCGTCGGATTCGACGCCGCCGGTGAACTGGTGCTCGTCGACCACGACCGGTCAGGCCCGGTGCGGGTCGCCGGCCCGCTCGCCGGCACACCCGACGCCGTCCCGGCATCTCCCGCCGTGCAGGCTCAGGTGGTGGACCCGGTGAACAGCTACACCGCCGCCCTGTCGTCCAACGTTGTCGCCACCACCGAGGTCGACCTGGACGGTCGCAGGAGCGCGATCCGCGTCTCCGAGACCAACGAGGGCGATCTGGTGGCGGACAGCCTCCTGTGGCAGGCGAACCAGCTCGCCGGCAGCTTCGGTGTCGCACCGGCCGACGTTGCGCTGCAGAACGCCGGCGGGATCCGCAACGACAGCATCATCACGAGCGGCTCGAACATCACCGAGCTCGACACCTACAACATCCTGGCCTTCCTCAACTTCGCCACCATCGCCGAAGTGCCTCGAGACCAGCTCAAGGAGTTGGTGGAGCACGGCGTCGCCCGACTGCCCTCTTCGGACGGTCGCTTCCCGCAGATCGCGGGCATGACCGTGACCTACGACCTGGCCGGTACCGGGCAGGTCGTGGACGCGAACGGGAACGTGACGACGCCCGGCACCCGCATCGTGGACATCGAGCTGGACGACGGCACCGACATCGTGGTCGGCGGCGTGGTGCAGGCCGGCGCGCCGGTGCGGGTGGCGACCATCGACTTCCTCGGGCGGGGCGGTGACCTCTACCCGTTCCGTGGGTTGCCGCTCACCAACCTGGGGGTCACCTACCAGCAGGCCCTGGTGAACTACCTGGAGGCGCCGGTGGTCGACGGCGGTCTGGGCGGCCTGGTCACCGCCGCCCGGTATCCGGTGGGAGGCAACGGCCGTCTGGGGCCGGTTCCACCCGCCCCCTGACCAGCGCATCGAGCATGGTGGCGGTGCCCTCGGCGAGCAGCCGGGGGCACCGCCGCGTGATCGGACGTCTCAGCGGTGGGCGATGACTTCGCCGTGCAGCACGGCGAAGAAGCCGTCGGCCTGCGCACTCCATCGCCGCCAGGCCTCGGCGATGGCCGTGAGCTCCTCCCTGGTGCTGAGCCCGCCCTCCAGCGCCTGATCGGCGAAGGCCGAGCCCGTCACCCGGTCGGCCCACAGCCCGCCCCACCAGGCACGGCTCTCGGGGTCGGCGAAGGTCCACGTCGACGAACTGGCGGTCACCTGCGTGAACCCGGCCCGCCGTGCCCAGCCGAGCAGGTGCCGGCCGGCGTCGGCCTCGGCCCCGTTGCGGCGGGTCAGGTCGTGGTAGAGCGAGAGCCACCGGTCGAGCAGGGGATCGGCCGGGGCCCACACGAAGCCGGCGTAGTCGCTGTCGCGCGCGGCCAGGAGGCCGCCGGGTCGCAGCAGCCGGCGCCACTCGACCAGCGCGGCGACGGGATCGCCGAGGTGCTGGAGCACCTGGTGGGCGTGGACGACGTCGAAGGAGGCGTCGTCGAAGGTCAGGGCGTAGGCGTCGCCGGTGTCGAAGGCCACGCCGGTGAGGCGTCGCTCGGCAGCCGTTGCTCGCGCCTGGTCGACGACTTCGGCGGAACGGTCGACGCCCACGACGCGGCCGGGGGTCACGAGGGTGGTGAGGTCGCAGGTGATGGTTCCGGGCCCGCAGCCCACGTCCAGCAGATCCAGGCCGGAGCGCAGCGATGGCAGCAGGTACCCGCAGGAGTTCGCTGCCGTGCGCCAGGTGTGGCTGCGCAGCACCGACTCGTGGTGGCCGTGGGTGTAGACGTCGTCGGGCATCCACGGATCCTGTCACCGGTCGCCCCACGGACGGCGGGTCCGCCGGGGTCACCGCGGCCGACGGTGCCGTTCCCCGGTCAGTTCACGACGATGTCGTTGGGCGTGTTGCCGGTTACCTGTCCGCTGCTGATCAGCACCGCGGCGACGGGGTTGAGCAACCCGATGGTGAAGATGCCACCGCCGGGTCCGCCGCCGCCGGTCGCGGTGTTGCCCGTGATCGAACAGGACGTGAAGTTGACCGTGCCGCCGTTGTAGATGGCTCCACCGAAGGCGGCCGAGTTGTTGGACATGATCGTGTTCGTCAGCGCCGCCGTGCCGGTGTTGTCGAGACCCCCGCCGCTTCCCGAGGTCAGGTCTGCGACGTTGTTCGTGAACGTCCCGTCGGTGTCGCTCCAGGTACCGACGTTGCGGACGGCGCCGCCGGACTGGGTGGCGCTGCAACTCGTGACCGTCGTGCCCGTCGTGGTGAGGGTGCCGCTGTTGGAGATGCCGCCCCCGTCGATCGCCGAGGACGACTGGACGCGGCAGTTGGTCAGGGTGAGGGTGCCGGCGTTGAAGATGGCGCCGCCGGCACCGAGGGGGGTGGCGCCGTTGGTGAAGGTGACGCCCTGGAACGTGGCCGTCGAGCCTGAGGCGACGAACAGGATCCGGAAGGTCCCGATCCCGGCGATGGTGGCACCGGGGACCCCCGCGACGACCGTGACCGGGGAGCCGGCGCGGTCGACCTGGAGCGGTCCCCCCGCTGCGGAGAGGGTGATCGATGCGCACACGGTGATGGTTGCCTGGGCGGTGTCCGCCAAGGCCGCCCGCAGCTCCGCCTCGGTGGTCACGCCGACGCACACCGGTGGCGGTGGCGGGGTGGCCGCTGCTGCAGCGCTGGTGGTCAGCACGGTCGGGACCGTCCACGCGACCGCACCACCGACCGCCGCCCTCGTCAGGAACGCTCGCCGCGAGCCGCCGTCGGCTCCGGTGTCCTCGCCTTCGCTGCGCTGCGTGTCCTCCACGGGGGATCTCTCCTCGGGGTGTCGTCGACCGGCGAAGGGTAGTCGCCGGGTGCGCGACTCGTTGCGATGCGCGCCGTGGGGGAGGCGGATCGGCGGGGTCGCCGCCGGCCGCAGCCGGCGGGATGCGATCATCGACGGGCGCGCCTAGCCTTCGCCGCCGTGCACCGTGCCGTCCTGCTGCTCACCTGCCCGGATCGACCGGGCATCGTGGCCGACACGGCGACGTGGATCGCCGCCGGCGGCGGCACCATCGTCGATGCCGGCCAGTACAGCGACGCCCAGCACGGCCTGTTCCTGCAGCGCATCGAGTTCGACCACCCCGAGCCCATCGACGCGGTGCGGGCCTCGTTCGCCACGGTGGCTCGCCGGTGGGACATGACCTGGGCCCTGCACGTCCCCGCGCCCGCCCGCCTCGTGGTGCTCACCTCGTGGGAGGCGCACTGCCTCTACGACCTGTTGGGCCGCTGCGCGACCGGTGACCTCGCCGCCTCGGTCGCGGCGGTGGTCTCCAACCACGACGACCACCGCGAGGCGGCGGCGCGCTTCGGGGTGCCGTTCCACCACGTCCCGGTCGGGGGCTCGGATGATGTCGCCAAGGCGGCCCAGGAAGCGGAGGTGGCCGCGGTCCTGCGCGAGGTCGCTCCCGATCTGATCGTGCTGGCCCGCTACATGCGCATCCTCTCGCACGGCTTCTGCGACGAGTTCGGGCCGCGCATGATCAACATCCACCACTCGTTCCTGCCCGCCTTCGCCGGCGCACGGCCGTACCACCGGGCCTGGGAGCGGGGGGTGAAGCTCATCGGCGCCACCGCCCACTACGTCACCGCGGACCTCGACGCGGGGCCGATCATCGCCCAGGACGTCACCCGGGTGTCGCACGCGGACTCGCCGGCCACCATGGCCCGCCGGGGCCGGGACCTCGAGAGCCTGGTGCTGGCCACTGCGGTGCGGGCCCACCTCGAGCACCGGGTGATCGCCTACGCCAACCGCACCGTGGTGTTCGAGTAGCGGGGCGCGGCGTCCCGTGCTCAGGTCTGCGCAAGCAGCGTCTGGGTGTAGCCCGTGAGGGTGTTGTTGTCGACGTACAGGTGTTGCGTGCCGGCGTGGATGTCGCGGAAGCAGCGCTGCACGGCGCTGCCGTTGCGCAGGCCCGTGGACCCGGCCCAGGTGTAGGCGAAGTCGGCGGCCTGGGCGGCGACGCGCGTGGCCCAGGTGGTGGCCTGGCGCATCCGCTGGGACTGCTCGATGCTGGGCATCCCGTCGGCGATCGCCGCTGCTTCGGCTTCGACGAAGGACTCGAAGACGTAGGCCCGTGACGCCCGCACGGCGGCGTCGTGCATGGCGAAGTCGTGCAGGAAGAGCTGCTGCTCGGCGATCGGCTCGGCGCCCAGACGCTGCTTGGCCTTGGCGATGGCCAGCACCTCGTCGAGGGCCCGTCGCCCCACGCCCAGCGCGAACCCGGCGTGGCCGGCGGCGGTGATGCCGAACAGGCCGATCCCGAACACGCGCCCGCCGCGGCGCTGGACGTTCTCGAGCAGCGGGAAGGTGAAGGCCTCGGCGACGTAGCGGTCCTCCACGACGTAGTCGTAGGAGCCGGTGCCGGCGAGACCCATGACGTCCCAGTTTCCCCGGACCTCGACCTGGTCCGCGGGCAGGAACACCACCCGCATGGCCGGGAGGCCGAGCTCGGTCACCGCGGGCTCGCCGTCCACCTGCTCCATCACGCCGGCGGCGAACCAGTCGGCGTGGCCGCAGCCGCTGCCGAACTGGTAGTGCCCGGACACCCGGTACCCGCCGTCCGTGGCAACGGCGCTGCCCAGGGGCCCGAACATGCCGGCGGTGATCGGGCGGGCGTCGCCTCCGAACATGACGTCGACGGCGGCGTCGTCGGGGTAGAGGGCGGCGAAGCACAGCGAGGTGGCGTTGGCCATGAGCGACCAGCCGGTCGACCCGTCGGCGCGGGACAGCTCCTCGTACACGGCCAGCGCCGTGGCGATGTCGGCCTCGGCGCCACCCAACTCCCGAGGGACCTGGATCCAGAACAGCTCGGCGTCGCGCAGCGCCTGCACGACCGCCGGGGTCAGGGTCGTGGTCTGCTCGCCGAGGACGGCGTCCCCGTCGATCAGCGAGGCCAGATCACGGGCTCGTCCCAGCAGGTCCACGTCGACGTCGGCGGCGATCGTCATCGGTTCTCCTTCCCCCGGCGCGCCCGGGGCGCGATCGGGAGATTGTACGACACAACTACCGGGGGGCCGGAACCCTGGCAGAGGTCGCGGACGCGCGTGGACGATGCCGTCCCCGGTCCGGGGGCAGGCCCGCGCTCAGCCGTCGACCAGCCAGGTCTGGGTGAGGTAGGTCACCATGCTGAACGTCCCCGGACCGCCCACCGGGTAGGCGTCGCTGCCGTCGGGCAGGGGGCCGTTCGTGATCCCCCGCACCTCGTCGGACGCGGCGACGACGACCACGCTGTGGGTCAGCCAGATGTAGGGCAAGCGGTCGGCGAAGGCCTGCTGCAGGCGGCCGTACGCCTCCTTGCGTACCGCCGGGTCGTCGGTCGAGCGGGCCTCGTCCAAGGCGGCATCCACCTCGGGGTCGGCGTTGCGGGCGAAGTTGAGCGACAGCTCGCCCAGCGGTTTGACGCTGGAGGAGTGCCACCACACGTAGTCGACGTCGGGCTCGGGCGTGCCGTGCTGCCCCCACAGGTTGGCCTGGTACTGGCCCTGGAGCGTGTCGAGGATGAACTTGCTCTGGTCGACCGGGGTGATGGAGACGTCGATGCCGGCCTTCTGCCACTGCTGTTGCAGGAGCGCGGCGCTGTCGGCACCGCCGGTGGAGGTGGTCACCCCGAGCGACACCTGCAGGGGGCCGTTCTCGGCTTCGTACTCGTCGACGAGGCGCGTGGCCTCCGCCAGGTCGTAGCCCGGGAAGC
>JALOLF010000226.1 GCA_025456085.1 Acidimicrobiales bacterium
CCGGCTCGGGCTCGGGCTCGGGCTCGACGACAGCCACCACCGGCTCGGGCTCGGGCTCGGGCTCGACGACAGCCACCACCGGCTCGGGCTCGGGCTCGGGCTCGGGCTCGGGCTCGGGCTCGGGCTCGACGACAGCCACCACCGGCTCAGGCCCGACAGCAACCGGCTCGGGCTCCGGCTCCGGTTCCGGCTCGACCGCAGCAACGACCGGCTCGGGTTCGGCGACAACCGCCGGAGGCGGAGGAGGCGGTGGCGGTGGTGGTGGTGGCGGCGGCGGCGGTGGTGGCGGAGGTGGCGGCGGTGGTGGTGGTGGTGGTGGTGGTGGTGGAGCCACCTCAGCCACAGGCGGCGCGTGGATCACCGGCGCCGCCGTCGCCGACGAGGCCGAGCCGACCGACGCTGCGCCGACGCCGGCAGCGACCGGCTCGGCGGGCGACTGACGCGTGCCACAGCGCACGCAGAACTTGGACCCTGGCGGGACCTCCGCCCCACACGACGAGCACGTCATCAGAATCCTTCCCGCTAGACACCCGACAGGGTTCCTCATCGGCACGGACAGGGGCGCGGCTTAGGTTTCCGCCTCTCCGAGGCCCTGGACGGCCGCGTCGACGACCTCGCGGCCGAGGACGCTCAGCGGGAGCTCGAGCGCCAGCCCACGCGCCGCGGGGCTCATCTTGCGGAGGGTCTTGCGCAGCACCTCCACCGTCTTGTCCTCACCGAGTTGCCCGGCGACCGGGTCGAGCTGGGTCTCCAGGAACGTCAGGCAGAGGGCGTCCTCGTGGGTCTGCACCTGCGGATCGGAGCCCAACCCCTCCTTGCGCACGATCTGTCCCACCCTGGCGATGGTCGCGCCGTCGTAGCCGCAGTCGACGAGGAGGGCGGCCGTCTCGTCCGCATGCTGGCGGCGCAGCGCCGTGCGCCAGCGGAGGTAGCCGGCACGACCCGCCGGGTACGAGCTGCGCGGCACCGACCAGCGACGGAGGTGGTGGGCACGCGCCGCCAGGAGCTGCGCCTCTCCCGCGTCGGGGTCGAGGCGCTGGACCCAGCGCGTGACGAGCTCGGCGTGCAGGAGCTCCTTGGGCTGTGCGACGCCCCCGTACTCCAGGGTGTTGGGGTCGTCGGCGTTGACCGCGTCGATGGCCGCGAACGCCGCCGCCAGCCGGGCCGCAGCGTGATCAGGCATCTCCCCGGGCCTCGGGAGGCCGCAGATCCACCCGCAGCACCAGCACTCCGTCCTCGAGCGTGCCGGCCGCGTCGCCGATGATGGCGAAGTCCTGGTAGTCGGTCTGGGCCTGGCGGACGAACTTGGTTCGCTCGTCGCCCGCCACCGGGGGCAGGGGTCGGCTCTTCACGGCATGCGCCCGCTCCCGGAAGCGCTGGATCATCGCGTCGACGTCGAACTGCTCGGCCATATGGTCACGCTACCGCTGCGCCCACGCCGAGGGCTCGCCGCAGGGGGAGAAACCCGACCTCAGGCCTCGAGGTCGGCATCGTCGCCCGAACCACGAGCTGCGGCCCGCGCCCGGTCGATGTCCTCCTGCGTGACGACCAGCGTGTCGGTCGGCGTCCGCACCTCGGCCTTCGGTCCCAGCACCGCGAACGCGGGTGCCGGCTCCCCGCCTCCCCGGCCTCCCAGGCCCGCACCGGCCAGCGTGGCAGCGACGATGGCGTCGGCGTCCGGCGGGGGCGTGCCGCTGCTCGACGACACCGCCGCCGGCTCCCCCGCGGACTCCTCGTCGTCGAGGTCCGGCTCGTCGGCCGACACGAAGGCCCGGTCGGGGCGGGTGTGGTTCCAGTACAGGACGGTGAGGATCGTGAAGGCCACTCCGATGCCCACGAGGCCCGCCACCACCAGACGCAGCTTCTCGGCCGAGGTGAACCCGCCGCCGGGGTCGCCCGGGACGGTCGTGGTCGTCGTGGGAAGCGGAAGGGGCGCCACCTCGACCTGCGTCGTGGACGTCGAGGTGGTCGAGGTCGACGACGTCGTCGAGGGCGGGGCCGTCGTCGCCGTCGTCGACGTCACCGGCCGCACGGTCGTCGTCGAGCGGGGCACGGTCGTCGAGGGGGCCGTCGTGGGTCGGGTGGTGGTCGGCGGCACCGTCGTCGTCGTGGGCAGGGCCGTCGTGGACGTGGTGGCGACGGTCGTCGAGGTGGTCGACGACGACGTGGACGACGTCGACGCGCTCGTCGGCGTGGTGACGTCCTGGGCCACCCCCGGTGCGACAGCTGCCACGAGGACCAGGACCAGGGTCGTGGCCAGCAGCGCGAGGCCCGCCAGGAGCCGCGGAAGGGATGGACGAGTCACAGCAGCAGTTCAGCGTCGCTCACGAGCGCCCGGATGGCGGTCGTGAGCGACGAGCGTACCCGGCGGCCTCTGCAGGGGCGAAGAGCGGGGCCGGCGGGCCGGCGGCGCGCCGCGGCCGACCCGGGGCGCTCACCGCTGGTGGGACGGACAGGAGTAGGTGGTGCGACCTCCGATCGTGCGCCGTTGCAGCGGGTGCCCGTCCCGGGGACAGCTCGCGCCGCGGCGGCGCGCGACCTGCAGGTCGCCGGTGTGCGACCCGCCCCGCTCCTCCAGCTCCGCGAGCGTGCCCCGCAGGTGCCGGTGCAGTCGGCGGACCTCGGCTGTCGTGAGCTCGCCCGCCGGTCGTGCGGGGTCGAGTCCCGAACGCCACAGCAGCTCGTCGGTGAGCAGGTTGCCGAGCCCGGCCACTCGACGCTGATCCATGAGGCGGACCTTCAACGGAGCCCGGGCGCCATCGAGCGCGGCCCGCAGGCCGGCGAGGGTCAGGGCCGCGGCATCGGGACCCAGGAGGGATTCGTCGGGGTCGAGCTCGACGCCGCCCAGACGACGGGCGTCGCGGACCTGCAGCTGTCCGCCGTCGTCGAAGCGCAGCGAGAAGCGGATCCACCCGTCGGGGCGCGCCCGGCTGGCGTACTCGAGTTGGTCCACGCCTTCGATCCCGTCGACCTCCAGCACCCCGGTCATGCCGAAGCGCAGACCCAGCGTGGGGCCGTCCTCCACGTCCAGCAGCAGCAGCTTGCCCACCCGACGGTCGGCGCCGAGGCGCCGGCCCCGCAGAGCCGACGACACCGCTCGAGCCCCGATCCCGCCCTTCAGGTACCACGGGTCGGGGGCGTGCACGGCCACGATGGGCCGGCCCAGCGCAGCCCGGCTCAGCTGACGGTACGCCTCGACCTCGAGCAGCTCCGGCACCGTCGCAGCCCACCACGGACCGAGACGCGCCGCCAAGCCCGGCGGTCAGTACCGACCCCAGGGATCGGGAGTCGGGGGGCGCAGCAGGATGGCGGCGTCGACCGTCGGGGACAGCACCGGCGGCGGCGGGGCCGGCGCCACGGAGGCCACCGCCGAGGCCGCGTGCAGCGTCGGGACGACGACCACCTCGGCCCGGCGATCCTGCAGGCCGGCGACCCGACGAACCACGACGAGCAGGGACAGCGCCACCCCCAGCAGGACCAGGGCGGCGAGGGCGGCGAGGATCTCGGCCCGCACGGTGTCCACCGTCGTCACCGCCCCTGAGCGTGGCGACACGGCCAACGACGCGGCGGCGAAGGTGCCCGCCACGACCACACCGCTCGAAGCGGTGGTGGTCCACAGCGGGGCCGGTTGGTTGCGCCAGCTGCTCGTGAGGGGCGGCACGTTCGGCGCGCTCCCCCGCCACGACTCGTCGAGCACCAGCTTGGCGTGCACCAGGTTGTAGCCCGGCACCAGCCACCCGGCGGCCGCCCACCCGGCCGACAGCCGCTGGCCGGCGACACCGAGCGCGGTGAGGTTCCGGTGCACGACCGTGGCCCAGGAGGCGAGCACGACCACCCCGGCGAACGCGAGCAGCGCGCCCGCGGTCTGCGCGACGGCCAGCACGTGGCGCAGCGAGGAGGGATCGGGCAACGTCGAGCGCGACGGGCCCGATTCCTGCACCGCCAGCGCGACGTGGGCGACACCGGCGACCGCAGCGAGCCCGGCAGCCCCCAGGAGCAGCGCCACGAGCACGGTGCGTCTGGTCGCCGCCGGGCGGTACGGCTGGTCACGGCGCGGATCGGCGTACAGCCACCGCAGCAGGGCCGCCTGCTGCGCATGGCGGGACAGCGTGTCCGACACGCTCATGCCGCAGCACCGGCAGAACACGTCGGCGGACC
>JALOLF010000227.1 GCA_025456085.1 Acidimicrobiales bacterium
CACCGCCGGCAGCGTCGGCGCACTGGGCCCGGGCACGCCCGCCGCCGCGCCGGTCGCCCAGCCCCAGCCCGCTGCGCAGCCGGCCACGCAGCCCGCCGAGGCCACCGCTCCCCCGGCGCAGCCCCTGGCCACGCCAGCTCCGCAGGCCCAGCCCGCCCCGGCCCCGGGAGCACCGGCCGCACCGGCCGAGGGTTCCCCCGGCACCTGACGACCTCTCTCGGCCCCTCCCACCTCCCCCCACCCCGTCGAAATCGGGTCCTCCGAGGTCGGTCTCCGGCGTCGAATCGCGCAATTTCGGAGGGACGGGGCGGCGGGCGGCAGAGTCTCCCGGCGGGCGGCAGAGTCCCTCGACGAGCGTCAGGGGAGCAGGACGAGCGTCAGGGCAGGACGACGAGGTCGTCGCGGTGGATGACCCAGGGCGCCTGTCCGTCGGGCAGGTGCTCGGAGCGTTTGCCGGCCATGGCTCGCACCGTCGGCGCGTCGACCCGCACGATGCCCTTGGCGAAGATCGTCCCGTCGAGGGCCCGGATCTCCACGGCGTCGTCGGGACCGAAGTCGCCCTCCACGGCCACCACCCCGGCGGCGAGCAGGCTGGCGCCACCACGCACCACCGCCCGGCGGGCCCCGTCGTCCACGGTGATGGTGCCCAGCGAGCCCACGGCGAAGGCGATCCACAGCTTGCGGGCCGGCAGGTCGCGGTCGCGGGGCACCACCGTGGTGCCCACCCCGCTCGCACCGGCCACGGCGTCGACGAGCACGTCGGGGCGCTGCGCGGCGGCGATCACCGTGCGGACCCCGGACCAGGAGGCGATCTTGGCCGCGGCCACCTTCGAGGCCATGCCGCCGCTGCCCCGGTCGCTGCCCGCACCACCCGCCACCGCCTCGAGCTCGTGGTCGACCTCGACGATCTCCTCGATCAACGACGCCGTGGCGTCCAGACGCGGGTCGGCCGTCAGCAGGCCCGGGGTGTCGGTGAGCAGCACGAGCAGGTCGGCCCGCACCAGGTGGGCCACCAGCGCCGCGATGCGGTCGTTGTCGCCGAAGCGGATCTCGTCGTCGGCGACGGCGTCGTTCTCGTTGACGACCGGTACCACGCCCAGCTCGAGGAGCCGGCCGAGGGTGCCGCGGGCGTGCAGGTACTGCTGGCGGATCATGAAGTCGAGCGGGGCGAGCAGCACCTGACCGGCGACGAGCCCGTGTGACGCGAACTGCTCGTTGTAGACCTGCATGAGCCGGCTCTGCCCGACGGCGGCGACGGCCTGGAGGGTCACCGGATCACGGGGGCGGCGCACGCCGCCCAGGCCCAGCGCGGGCAGGCCGGAGCCGATGGCACCCGAGGTCACCACCACGACCTGATGGCCACCGGCCCGGACGCGGGCCACGTCGGCGCAGAACTTGGCCAGGTGGGCGAGCACCAGCTCACCCTCCTCGTCGGTGATGCTCGACGTGCCGATCTTGGCGACGACGATCACGGCCGGTCGCTCCGTCGTTGCTGCCCGCGCCGAGAGGCTGGTGTGGTCACGCTCCAGAACCTACCGTCGGGCTGCGTCCCGGCCGGAACTGCGATCACCCGTCGGCTTCGTAGTCGAAGGTGAGCTGGCCGATGTGCACCGGGTCGCCCGGTCGGGCACCGGCCCGGGCCAGCGCCCGGTCGACGCCGAGGCGCTTCAGCCGGCGATGGGCCTCGTCGAGGGCCTCGGGGTTGGTGAGATCCGACAGCGCCACCGCCCGCTCGGCCTCGCGCCCGTGGACCACGAAGCCGCCGTCGTCCTGGCGCTCGATGCGAAAGCCCGCGGCGACGGGTCGGTGGACCACGAACGTGTCGGGCAGCTCGACCGCGTCGCGGGCGGCGACGACGAGGCGGGCCAGCCGTCCGGTCAGCTCGGCCAGGCCGGCGCCGGTGACGGCGGAGATGCGCAGGTCGAGCGGCACACCCTCCTCCCCCGGTGCCAGAGCCGCCACGTCGGCACGGGAGCCGACGACGAGGCGTGGCCGTCGCAACAGCTCCGGCTCGTAGGAGCCCAGCTCGTGCAGGAGGACCTCGACCTGGCGGGCGGGGGGTTCGGCCACCTCGGCCAGATCCACCAGCACGACCAGCACCCGGGCCCGCTCGATGTGGCGCAGGAACTGGTGCCCGAGCCCCCGCCCGGCGCTCGCCCCCTCGATGAGCCCCGGGATGTCGGCCACCACGTACTCGGCGCCGTCGTCGAGGCGCACCACGCCCAGGTGGGGCTCGAGCGTGGTGAAGGGGTAGTCGGCGATCTTGGGGCGGGCGGCCGAGATCCGCGAGATGAGCGTGCTCTTGCCCACGTTGGGGAAGCCGACGAGTGCCACGTCGGCCATGAGCTTCAACTCGAGGTGGAGCCACCGCTCCTCGCCGTGCTCGCCCTGCTCGGCGAAGCCGGGGGCGCGCCGACGGTTCGACAGGAACCGGGCGTTGCCCCGCCCGCCCCGTCCCCCGGCGGCGGCCAGGAAGCGGTCGCCGTGATGGACCAGGTCGGCCAGCAGCTCCCCGTCGAAGTCCGACACGACGGTGCCCTCGGGGACGGTGACGAGCAGGTCGTCGCCCGCGGCGCCGTGACGGGCCTTGCCCTGCCCGTGGATGCCGCTCGTGGCCCGTCGATGCGGGTGGTCGCGGAAGGCGACGAGCGACGCCGCGTTGTGGTCGGCGACCAGCCAGACGTCGCCGCCGTCGCCGCCGTCGCCGCCGTCGGGGCCACCCTTGGCGACGTGGGCCTCCCGGCGGAACGACACGCAACCCGCGCCGCCGTCGCCGCCCCGCACGTTCAGGTTGCACTCGTCGACGAAACCGCTCATGGCGCGGGCAGCTTACGGGCCGTGCACGTCGCCGGGGTGCCGGCGCCCCTGCGGAGCCGGCCGATCAGCCGGCGCCCGGGTGCGTCACCCGACCAGGCGGACCGGGTCGCCCGACACCGTGACCGACCACGTCGTGCGGTCGGTGATGTTCACACTCGTGCTCCCCAGCGTGTAGCGCACCCGCCACCACGTCTTGCCGCCGTAGGCGGTCGCGATGTTCTCGGGGAGGTCGACCCGCAACTCGAGCAGGCGGTCGCTGAACTTCGATCGGCTGCCTCGGAACGGACCGGGTTGCGGATTCCAGCCACGTCCGGTGTTCAGCGGGTCGTTCCCCAGCACGTCGAGCTCGACACAGCCGGGTGGCGCGGAGGTGCAGGCTCCGGAACCCGCCTGGTCGACGGTGCCACTCCAGCCTCCGGTGGGGGCGACGTCACTGCCCGAGCCGTTCACCACGCTCCACTCGAAGTCGACCGAGTGGCCGTTGGGGTCGAGGAGCTCGATGGCCTGGGCACCTTCGCCCGGATCCCAGAGTCGCACGAGCATGGTCTTGTTGCTGTGCTCGGGGCCGATGTCGGCCAGGAAGAACGACGGGTACGTGCCCCCGAGGTTCGCGTACACGCCCATCCACTCGATGGCGTACACACCGACGCAGTCCGTCTTGGCTGGAGGTCGGCTGGCCGCGGGGATGGCCGTGTCGTACTGATCGGTCGAACACGGGCTGAACGAGGAGCCGGTGCGGGCCCGCAGCGAGAACTGGTTCGACCCGTCGCGCTGGGTGTTGTAGCCGGAGGCGGTGTTGGCCAGGTCGTCGAGGGTGTCCACCTGCACGAAGTAGATGCCGGCCGGGGCGGGGCTGATCGTCTGGATCGTCATCCAACGGTTGCGATAGCCGCTCCCGCTGTTGGCACACGAGCCGCTCGTGTCCGTGCGAGACGTGAGCGTGAGCGTGGAGATCAGAGGGTTGTCGGTCGGCAGGTACGGGTTCGTGTCCGGACCGCGCACGCGGTACCGGGTCTGGAAGGAACCGCCCGAGTCCTCCCCGTTGGTGCTCGGCGACCCGTCGTTGTTGTCGTCGTAGCAGTGCGAGAGGTCATAGCCCTGGATCGTCACGGAGCTCAGGTCCACGGGCACCTCGACGGCGTAGAAGTAACCGTTCGGGTCGTAGGTGTCGCCCTCGGAGCCGTCGGTGAGGTCGATGGTCGTCCCCACGGCGTCGCTCCCCCGACACCGATTCCAGGGAGTGGAGCCCGACGTCGGGCCGGGGTACTGGTTGGTGGGGGCGGGATTGAAGTAGTAGTTCGCGTCGGAGATCGGCAACAGGTAGT
>JALOLF010000124.1 GCA_025456085.1 Acidimicrobiales bacterium
ACCTCGCCCAGGGGTACCTGTTCAGCCCCGCGATCCCTCTGGGCGAGGCGGTATCGCTGATCCGGGCACCCGGGATCGCCTCGTGAGCGTCGTGCTCGAACCGCGGCGTGTGGAGGCCGAGTGGCACACCGGGGAGGCGCCGCGCTCGGCGTCGGTGGGTGCGACCGGGTCGGGCGTGTACGCCGTCGGGCCGCTGGAGGTCGCGCTGCGCTGGTCACCCGACGGGTCGGAGCTGGCCTGGTCGGTGGGCAACACCTCGGCGCTGGCGGTCCGGGTGCGTTCCGTGGCCCTCGTGCTCGACGTCGCCGGGGTCGTGGAGCCCCTGCGGTGGTTCGCCCACGGCTACCAGTCCTGGAGCCCGTCGGCGGTGCGGACCTTCGGACGTGACCGGGACCCCTCGACCACCCCCGGCGCGGTGGAGCTGCTGCGGGGGGTGCACCACGCCGATCAGCGCGTCGCCCGCCCGGGAGAGCTGCGCGCCGAGTGGGTGACGGTGCTGGCCGACGCCGGCGGCGACGCACCGCTGCTGGTGGGCTTCGACGGCGGCGACCGCCACGACGGCACGTTGCGCCTCCGTCCGGGTGCCCACGGGCCCGAGCTCTGGTTGGAGGCCTTCCTGGGTGACGCCGAGATCCCGGCGGGCCACGAGCGTGCGTTGCACGGGGTGCGGCTGGTGCGTGACGGTCGCGACGCCGACGGTCTGCTCGGTGCGTGGGCCGAGACGGTGGGGCGCACGGGGCGCGCCCGGCTCGGTGCGCCCTACCAGGTGGGGTGGTGCTCCTGGTACCACTACTTCGGGGACGTCACCGAGGCGGACCTCCGGGCCAACCTGGCGCTCGTCGACGACTGGCCCTTCGAGGTCTTCCAGCTCGACGACGGCTACCAGGCCGCCATCGGCGACTGGCTGCGCACCGACGACTCGTTCCCGTCGGAGCTGGACGTCCTGGCCGACGCCATCGCCCGGACGGGTCGACGCCCCGGCCTGTGGCTGGCCCCGTTCCTGGTCGCTCCCGACTCCGAGGTGGCCCGCGCCCACCCGGACTGGCTGGCCCGCCTGCCCGACGGATCCGGCCCGATGTGGGTGTGGTGGAACCCGATCTGGGGTGGCGGCCAGGAGGGCTTCATGTACGGCCTCGACACCACCCGGCCAGAGGTCGTGGACCACCTCCGCCTCCTGGCGCGGTCGCTCGTGGACGCGGGTTTCACCTACCTGAAGCTGGACTTCACCTTCGCCCCCAGCTTCGACGGGACCTGGGCCGATCCGACCCGCACACCGTCCGAGCGGGTCCGGGCGGGCTACGCCGCCATCCGTGACGGCGCCGGTGAGGATGCGTTCCTGCTCGGCTGCGGGGTGCCGCTCGCCCACGTGGTGGGACTGGTGGACGCCAACCGCATCGGTGCCGACGTCGCCCCGCTGTGGGCCAGGTCACCCGGCACCGAGATCGTGCCGGGCTACCTGGAGATCGAGCCCGCCACCCAGCAGGCGTACCGCAACACCCTCACCCGGGCGTTCATGCACCGGCGCCTGTGGGTCAACGACCCCGACTGCGTGATGTTGCGTCAGGAGCAGACGGAGCTGTCGGTCGACGCCGCCCGGACCTGGGCCCGGGCCGTGGGCGTGTCGGGCGGCATGGCCCTGGTCAGCGACGACCTCGCCCTGCTGGGCGCGCCCGAACGGGCCCTGTTCGCCGAGGTGGTGTCGCGGGGTCGGGCCAGTGACGACGAGGCCCGGGCGGGTCGGACGCCGCGGGTGCCGGACCTGTTGGACTCGACCTTTCCCCGGGTGTTCGAGGGCGGCGGGAGTCGGCTGTCGGTGGACCCCGAGGCGGCCACGTCGAGCGAGGCACCGGCCTGAGCGGTCGTCGGTGACCGGTAGGGTCCGGGCATGGACGACGCTCGGCACCTGTTCGACCTGACCGGACGCGTGGCGGTGGTCACCGGCGGCAGTCGCGGGCTGGGCCGGGCCATGGCCCTGGGTTTCGCCGCGGCCGGTGCCCGGGTGGTCGTGGCCAGCCGCAAGGCCCAGGCGTGCCAGGCGGTGGCCGACCAGATCACGGCCGCCGGCGGGGAAGCCCTGGCGGTGCCCACCCACGTGGGGCGGACCGAGGACCTGACGACACTGGTCGAGCGCACCGTCGAGCACTTCGGCGGGCTGGGGATCCTCGTCAACAACGCGGCCAACCCGCTGTCGATGGCGCTCACCGACGTGACCGAGGACGCCTTCGCCAAGTCCTACGAGGTCAACGTGCGCGGTCCGCTGCTGCTGTCGTCACACGCTGTCGAGCACCTCGAGGCCTCGGGCCACGGCTGCGTCATCAACGTCATCACCTACGGCGCGTTCACGCCCGGCGAGACGCTCGGGCTGTACTGCTCGGCCAAGGCCGCGCTGTGGAACCTGACCAAGGTCATGGCCAGGGAATGGGCGTCGCGGGGCGTGCGGGTCAACGCCCTGGCGCCCGGGCCGTTCGAGACCGACATGATGGCGCCGACGCTCGGGGTGCCCGAGTTCCGCTCGGCCATCATCGAGTCGACCCTGCTCAAGCGCGTCGCCGGGCCCGAGGAGATCGTGGGTGCGGCGCTCTTCCTGGCCAGCGACGCAGGATCCTTCACGACGGGATCGGTGGTGTGCGTCGACGGGGGGCTCGGGGCCTGACCCCTCGAACTGCGCCCGGGCCCAGAATTGGCTCAGGCGCCCGATCGAGGACCGGACGCCCGAGAAGCACGGTTGCTGTGGGTGCCGGACGGCAAAGGGTGGGCAGGTTTGCCGTCCGGCATATCCCTCAGCGCAGAACGAACGTTACAACGGATTCCTCTGTTGATCTTCTGTGCAAGCTCAAGAATCCGTCAAATATCGGCTGCGGAACGTGAGAATCGCGCGCTCAGCGGTCTCCGCCGACCAGCTCGGCCACATCGCCGCGCACCAGCGTCCGGTACAGGTCGGCGTACAGGCCCCCCGTGCGCAGCAGCTCGTCGTGGGTGCCGTGCTGCACGAGGCGACCCCGGTCCAGCACCAGGATCTGGTCGGCTGCGGTGATGGTGGACAGCCGGTGGGCGATGACCAGCGCGGTGCGACCGGCCAGTGCCGCCGCCAGGGCCTCCTGGACGAGCGCCTCGTTCTCCGAGTCGAGGTGGCTGGTGGCCTCGTCGAGGATCACGACGGCCGGGTCCTTCAGCAGCATGCGAGCGATGGCCAGGCGCTGCTTCTCGCCCCCCGAGAGCCGGTAGCCGCGATCGCCGACGACGGTGCCGTAGCCCTGTGGGAGCGCGGCGATGACCTGGTGGATCTGCGCCGCCCGACAGGCCTGCTCGATCTCGGCGTCGGTCGCCGCCGGGCGGGCATAGCGCAGGTTGGCCCGGACGGTGTCGTGGAACAGGTGGGGATCCTGGCTGACCACGCCGATGGCGGCGCGCAGGCTCTCCTGCGTCAGGTCCCGCACGTCGCGGTCGTCGATGCGCACCGCGCCCTCGGTCACGTCGTACAGACGGGGCAGCAGGGCGCTGAACGTGGTCTTGCCGGCGCCGGACGGACCGACGAGGGCCACGAGCGAGCCGGGGGCGAGGTGCGCCGACACGCCCCGCAGGACCCAGGGGGGGTCGTCGCGACCGTCGGCGTCGTCGGCGGCGGTCCCGTCCGAGGCGTCCGAGGCGTTCGCGGTTGCGGAGGCGGGCTGCTCCAGGGAGGCCACGCCGCCGGCGTTCGGCGCGGGGTAGCGGAACCACACGTCGTCGAGCACCACGTCCCCTCGTGGATCGGTCAACTCGACCGCCCCGGGACGGTCGGTGATGGGGTTGGGTGCGTCGAGCACCTCGAAGACGCGGTCGAACGAGACCAGCGCCGTCATGACGTCGATGCGGGCGTTGGTCAGCGCCGTGAGGGGCTGGTAGATCCGCGTCACGTACGCCGCCATGGCCACCAGCGTGCCGAGGGTCAACGCGTCGCCGATGACCAACTGGCCGCCCACCCAGTAGATGGTCGCGGTGCCGAGCGCGCCGACCAGGCTCAACGCGATGAAGAACGTGCGGCCGTACATGGCCGAGCGGACACCGATGTCGCGCACCCGACCCGCCCGCCCACCGAACTCGGCCGACTCGGCGGGATAGGTGCCGAACAGCTTCACCAGGAGCGCGCCGGCCACGTTGAACCGCTCGGTCATGGTGGTGTTCATGTCGGCGTTCAGGTCCATGCCCTCCCGGGTGAGGGCCTGCATGCGCCGGCCCACACGCTTGGCGGGCACGATGAACAGCGGGAGCAGCACCAGGGCGAGCAGGGTCAGCTTCCACTCCAGGATCAACATCGCGGTGAGGGTCGTGCCCAGCACGATGATGTTGGACACCACCGAGCCCAGCGTCGAGGTGAGCGCGCGCTGGGCACCGATCACGTCGTTGTTGAGCCGGCTGATCAACGCCCCGGTCTGGGTGCGGGTGAAGAAGGCGACCGGCATGCGCTGCACGTGGTCGAACAGGCGGACACGCAGGTCGTAGATGAGGCCCTCGCCGACCTTCGACGAGAACCACCGCTCGGCCAGGGCGAGGCCGGCGGCGACCACGGCGAAGGCCACGACCGCCGCCGCCAACCGGTTGAGCTGGGCGCGGTCGCCGGTCGGGATGGCGTCGTCGATGATGGCCCGGAACAGCAGCGGCGGGGCGAGATCCACCAGGGCCGCGGCCACGATGGTGGCCAGAAAGCCGACCAGGAGCCGCGTGTAGGGCCGGGCCAGGTCGCGGACCCGGCGCACCACCCCCTGCTGGAGCGACGCACCTTCGATCCTGGTCGGATCGGAGCCGAGCATCATGTGCGGACCCATGCGCATGGTGGCCCAGGCTACGGGGGCCGCCCGCCGACCAGACGTCTGCCATGCTCCGGGTCATGTCCGCGGCCCCGCTCCCGCCATCCCCGCGGCGGCCGTGGTCGGCGACGGACGTGGTGCTGGTGCTCGTGGTGGTGGTGAGCGTGGTGACGTCGGCCTGGACGTTGGCCGATCGGGGCCAGCGCTGCGCCCTGCTCGGTTGTGACGATGCGCCCCAGGACCTCGCCCTGGGCCTCGACGACGCGGGATTGCCGATCGTGGTCGTCGGTCCGTGCTCGGTGGACGACGTCGAAGGCGTGCGGGTGCTGCTCGACGAGACCGGTGGGGTCCGCCGGGACACCACGGTGCTGTGGGAGGTGTCCCGACCGGATCCGCAGCGTGACGATCCCACGGTCGTCGCCTTTCCCGAGCGGCGATCGGAGGTGGCCCGCTTCGAGCTCGGCGTGGTGCCGGACGGGTTCGTCGAACGGGTCCGCCTCGACGAGGCGCCGGCCGCGGCGGCCGGCCGGGTAGGCGGCGTCGTCGTGACCTACGACCGCAACGGCGAACGTCTGCTCGTCGGCGGCCTCGACGGCCTGGCCCCCGGACAGGTGTCGGTGCGGGGCGAGCCCTCGACGCCGGAGGCCTTCCTGGCGCAGGCCCGTGACGGCGCGGTGTGCCGTCGCAGCCGGGGTGCGCTCGCCACCTCGCTGCCCCTCGGGGCCTTCCTGGTGGCGCTGGCCTCGGCGGGGGCCCTCACGGCGCGCCGCCTGGGGCCTTCGCGGCGGAGAGTGTGGGATTCGAACCCACGGTGACCCGGAGGCCACAACGGCTTTCGAGGCCGCCCCATTCGTCCGCTCTGGCAACTCTCCGGGGCGGACACTAGTCGGCGGGCCGCGCGTGGGGGAAGGCGCTCAGCGCCGCAGGGCGAAGAACTCCTGCAGGAGCGATCCGCAGCGGTCGGCCTCCACACCACCCACCACCGCGAACTCGTGGTTCAGCCGCGGGTCGCACGACAGGTTGTAGAGCGATCCGCAGGCGCCGGCCTTGGGGTCCCAGGCCCCGAACACGACCCGGCCGATGCGGGCGTTCACGAGCGCGCCGGCGCACATGGCGCACGGTTCCAGCGTGACCACCAGGGTCGCGTCCCCCAGCCGCCACGATCCCAGCGCGGCGGCGGCGTCGCGCAGGGCGAGCACCTCGGCATGGGCGGTGGGGTCCTGGATCCGTTCACGCTCGTTGTGGCGGCGGGCGACGACCAGTCCCTCGCACACCACCACCGCGCCGATGGGCACGTCGCCGTGTGCCGCCGCCAGCGCAGCCTCCTCCAGCGCCATGGCCATGGCCTGCTCGTCGCTCACCGGCCCGGTCTCCACGGGGCGACCCTACCGGTCGCGGCCCGGGGCGATCGCGGTCGACCCCGGCGCGCATGCGACAGTGGCTCCGATGTCACGTGGTTCCCGACTCGCGGTCTCCCTGGTGTTCGTGGTGACCGGGTTCTCCGCCCTCACGCTGCAGGTCGTCTGGCAACGCGTCATCTCCCTGCACGCCGGGGTGGACCTGGTCTCGTTCACGACCGTGGTCGCCGCCTTCCTGGCCGGCATCGGGTTCGGCGGCCTGCTGGGCGGGTGGGCGGCGGACCGCCTCGGCCCCCGCCGCTCGGTGCTGGCCTTCGCCGGCACCAACCTGGCCATCGGGCTGTTCGCGTGGGGGAGCCTGTGGCTGTTCTACGACGTGTACCGCCAGCTGGCTCCGTCGCTGTCGTCCCCGGCCGCCAAGTTCGGCTTCAACGCGGTGCTGCTGGCCGTGCCGACCACGCTCATGGGCGTGAGCCTGCCGTTGGTGGCCAAGGGCGTCGTCGACCACGTGCGCGACGCCGGTCGTCTCGTGGGGCGGCTCTACGCCCTCAACACCTTCGGGGCGGCGCTCGGTGCCGCCCTGGCCGGGTGGGTGGTCATCGGTGCGGTCGGCTTCGTCGCCGCCACGCGGCTGGCCGGTGCCCTGAACCTCACCGCCGCGGCGGTGGTGCTGGTGGTGGCCCGCCGGTGGGGCCCGGGCCGGTCCGAGGCGTCGGCCGTCGCCTCCCTCGACGATCCCGCCCCCGATCACCCCTCCGACGCCGTCGACCCGTCGAGCGCCGAACCGGTGACACCCGGCGCGGCGCCGGTGTGGCCCTGGTACCTCGTCTACGCGCTCACCGGCGCCGTTGCGCTGGGGTTCGAGCTGGTCTTCTTCCGGCTCATCGACGCCATCATGCGGTCCAACTCCTACAGCTTCGCCCACGTGCTGTCGCTGTACCTGGTGTTCTTCGCCGCGGGTTCGGCCGTCGCCTCACGACTCGTCTCGCGCACCCGTCGCCCGGAGCGCTGGTTCCTGTGGCTCCAGTTCGCCGTGGGCGTGTCGGCGGTGGGCGCGCTCATCGTGTTGACCAAGGGCCTCTACCGAACGGGTTGGGCCGACGACCTCGAGTTCTACTTCGAGGGGGAGGGCTTCTCCATCGGCTTCCGCACGCTCGACGGGGCCCGCAACCCCGACCTCCTCGCCGTCTTCTTCGGCGCGCCGCTGCTGGTGATGGCGGTGCCGGTGCTGTGCATGGGGGCCTCCTTCCCGTTCGTGCAGGCGCTCGTCGCCAGGCGCATGGAGACGCTGGGACGCCACACCGGTCGGCTGCTGTTCGCCAACGTGGCGGGCAACGTCGCCGGCACGCTGGTGGTCGGGTTCGTGGTCATCGACCGGCTGGGCACGGCCGGCACGTACGTCGTGCTGTTGGCGGCGCTGGGCATCCCCGGGATCGCGGCGGCGTGGACCACCGGAGGTCGGGGACCGGCACGCCGGGTGGCGGCGGTGGGGGCCGTGGCGCTGGTGCTGGTCACCCTGGTGCGCTTCGCGCCCACCAACCAGTTCCTGTGGTCGCGCCTGCACGGTGTGGAGCTGGCCGAGATCGACCTGGCCGAGGACCGGGCCTGCGCCAACGCCCTGCGCCGGCTGCCCGACGGGCAGCGGGAGATGACGGTGAACGGGGCGTCGCAGAACAACTACCCCTTCGACGAGTTCCACACCCTCATCGGCCTCGCCCCGGCGCTGCTGCACGACGACCCGCAGGCCACCATGGCCCTGGGGCTGGGCATCGGGGCGACGCCGTACGGGCTGTCGCTCGACCCACGGGTCGGGCGGGTCGACACGGTGGAGATCTGCAGCGGGCAGGTGCCGCTGCTGGCGGGGCTGGCCGACGAGGGGGCGCCGGAGCTGCAACGGTTCTTCGGCGATCCGCGGGTGCAGGTGCGCGTCGGCGACGGCCGGGACTGGCTGCTGCGCCACGAGGGGCCGCTCGACGTCGTGGTCGTCGACACCCTGCGCCAGGAGGCCGCCTTCAGCGGAAACCTCTACTCGGTCGAGTTCTACGAGTTGGTGCGCGACACGCTCGACCCCGACGGACTCGTGGCGCAGTGGGCGCCGTCGACGCGCACCCTCAACAGCGTCACCGAGGTCTTCCCGTACGTCGTGCGCCTCTGGGTGCCCAGCTACTTCACGTCGGCCTTCTTCGTGGCGAGCAGCCGGCCCATCGTCTGGGACCCCGCGGTGGTGGCCGAACGGCTCGCCGCCGTCGACGTGGCCTCGGCGTTGCCGGCCCGGGAGGCGGCGCTCGTGGAGGAGTTCTTCGCCACCGCCCGGCCCGAGTGCATCGTGGACGGGGTGCCCGCCGGCACCGTTGCCGAGGACGCGCTGAACCGGGACCTGTTCCCCCGGGACGAGTACTTCATCAACCAGACGGCGTCGGTGCCCGGCCGGGTGCGCTGCGGTTGAGATCGGCTGCGGTGACCGGCGAGGACCCCGGATGGGTGCCGGGGCCCTCGCCGCACGGCGGAGGGAGTGGGATTCGAACCCACGGTGGGTTGCCCCACACACGCTCTCCAGGCGTGCCGATTCGTCCGCTCTCGCATCCCTCCGGGACCGCTCCCCGCGCGGCGGTGGGGAGCACGGCCGTTCAGGCTATCCTGTCGCTCGGCCCGCTCCCGCACGTGGCGGTCGGGTCCTGTGCAACCGGAGGCCGTGAACCAGGTCAGGGCCGGGAGGCAGCAGCCTTCAGCGGAATCTCCGGTGTGCCGCAGATCGCCTGACCGCCACGTGGGGGAGCGGGCCCCTTCGCGTCCCCGGGCCGGCCGGTAGAGTCGGCGCCGATGGCCTATCAGTCCCTCTACCGCCGGTACCGGCCACAGCGCTTCGCCGAGGTCCGCGGCCAGGAGCACCTGGTGCGGGCGCTGCGCAACGCCGTGGCGGAGAACCGGGTGGGCCACGCCTACCTGTTCAGCGGTCCCCGGGGGACGGGCAAGACCTCCACGGCCCGCATCCTGGCCAAGGTGCTCAACTGCGAGCGCCCGGTCGAGGGCGAGCCGTGCTGCGAGTGCGCGTCGTGCCTGGCCATCGCCGACGGCACGTCCTTCGACGTCCACGAGCTGGACGCGGCGTCGAACAACAAGGTCGACGACATCCGGGACCTCATCAACAAGGCGGCTCTGGGCACGCCCGGGCGTACCAAGGTGTACATCCTGGACGAGGTCCACATGCTCACGCCGGCCGCGTCGAACGCGCTGTTGAAGACGCTCGAGGAGCCACCCGAACACGTGGTGTTCGTGCTGGCGACCACCGACCCGCAGAAGGTGCTGCCCACCATCCGCAGCCGCACCCAGCACTTCGAGGTGCACCTGCTGCCGGCCGAGGACCTGCAGGCGCTCGTGGACTTCGTCGTCACCGACGCCGGGCTCGACGTCGGCTCCGACGCCCGGGAGTACGTGCTGCGGGTGGGCGACGGCTCGGCCCGTGACACGCTGTCGGCCCTCGACCGCGTGGTGGCGGCCGGCGGGGTGCCCGACGATCTCAGCTCGGTCGACGAGCTGGTCGAGGCGCTGTGCGAGCGCGACACCGCCCGGGCGCTGCTGGCGATCGAGGCCTCGACCAACGCCGGGCGTAGCCCTCGCACCCTGGGGGAGGCGCTGATCGGCCGGCTGCGCGACGTGTTCCTGGCCGCGGTGGGCGCCGACCTCCACCGACTCTCCGAGCGGGACACCGCCCGGGTGCACGAGCAGGCCGTCCGCCTCACCGCCGCCGGCGCCACCCGTGCGCTGGAGGTGCTCGGCGACTCCTTCGTCGGCATCCAGGACGCCCCCGACCCGAGGATCCCGCTCGAGGTGGCGCTGGTGCGGCTGACCAAGCCCGAGTCCGACGTGTCCGCCGCGGCCCTGCTCGAGCGCATCGAGCGGCTCGAGGTGGCGCTCGGCCATCCGGGCGCAGCGGTCGTCACGGCGCCGGCGCGGACCCCGCCACCTCCGGAGGCGTCGGCTCCCGTGCCCGTCGTCGCCCCCGCCGGGGCCGAACCGCCCGCCGGGGCCGAACCGCCCGCCGAGGCGGATCCGTCGGCACCGTCCGACGCCGCCCGCCCCGCTGCCGCAGCCCGTCAGGTGCTCGCGGAGCACCGCACCCGGACCGGCAGCGGTGGCGCCAAGCCACGCGAGCGGGTGACCGCTCCCAAGGCCGCCGCTCCCAAGGCCCCCGCTCCCGAGGCCGTCGCTCCCGAGGCGGCTGCTCCGCCAGCAGCGGCGCCGGCGGCGCCCGCCGCCTCTCCGGGCACGCTGCCCAGCCGGGAGGAGATCACGATGGCCTGGGGCGATCGGATCCTCCCGAACCTCTCGGGGCGCTCGAAGTCCCGCTTCGCCGGGGGCCGCTTCCTCGACCACGCCGAGGGTGCCGCCGTGTTCGGCCTGCCCAACATCCACCACGCCCGGCGGTGCGAGGAGGCACGCGACGAGGTCGACCGGGCGTTGGCCGAGGTCTTCGGGCGGGCGGTCCCGATGCGGATCGTGGTCGACGAAGGGGCGCCGCCTCCCGCACGGGCCTACGAGGCCTCGCCGTCGCGGCCGCCCGCCGCGCCCACCGACGACGGCGACGACGACGCGGTCGACGTCTCCGAGCTCGACGACGCCACCGACGTGGCGGGCTCCAGCCTCGACCGCGTCAGCCAGGTCTTCCCGGGCGCCGAGCTCGTGGAGGGCGAGTGACCAGCAGCGACCCATCGACCGCCGGAGGACCCCGATGACCGACCGACCCGACGAGCCCGCCGGCGCCCTCCCCGACATGGGGTCGCTGTTCGGCATGGCCCTGGAGATGCAACAACAGCTTGCCGACGCGCAGGCCAGCGCGGCCGAGCAGCTCGTGGAGGGCGTCGCCGGCGGCGGCGTGGTGCGAGTCGCCGTGACCGGGGGCATGGCCTTCCGGTCGGTCACGATCGACCCTGCCGCCGTCGACCCCGACGACGTGGAGATGCTGCAGGACCTGGTCCTCGCCGCCCTGCACGACGCCGTCGACCAGGTCGAGGCGTTGCAGGCCGCCGCCAACCCCCTGGCCTCGATGGACCTGGGGTCGCTGGGCGGCATGCTGGGCCTCGGTGGGCCGAGCGGCGTCGTCGACGAGGACGACGAGGACGAGGACCTGGGCGACCTCGGCAAGGGTCTCACCGGGCAGGGCTGAGCGCGTGGCCGTGTACGCCGGTCCGGTGCAGGACCTCATCGACGAGTTGGGCCGTCTGCCCGGCATCGGCCCCAAGTCGGCCCAGCGCATCGCCTTCCACCTGCTGAAGCTGCCCCGCGACGATGCGCTTCGCCTGGCCCGGGCCGTCGTCGAGGCCAAGGAGCGGGTGTCGTTCTGCACCCGGTGCTTCAACATCGCCGAGGGTGACGCATGCGCCATCTGCACCGATCCCCGACGCGAGGCCAGCGTGCTGTGCGTGGTGGAGGAGCCCCGGGACGTCGTGGCGGTGGAGAAGACCGGCGAGTTCCACGGCCGCTACCACGTGCTCCAGGGCGCCATCAGCCCCATCGAGGGCATCGGTCCGGAGCAGTTGCGGGTGCGTGAGCTGCTGGCCCGCATCGAGCCCGAGGGCGTCCAGGAGATCATCCTGTGCACGAACCCCAACATCGAGGGGGAGGCCACGGCGATGTACCTGGCCAAGCTGCTCGGGGCGCTCGATCTGCAGGTGACCCGCATCGCCAGCGGGCTCCCCGTGGGCGGTGACCTCGAGTACGCCGACGAGCTCACCCTGGGCCGCGCCCTGGAGGGCCGCCGGGTCCTCGACACCGGCTGAGCACTAGTGTGCGGGGCCGATGTCCCGTCCCGCCCCGACACCCGCATGACGACGGTCCGCCGGTTCGTGCTCGAACCGGGCGCCGATCCCCTGCTGGTGCTGTCGGGCCTCTCGCACCGCCAGCAGACGGCCTCGAACCCGTCCCGTGAGCTCGAGCGCACCGTCTACGACACGTTCGACTGGCGGGTGTGGGCCGACGGCGGCCAGCTCGAGCACCGCCGGGACCGCGACGGCGCCCGCCTGGCCTGGCGCTCGGCCGCCACGGGGGAGTCGCTGGGCAGCGTCGAGCTCGACGCCGTGCCCCGCTTCGTGTGGGAGCTGCCGGCCTCGCCGTTGGCGGACCGGCTCGCTGCCGTCCTCGAGATGCGGGCCCTGCTGAGGTTGGTCACCATCACCACCACCGAGACGGTGCTGCGCCTCCTGGACGGCGAGGGCAAGACGGTGGCCCGGGTGGTGGTCGACCAGAGTCGGGCCAAGGGCGCCCGCCCGCCCGAGCTGCCCACGCTCGTCGAGGTGGTCCCCGTGCGGGGCTACGAGCGGGCCGCGGCCGAGGTGAGCTCGCTGCTCGAGGCCCAGCTCGTGCTGCAACCGGCCGACACCGACATCGTGGACGTGGCGTTGCGGCGGGTCGGGAAGGTCCCGGGCGACTACACCGGCAAGCTGAAGCTGCG
>JALOLF010000228.1 GCA_025456085.1 Acidimicrobiales bacterium
GGTCGGCGACGGTCTGGAACGCGAGCCGTTCGGCGAGCGGGGCGAGTGCCTGCCCGAGCGCGTCCCACTGGTCACGGGCCCGCCTGAACTCGGCGACGACGTCTTGGTTCGGCATGGCGACTCCTGACGGTCGGGACACACCCCAACCATACGAACCCCCACTGACAGAGACGCCTGCGAAGGCGATCCCGACACCAAGCCGGGTGAGCTCGTAGCGTTCGCTCCCGTGGAGGACCTGCCCGCGGGCCTGTACGAAGTCCTCGTCAGCAAGGGGCTGAAGGCGCGCCTGGACGCGCTCGCCGATGCCTTCCCGACCGAGCAACGCGCGCTCCGCGCCGCCGAAGCCCCCGATCGAATCGCATGGCACCTCAGCCGTGAGATCGAACGTGCGCTCTGCGATGTCGGTGAAGCAGATCGAGCCCGAGTCGGCATCGAAGTGGCCCGTGCCCTGCTCGACCGACTGGGCGACCTGGTCGACGTCGACCCCTCGACTGCGCCAGTCGATCCGGCGACAGTTCTGCACGCCATCCTCGGCCGGCGGCCCGACGGCAGCCCCGAGGCGATCGCCGAGCCCTTGATCCCCTTGCTCGACACAACGCTGCTCACCAACGCGCCGGGCGAGCCGAACCTCTGGAGCCAGTTGCGCTCCGAGATCGAATCGGCCGACCGCATCGACGTCGTCATGGCCTTCATCCGACGCAGCGGCATCGCTCCCCTGCTCGACGCCCTCCGGCACCACCGTGGCCGGGACCGCCAGCTCCGGGTGCTGACCACGACCTACACCGGATCAACCGAGAAGGCCGCCCTCGAGCAACTCGCCAGCCTTGGTGCTGACATCCGGGTGTCCTACGACCTCACCACGACCCGCCTGCATGCCAAGGCGTGGGTGTTCCACCGCCACTCCGGCTTCTCCACTGCCTACGTCGGCTCGTCCAACCTCACCCACTCGGCCCAGGTGACCGGTGTCGAGTGGAACGTGCGCGCCTCCGCAGCCCGCAACCCCGACGTGATCGCCAAGTTCGGCGCCGTGTTCGAGAGCTACTGGTCGGGCGGCGACTACCTCCCCTACGACGCCGCGCAGTTCGAGGAGGAGCAGGAGCGCGCCGGACGAATCGACACCGGCCCGCGGGTGATCCTGAGCCCGATCGAGTTGCGACCACTCCCCTTCCAGGACCGGCTCCTCGAACTCGTCGAGGTGTCCCGCCAGCGGGGACACCACCGCAATCTGCTCGTCTCCGCCACCGGCACCGGCAAGACCGTGATGGCGGCGCTCGACTACGCCCGCCTCCGAAACCAGCTCGACCGAACCCGGCTGTTGTTCATCGCGCACCGCGAGGAGATCCTCGACCAGAGCCTCGCCACGTTCCGATACGCCTTGCGCGACCGGTCCTTCGGCGAGAAGTGGGTGGGCGGCGCACGGCCAACCCGGTTCGACCACGTGTTCGCGTCGATCCAGAGCCTCAACGCATCGGGACTCGATGCACTGGCCCCCGATCACTTCGACGTCGTGATCGTCGACGAGTTCCACCACGCCGCGGCCGCCTCCTACGAGCGGGTGCTCGACCACCTCGACCCCGTCGAACTGCTCGGGCTGACCGCGACGCCCGAACGCAGCGACGGGCTGCCCATCCTGCACTGGTTCGACGACCGCATCGCCGCCGAACTGCGCCTGTGGGACGCGATCGACCAGCAGCACCTCGCCCCGTTCCTCTACTTCGGCATCCACGACGGTCTCGACCTCACCGACATCCCCTGGCGACGCGGGAGGGGCTATGAGATCGAGGCACTCACCAACCGCTACACGAGCTCCGACGCCTGGGCCCGCCTCGTCGTGAAGCAGGTCGACGAGCACGTCGACGTGGGCTCGATGCGGTGCCTGGGGTTCTGCGTGAGCATCCAGCACGCCCGGTTCATGGCTCGCCACTTCAACCATCACGGCATCCCCTCCGTCGCCATCTGGGGCGACAGCCCCCGGGCCGACCGAGAGGCTGCCCTCCGCGATCTCGCCGCCGGGAAGGTCAAGGTCGTGTTCTCCGTCGACCTGTTCAACGAAGGTGTCGACGTCCCCAACGTCGACACCGTGCTCATGCTGCGCCCGACCGACAGCCCGGTGCTGTTCCTCCAGCAACTGGGCCGCGGGCTCCGCACGGCCAAGGACAAGGCGTACTGCACCGTGCTCGACTTCGTCGGCACCCACCGCAAGGAGTTCCGCTTCGACCGCCGCTACCGGGCCCTGCTCGGCGGCACCCGCCGCGATGTCGAGCGGGCCGTACAGATGCAGTTCCCGTTCCTGCCGGTCGGGTGCAACATGCAGCTCGACGAGAAGGCGACCGAGGTCGTGCTGCGGAACCTGCGCGAGGCCCTTCCCTCGCAGTGGAGGGCCAAGGTCGACGAGTTGCGATCACTGCGACGAGAACGGCCCGACATCGACCTGGCCGAGTACCTGCATGAGACCGGCCTCGACGTGGAGGACCTCTACGCCAACTCGAAAAGCTGGTCCGATCTGGTCGAAACGGCCGACGGAACCGTGCTCCCCCACGGACCCGAAGAGCGGATCCTCCGCCGGGCCATCGGTCGACTGCTCCACGTCGACGACGCCGAACGCATCGCCACCTACCGCCAGCTCCTGGCAGGCGAGCGACCACAGCTCAGGGGACTGCCAGAGCGGACGAAGCGCCTCCTCCACATGCTCGTCGCGTCGCTCGCCGACCAAGCGCTGAACAAGGGGACGACGCTCCAGGACGCGGTCGACCTCGTGTGGTCCCACCCCCAAGTGATCGCGGAGCTGGCCGAGCTGTTCGGCCTGCTCGAAACCAACATCGACCACCTTCACCAACCACTCACGACACACCCCGACGCGCCGCTCCAGGTCCACGCCCGCTACAGCCGCATCGAGATCCTCGCCGGCATGGGCCTCGGTGACGACCGGGCCAAGATCGCCGCCTGGCAGAGCGGCGTCTACGAGGCCAAGCCCGCCAACGCCGAACTGTTCGCGTTCACCCTCGACAAGAGCAGCGGCGCCTTCTCACCGACCACCCGCTACCGCGACTACGCCATCAGCCGCACGCTCATCCACTGGGAGAGCCAGTCGATCACCCGGGAAGACAGCCCCACCGGCCTGCGCTACCGGCACCACGAGCGCGACGGCCGCACCATCCTGCTGTTCACCCGCCTCCGTGCCGACGACCGGGCGTTCTGGTTCCTCGGACCCGCCACCTACCGAGGCCACGTCGGCGAGAAGCCCATGGCCATCACCTGGGAGCTCGACGTCCCACTCCCCGGCGACCTCTACGCCGCCTTCGCAGCAGCAGTCGCGTAGGGATCACTGCTCGACGGACGCGACCCGGATCCGTTCGGCCAGCGCCCGGCACCGTCGAACCTCCTCGACCGCACCGGCCTGCTCCTCGGCGGGCTTCACGTCCTCCCAGCACCGGTCGACCGAACCGATGCAGTCCCCCGGGATCCAGACCAAGCCGCCAGAGCGGGGCAGAACACCGCCGAGGAGCAGCACGACCTTCTGCCCGTAGAAGTGAACGAACCCCCGCAGCAGGACCTTCTCCGGCTGGGGACCTGACCGAACCCCACGAGTGGTCCCGTGCCACGCCCGCATGGAGCGGCTGGTCATGAGCGGCGGCGTGTCGACGCCACGCGACCCCACGCAGCTGTCCGACGGTCAGATGCGCCCTTCGCCGGCGCTGGGAACTTCACGGATTCCGCCGACACGCGCCTCATGACCATCGGGCCGAGGTCCGCGCAGAGAGCGACGACCCGGTCGGCCAAGGCGGCCGTCGACGGGCTCGCACGCTCGTCGACCATCGGTCACGATGGAGGGAACCGCCGAGCGTCCTCGGCGCGACAGGGTGGGCGATGGGGATGGAGCGCACCGACGCCGAGCTCGTCTCGGCCATCGCCGCCGGCGAACGGGCCGCTCTGCGCGAGCTCCACGATCGGCACGCCCCGTGGGTGATCGCCCGGCTGCGCCGACGCTGCCCCGACGACGACGTCGTGCTCGAAGCCGTGCAGGACACCTTCGTCGCCGTTTGGCGCGGCGCCGGCCGGTGGGACGGTCGGGGCGAGCCGGCGGCGTGGCTGTGGGGTATCGCCATCCGACGCCTCATCGGCGT
>JALOLF010000125.1 GCA_025456085.1 Acidimicrobiales bacterium
CGGGCCGGCTGCACACCCAGGTGCCACAGGGCGTACGGGAGACTGATCTGGTCGCGCACGCTGCCGTGGTCCAACTCCGCGTACCAGCGGTCCTCCAGTGCCCGGACCGCGGGCCGGTCGTGACGACGGGCCAGCACCGTGGTCACCCACAGCCCGTGACCCACGGGGTAGCCGGCCCGTCGGTACCGCCGCACCTGGCCCGCCACGGGGCGCAACGTGTCGTAGCCGGCCACGTACACCCACTCCGCTTCGTCGTAGAGGCAGCTCCGGCGGGGATGGGGCACCAGCGCGATGCCGTGGGCGTCGAGGTCCCGGGTGAAGACCTCCAGGAAGCTCGCCGACTCGATGCGCACCCGCCCGTCGATCCAGATCGCGGTGCGGTGCTCGGGCAGCGCGTCGTGGGAGCGCAGCTTCAGGCGGCGGGCGGTACGGCGGGGATCAGCCGGCGGGGGCAGCTCGCGGATCTGCCACCCGGGTGCCACCAACTCGGGGTGGTCGGTGAAGCACACGAAGTCGACCCCGTCCAGAGCCGGCTGCTCGGGGACCCGGTCGAAGCCGCCGAAGGTGGCGGTGTAGACGGCGGTGTCCGCGCTCACGAGGCGTACCGCGCCAGGTGCCCGTAGCGGGCCGCCGTGGCCCGGATGTCGTCGACGGTGCCGGCCGGCCAGTGCCCCGGTGCCGGTCGTGGCGCCGACGGGGGTGCCACCACGGCGGCGCAGGCGTCGAGCCAGGCGGCGTCGAGGGGGAGGCCGAGGAAGTCGCACAGCTCGGCGAGCGTGGCCCGGGGATCGGCCACCAGCTCGGCGTGGTGCAGGTCGAACTGGGCCACGTCGGGCCGGGATCGCAGCTGCGCGATCACGTCGCAGCGGCGGAAGTACTCCGCCGCGAGCTCGCCGATGGGTCGGACGGTGACGCCCCGGTCGGCCTGGCGGCGGTCGATGGTGGCCAGGGTCGCCACCGGGTCGCGCACCACGTTCAGCACGCGCACCTCCAGCCCCACGGCGGTGCGGAAGCGCTCCAGCAGGGTGGGGTCGGCACCCAGGGCGTCGGTGGTGAGCCCGGTCTGCTTGTCGCCGATCACGTGCAGCTCGCCCAGCTCGCCCTGGTGTTGGCCGGGTACCCGGTAGTCGTAGCCCCACCAGGTGGCGCGCTGGTCGTGCACGAACCACTGCTCTCGCCGCACGAGGTGGCCAAGCAGCGCGTCGCGGCCGAAGCCGCGCCCGAACCACTGCAGCACGTCTGCCTCGTGGGCCACGAGTGCGTTGCGGTGCGCGTCGAGCAGGGTGCCGGCGAGGGTGGAGCCGCTGCGTCCGTGACCCACGAACAGCACCACGGTGCGCAGTCCGGCCAAGGCGTGGCGGTGACGCTTCGCCGTCGCCGCGCCGAGCAGGCGTTGGCGGGTGCCGTGTCGCCAGCCCAGGCGGCTGGCAAGCGCCAGCGCCCGTCGCTCGAGGTCCGTGCCCCGCCGACGGGTGGCGTCGGGTTCGATGTCCGCCGGCACGTAGAAGCGGCTGTTGGGCGTGGTCGACCGCGGCACCGTCGGAGGGTAGCCAATGCCGCACACCCCCATCGGTAGGATCGCGCGGTGCTCTCCCCGGTCACCGTCCTCATCCCTGCCGCCGGTTCGGTGCCCGACAGCGTCCTCGCGCTTTCCAACGTGTCGAGCCCGGCCATGATCCCCGTGGCGGGCCGGCCCGTGGTCCACTGGACGCTCGACTACCTGGCCTCGCTCGGGGTGCAGCGGGTGCGCCTCGCCGTGGCCAAGCCGGGTCTGTTCGTCGAGGAGTACGTCACCTGCGTCTTCGGTGAGCGCCTCGACGTCGAGGTGGTGGTGCCCGACGCCGATCGGGGAGTCGGCTACACGCTTGCCGGGCTGGCCGAAGGGGTGGAGGACGGTCCCGTGCTGGTGGTGCTGGGGGACACCCACTTCGAGCTCGCCGACCCGGCGGTGCTCGACGGCGACGTGCCCGTGGTGCTCGTGGACGAGGTCGACGAGTCCTATCGCTGGTGCGTCGTCGACCTCGACGAGCACGGCGCGGTGGTGGACCTGCACGACAAGCAGCCCGGTCTGGAGCCCCCGCTGCAGGCCCTGGTGGGCGTGTACTTCTTCCCCGACGTCGCGGTGCTCCAGCGCGCCTGCCGGCAGGCGTTGGCGACGTCGCCGGGACGGGTCGAGCTGGCCGGCATCCTCCGGGCGGTGCAGGCCGAGGTGGGCCTGCGGGGCGAACGGGCCGGGCGCTGGCTGGACTGCGGCAACCCCGACCGGCAGTCGGCCGCCCAGCGGGTGCTGCTCAGCGAGCGGGCCTTCAACCTGGTCGAGGTCGACCCCGTGTTCGGCACGCTCACCAAGCGCAGCCGCCACGTCGAGAAGTTCATCGACGAGATCAACTACCTGCGGCTGGTGCCACCGGACCTGGCCGTGCTGTTCCCCCGGCTCCTCGACTACTCCGTGGAGTGGGACGAACCCTTCGCCCGCATGGAGTTCTACGGCTACCCCACGCTGGCCGAGCTGTTCGTGTTCGAGAACGTCGACCCGGGCATCTGGCACCGGGTGTTCGAGCACCTCCACGAACTGGTGGTCGACGGCTTCCTGGCCCACCCCCACCCGGTGCCGCCCGCGGACGTGGCCGAGATGTACCTGGGCAAGGTGCGCCGTCGCCTCGCCGAGGTTGCCGGCCCACCGGCGCTGCGGGGCCTGATCGAAGCCCCCGGCGTCGTGGAGCTGAACGGTCGTGAGGTGCCGAACCTGCCCCTGGTGTGGAGCCGGCTGGAGGCCGAGGTCGACCGGCTGGCCCGCACGTCGATGGGCTCGGTGATCCACGGCGACCTCTGCTTCTCGAACGTGCTGTACGACCTGCGCTCCGGGATCTGCAAGCTGATCGACCCGCGCGGCAGCTTCGGCCGGGTGGGCATCACCGGCGACGTGCGCTACGACGTGGCGAAGCTCTACCACTCCGTGCACGGGCTCTACGACGTGATCACCGCCGATCTGTTCCAGGTGGACGTGGTGGGCACCAAGGCCGAGTTCACGTTGCACACCCGTCCTCTCCACGACGCGGTGCGCGATGTGTTCGATCAGGTCTTCTTCGAGCGCTTCGACCGCCGTGACGTGCTGCTGGTGGCGGGGCTCGTCCTGGTCAGCCTCCCGCCGCTGCACTTCGACCGACCCGAGCGCCAGCTCGCCCTCTACCTGCGGGGTCTCGAGCTGCTCGACGAGGCCCTGCGCAGCCCGGGCCCGTCGTGATCGTCGTCATCCCCATGGCCGGTCGGGGCAGTCGCTTCGCCGACGTCGGCATCGAGGTCCCCAAGCCGTTGGTGTCCGTGCTGGGGCGACCCATGTACAGCTGGGCCGTCGACGGCCTGCCCCTGCAGCTCGCCCGCCGCCTGGTGTTCGTGTGCCTGGCCGAGCACCTGCGGGGCTTCGCCCTCGAGGACGACATCATGGGCCGCTACGGCGACCGCGCGCTCGAGGTCGTGGCGCTCGACGACGTCACCGAGGGCCAGCTGTGCACGGTGCTGGCGGCGCGTCACGTGCTCGACCCCGACGACAGCGTGCTGGTGTACAACGCCGACACCTGGTGCCGCACGGGCCTGGCCGATCGGCTCCCCGGTCTGGAGGCGACCTGCGACGGTGTCCTCGGCGTGTTCGAGGCCGAGGGTGACCACTGGAGCTTCGCCCGGGTCGACGACACGGGGCGGGTGGTGGAGACGGCCGAGAAGCGTCGCATCTCACCGTGGGCCACCACCGGCCTGTACCACTTCACCAGCGTCGGCCGCTTCCTGGACGAGGCCGACCGCATGATCGCCGACGACGACCGGACGCGGGGCGAGTTCTACGTCGCGCCCCTCTACAACCGTCTGATCGCCGCCGGCGCCGACTTCCGCATCGACGTCGCCGAGGAGGTTCGGCCCATGGGGACGCCCGAGGAGCTGGCGGCGTTCGAGGCGGCACCACCCGGGTCGTGACCGCGACGTGAGCCTGTCAGGTTGGGTTCCCCGGCGCGTCCTGCACGTGTTCAACGCCGCGGCCGGTGGCGCAGCGCGCTCCTCGCTGGATCTGATCGTCGGGCTGGACGAGGCCGGTGTGCGGTCCTGCGTGGTGTGCCCCGCCGATGGCACGCCCGAGGAGCAGGACGCCATCGCCGACGCCGTGGGTGGTCGGGTGCTGTTCCGGCCCCTCTACCGGTGGCAGCGCAAGATCCGCACCCCGTGGTGGAGGCGCCCCGCCATGGAGCTCTACCAGTGGCAACGCACCGGGTTGGTGCGCGGCTCCACGGCGGCGGTGGCGGCCTTCGCCCGTGACCAGCACGCCGACCTGCTGCACACCAACACGCTGCTCAACCCCGAGGGTGGCCGGGCCGCGGCGCGCCTCGGTCTGGCCCACGTGTGGCACGTGCGCGAACTGGTCGGTCCCGGCGCCCAGTTCCGCTTCTGGCGCGAGTCATCGTTCCTGCCCCGGCGGGTGGTGCCGCTGGCCTCGGTCGTGGTGGCCAACTCCGAAGCGACGGCGGCGCGCCTGGCGCACCTGGGGCTGCCCGGGGCCACGGTGGTGCCCGACGGGTTGGTGCTCGACGACCTGCTGGCGGTGAGCGCTCCCGGGCCGACGACGGCGGCCGACCGGCCCGTCGTGGTGGGGATGGTGGCCAACCTGATGTCGTTCTCCAAGCGCCACGACCTGTTCGTGGACGCCGCGGCCCTGCTGGACCCGGACCTCCCGGTGGAGCTGCGCATCGTGGGCCACGACCGGCACCCCGACGGCCGCCCCCTCGACGATCCGCCGGTGCGAGCCCTGCGGGAGCGCATCCGCTCCGCGGGGCTCGCCGACCGGATCACCTTCGCCGGCTATGCACCTGATCCGGCCGCCATCATGGCGGGGCTGGACGTGGTGGTGCAGCCGTCGGGCCTGGAGTCCTTCGGGCGCACGTTGGTGGAGGCCATGGCCGCGGCCCGACCCGTGGTGGCGGCAACGGGGGGCGCGGCCTGCGAGCTCGTCGACGACGGGGTGACGGGGCTGCTGGTCCCGCCCGACGACGCCCCGGCCCTCGCCCGGGCCATCGACGCCCTGGTGCGCGACCCGCAGCGGCGTCGTGTGCTCGGTGAGGCGGGCCGGGCCCGGGCGCAGGCCCGCTACGGTGTCGGCCGCGCCGTCGACCAACTGCTCGACGTGTACGCCCGTGCGCTGACCCGGCCCGTCGGGCAGTCCCCCGGGCAGGCCGCCGACACGACATGAAGTTCTCCGTCTGCATCCCCAACTACAACTACGCCCGCTACGTCGGCGACACCGTGCGCAGCGTGCTCGAGCAGTCCCACCGTGACGTCGAGGTGCTGGTCAGCGACAACGCCAGCACCGACGACTCGGTGGCCGTGGTGCGCGCCGTCGCCGACGAGCGGGTGCGGGTCTCGGTCAACCGCTGCAACGTGGGCTTCGCGGGCAACCTGGATCGGGCCGTGCGCGGCGCCAGCGGCGACGTGGCGCTGCTGCTGTCCTCCGACGACCTGATGCTGCCAGGCGCCCTGAGCGCCTACGACGCGCTGTTCCGGGAAGCAGGCGAGCGCCCGGTGCTGGTCACCGGGGCGGTGCAGGTGATCGACGGGGAGGGCCGGCCCACGGGCGGGTCGGGCGCCGACCCCGCGCTGTGGGGTGACGCCCGCCACGACCGGGAGCTCGCCGCCGCCTGTGGCCACCCGGTGCGGGTGCTGGCCGCGCCGGAGGCCCTGCGGCGGTGCCTGCGGACCATGCGCACACCGGGGAACTTCGCCGCCACGGCCTACCCCCTGCGCTGCTACGAGTCGGTCGAGGGCTACGGCGGCGGCCGGCTCATCAACCCCGACAAGTGGTTCCACTGGCGGCTGCTGGGCGAGGTGGAGGAGGTCTGGTACGTCGACACGCCGCTGTTCGCGTATCGCTGGCACGCCGCGAACCAGAAGGCCCTGCAGGCCGGGCAGCGGGCGCTCAAGGTCCTCGTCGACGACTACGTCAGCACTTTCGAGCTGAGCGAGGAGCTGCTGGCGCGCGCCGGGCTCACCCGCGACGACGTGGTGGCGGCCTTCGTGGAGTACGACGTCGCCCGCCACGGTCTGGCGTCGCTGGCCCGCGGCGAGCGCACCGGGGCCGGTCGGGTGCTGCGCTTCGGGCGCGCCGCATACCCGGCTGCCACACGCCGCAACCGTCGGGCGCTGGCCCTGCGGGCCCTGCTGGCCCTGGGGCCGTTCGGGCAACGGCTGGCGGCGTCGCGCTACCACCGCTCGGCCGGGCGCGGCCCGTCCCTGCCGACCCCGTGAGTCCGCCGCGCCACCCACCCGCCCGGGTGGAGGACCTCCACGTCGGCGTCGTGACCGGTCGGGAGGTGGCCGTCGGCGCGGACGGTTCGGTCCACGCCGACGCCGGCCTGGGCAAGTGGATCGACGAGTTGGCGGGGCGGGTGGGTCGCCTCAGCGTGGCCGCGGCGCGACCCGATCGTCCGACCGCGGTGCACGACCACGAGATCGTTCGCCGGCTGCACGACCTCGTGCCCCTGCCGGTCATGTCGGGGTTCCCCGACGGGCTCCGCAAGACGGGCCGCGTCGCCCCGGTGGTGCGCGATCTGGAGCGGCGCTGCGACGTGCTGCTCGTCCAGCTCGCCATCCAGAGCCCCTTCGCCCTGCTGCCCGTGCGGGGCCCCCGCGTGTACCACGTGTACGGGGACGTGCTCGCCATGGCCCGGGTCAGCGACCGCTACCGCGGGGTGCGGCGCGTCCCCGCACGGGCCCTGGCCGTGACCATCGACCGGGTGCAGCGCCGACTCGTCCACCGGCCGGACGCGGCGTTGGTGGCCAACGGCGACGCCCTCCTGGCGCACTACCGGCCGGCGCCCGGACGGGGTCAGGTGGCGGTGTCGTCCACCATCTACGCCGCCGACCTCTCGTCCGCTGTTCGCGCCCGACCGCCCGACGCGCCCTTCCGGGTCCTCTTCGTGGGCTTCCTCCGCCCCGAGAAGGCCCTCGACACCCTCCTCGACGGCTATGTCGAGGCGCTGGCCACCGTGCCCGAGGCGGAGCTGCGCATCGTGGGGCCGGGTGCGCTGGAGGACCTCGGCCCCGTCGTGGGCGCGGCGTGGCGCCGGGCCCGGCGGGAGGGGCGGGTGGAGGTGGTCGGGCACGTGCCCGCCGGGCCCGCCCTCTACCAGGAGTACGCGGATGCCGACGTGCTCGCGCTGCCCAGTCGCACCGAGGGCACGCCCCGGGTGCTGGTGGAGGCCCGAGCCTTCGGCTGCCCGGTGGTGGCCAGCCGGGTGGGCGGTGTGCCCACCTCGGTGCGAGACGGGATGGACGGCCTGCTTGTCCCCCCCGACGATCCGACCGCCCTGGCCACGGCGCTGGTCGCGATCGCCACCGATCCCGGGCGTCGGGCGGCGCTCGTCGCCGCCGGGAAGGACCGGGCACGTCGTTCGACCGTCGAGGCCTTCGTCGACCACCTCGTCACGGCGCTCGAGTCTGTGACAGTCTGTCGTAGCGTCCTTCGGGACGACGGCACGCCGAGAGGGGAGAAGCGTGACGGATGGTGAACGCCCGGTCGGGGCGCACGCGCAGCACGCACCGCACGAACCGCGACGAGACGACGTCAACCGCACGACCCAGGCCGATCGGCACCCGCTGCCCTTCGTGAGCGTCGTGATGCCCGTGCGCAACGAGGGTCACTTCATCCAGGAGAGCCTGGGGGCCGTGCTGCACCAGGACTACCCCCAGGGCGCCTTCGAGGTGCTCGTGGTCGACGGCGACAGCGACGACGAGACCGTCGACGAGGTGCTGGCGCTGCGGGACCGGTTCCCCGACATCCACGTGCGGGTGATCGACAACCCGGATCGCAAGCCGGCGCCGGCATTGAACCTCGGAATCGCCGCTGCGTCGGGCGACATCGTCGTGCGGGTGGACGGACACTGTCGGGTGGAGCCCGACTACCTCCGCCGGTGCGTCGAGGCCCTCGACGCCACCGGCGCCGACTGCGTCGGCGGTCCCATGACCACGGTGGGTCGCAGTCACCGGGGTCGGGCCATCGCGGCGGCCCAGAGCTCGCACTTCGGCGTGGGCGGCGTCGCCTTCCGCACCACCGAGCAGGGGGCCTATGTCGACACCGTGCCCTTCGGGGCCTATCGCCGGCCGGTGCTGGACAAGCTGGGCGGCTTCGACGAGCACATCGGCTGCAACGAGGACGACGACCTCAACTTCCGGCTGACCCGAGCCGGCTACCGGATCTGGATGGACCCCACCATCCGCTCCACGTACTACCCCCGTGAGGGGTTCCGTGCCCTCTGGTCCCAGTACTTCCGCTACGGCCGCTACAAGGTGCCGTTGATGGCCAAGAACCGGGCCGTGCCCGCGCTGCGCCAGCTCGTGCCGCCGGCCTTCGTGGGTGCGGGACTGGGCTCGGTGGTGCTGACCCTGCTCACCCGCAAGCTGCGCTACGCGGTGGGGTTCAACGCGCTGTACCTGGCGCTCAACGCCTCCCGCAGCCGCCCTGCGGCGTCGGTGCGGGGCGCCGAGGTGACCGAGGTGATGACGGCGAACACCATCATGCACACCGCCTACGGCTGCGGGTTCTGGCTCGGCGCCGCCGAGCTTGCGGCGCTGGTGGCGCGCACCGGCTCACTGCCCGCACGCCCCGGGGATGCGCAGGTAGCGCAGGGTGCGGGCACCGGGGACCGGGCCGACGCAGCGCCACCCCGTTGACTCGTAGAGGGCGCGGGCGGCGACGTTGTCCTCGTAGACGGTGAGCTCGCACGCGGCGTAGGCGTCGGGGTCGACGTGCTGCTCGAACCCGGCCAGCAGGGCTCGTCCCACGCCACGGCCCCGGGCGGTCGGGTCGACCCCGATGCCGACGAGGGCGAACGTCGTCGCGGGGTCGGGGGCCGTCGTGTCCACGGCGTGGTGGCCACGCACCCGGTTCCAGGCCTCGGCCAGCACCGCCCGCCGGGCCAGCAGCCAGGGATGCGTGGCCATGCCGACGGCGGAGGGAACGGCCAGGCGCCGGTCGATCTCGCCCAGATGGCGCAGGGGCGCTCCGAACACGTAGCCGTCGACCGGTCCGCTCCTGTGCGGAACCGAAACCAGGAACAGGCAGGCGTCGCAGGCGACGTAGTGGCGCAGCAGTGCGCGTGTGTAACGGGCGCCCAGGCCGACGCCCATCGAGCCGCGGAACGCGGCGCGGTGCAACGGCACGAGCCGGATGAGGTCGTCGAGGACGGCTCGTCGGATCGGCGACGCGGACCCGACCGGTGGGTGTTCGCTCAGCGCCGCCTGCTCTGCGGTCGCGCCGAGAGCCCGAGCACCTGGCGTCGCTGGAACTCCCGGTCGATGAGGTTGGGTCGGCGGCCGTCGCGTCCCCCGGGGGTGGCCGCCAGGTCGGTCGCGTCGGCGGCCGCGCCGGAGGGACGTTCGCTGCTGGACGCGATGAGCGACCGGGCCGAGGATCGCCGTGCCGTACGGGGCCCGACCGACGCTTCGTTTGCGGCCGGGGTGGTGGTCTCGAAGCCCACGATGGACATGGCCAGCGCGAAGCCGAAGCCCAGCAGGAAGCCGGGTATGGACCAGATCTCCTGGGAGAACAGGCCGCGGATGAAGAACAGGGCCACCATCATCTGCAGGAAGCTGCGCCCGTCGACCTCGAGGGGACCGGGTCGCGGGTAGGCCCGCGACCACTCCTTCGGTCGGCGCCACAGCGCCACCAGCAGCCACACGAACGCGACGGTCAGCGGCAGGCCGCCACCGGCGATGAGATAGCCCTGCAGGTTGTGGGCCTCGCGGGGCTCGGTGTTGCCACCGAGTGGCACCCGCTTGCCCAGCTCGTCGTCGACGAGCTGGGGACCGATGCCGGTGAGCGGGTTCGCGAGGCCGATGTTCACGCTCGTCCAGAACAGGTCGGACCGGGCCGTGTCGGACTGCTTCGTCTTCTGGTCGCGGTCGAGGCGTTCGTCGATGACCTGGGTGCCGAAGAAGGTGCTCAGCAGGTAGAAGATGCTGAAGCCCATCACCACCACGATGAACACGTCGCGCAGGCTCCGCCCCCGTGCCGCCACCAGCACTGCGATGGTGAGCGCGCCCACCCAGCCGGATCGGTTGGCGGTGAGGAAGATGGCCAGCGTGGTGATGCCGACGCAGCCCAGGAACGCGAGACGCTGCCACTTCGGGGTGGCGCGGTGCATGGTGAACACGACACCGGTGAGGATGGCGGGCAGGGCGTAGAGCGAGAACGCGTTGCGGTTGCCGACCTCGCCGAAGGGCACCGGCGCGTACGGGTCGGTGCCCGACTGGCCGAGGGCCTGGGTGGACACGAGCGCGATGGACACGCACATGCCCAGCGCGCCGAGCCGCACCTCGGGTAGTCGGCGGGCCGCCACGGCCAGGGTCCAGATGGTGGCGAGGAAGGTCCCGGCCTTGGCCACCTCCGGGAGCGCGTCGCCGTTCAGGAGGCTCACGCCCACGAACGCGCCGGCGAACCCCAGCAGCGCGTTGCGCTGTGAGGCGGGGAGCCGGCCGTAGGCGGCCGGTCCGGTGACCGCGGCCAGCACCACGAGCACGAACAGATAGGGATGCACGAGCATCCCGTTGACCTCGAGGCGGAACTCCTTGCTGGAGGACAGTCCCAGCGCCAGCCCCAGCACCAGCAACAGCGCACCCCGCCAGACCTCGCGGCCACCGAGCTCGTCGTGGGTTCCGTCGACGGAGCCGTCCGCAGAGGTCGTCGTCGCTCGAGGGGTCGGCACGTGCGGCGTTCTCCGGGAGTGGGCGGGGCCTACGTGGTCGGTGTCGAGCGAGATGCTAGCATCGCCGTCTCCGGCGGGAGCCTCCCCGCGCCCATCGCCCTGTGGAACCCCAACACTACCTCCGCATCTTCCGCCGCTTCTGGCCCGCCATCCTCGCCGCCACCCTCCTCGGCGCGCTCATCGGCTGGTTCACCACACCGGCTTCCGCCGACGACGGTCCGGCCAACTACTGGGAGGCGTCGGCGACCCTCATCACGCCCACCGCTCCCGACGCGGCGGCAGCGGCGAACCTGAACCTGGGGCGCGTGGCCTTCCTGGTGTCCACGGGCGACATCCCGACGCGGGTGGAGGCCAAGCTCGGCCGTCAGGGCGAGGACCTGGGCGACCAGATCTACGCAGAGGCCTCCGACGATGTGGGGACCCTGATCATCACCGCCCTGTCCGAGGACCGCGACGAGGCGGTCCTGCTGGCCGATGCCTTCGCCGAGGAGGTCAGCATCTATCTCGACGAGCAGGCCGACGCCGGCCGGGAGGTGCCACGTCTGCAGATCCTGGAACCGGCCACGCCCGCCAAGATCAGCCGTCAGGACTACCTCGCCGGCATGCGTCGGGCCGATCAGCGCATCGTCGATCCCACTGCGTCGACCGCCGCCCGGGAGGAGACGGACGGGGCCCCGAGCGACCCCAGCCCGTCCAGCCGGGCCTTCCTGGGCGGGGTGCTGGGGCTGCTGTTCGGGGTCGGCGCCGTCATCACCTACGACCGGGTCGACACCCGTCTGCGCACGAAGGAAGACGTCGAGAAGGCGTTCGGGCTCCCGGTGCTGGCCGAGGTGCCGCCCATGTCGCGCCACCAGGCCCGCGCCAACGAGATCGCGGCGGTGACCGAGTCCCGGGGGCGGGCCGCGGAGGCCTACCGGGCGCTGCGCACCGCGATCACCTTCGTGCTGCCGGGGGTGAACCCGACGTCCCGGGTGGCGTCGGCCCAGCGGGGAGCGGTCCGCCCCAACGGCACCACCCGGCGGGCCACCGTGGTCCTGGTCACCTCGCCGGAGCCCAACGAGGGCAAGACCACCACGGTGGCCAACCTGGCCGCGGTCATGGCCGAGGCCGGCGACCACGTCCTGGTCGTCAACTGCGACTTCCGGCGGCCCCGGGTCGAGCAGCTCCTGCCCTCGGAGCAGGATCTCGTCCCCTCGGTGTCCATCGGGGAGGGTGCGCCGAGCTTCCGGGCGACGGCGACCGCCGTGCCCGGCGTCCGGCTCGTGACTGCCAGCAACGAGGACGACGATCCCAAGCCGGCGGCCATCATCGCTGCCCAGCGACGCATCATCGAGGTGGCCCGCTCGCACTTCGACTTCGTGCTGCTCGACACGGCGCCGCTGCTCACGACCAACGACGCGGCCGAGCTGCTGCCGGAGGCTGACCTCGTGGTGCTGGTGGCCCGTTGTTCACGCACCCGTTCCACCAGTGCGGAGACCTCGGCAGAGCTGCTCGAACGGCTGGACGCCCCCGTGCTCGGGGTGCTCTTCAACGCCTCGGCGGAGGCCCCGGCCGCGCAGTACTACTACTACTACGTGGGGGACAAGACCGGTCGGCGGCCGAACGCCGCGGACGAGACCATCCCCGCCACCAACGGCCAGCGCAACGGCAGCGGCGACGGGGCCGAGCCTGCGGAGCCGGTCACGGCCTCGGACACCGCGAACGAGTAGGGGGCCATGGGTACGATCGTCATCCACGTCGGCCTGCCCAAGGTCGGCTCGACCAGC
>JALOLF010000229.1 GCA_025456085.1 Acidimicrobiales bacterium
GGGGAGGCATGCCCTCGTTCACCGACCTGCTGCACCGCATCGACGAGGTGTGGCGCACCCGACGCGACGACGTGGACGCGCAGGCCGACGAGATCACCCGGGCCCTGCGCGACTCGGCCTCGCTGCGGGCCGGCGCAGCCCTGCCCGGCGCCGAGGTCCTCGATGCGGCCGTCGACGCCATGCGTCGCTCCTTCGACCCCGAGTGGGGCGGGTTCGGGCGGGCACCGAAGTTCCCGTCGACCATGAACCTCGACCTGCTGCTGCGGGCCCATGCCCACGCCTCGGCACCGGAGCTGGTCGGGATCGTGACCACCACGCTCGACGCCATGGCCTCGGGCGGCATCTACGACCACCTGGGCGGCGGGTTCGCCCGCTACTCGGTCGATGCCCAGTGGCTGGTGCCCCACTTCGAGAAGATGCTCTACGACCAGGCCCTGCTGGCCCGCATCTACCTGCACGCCTGGCAGGTCACCGGCGAGCGTCGCTTCCTCCAGGTGCTGGAGGAGACCATCGAGTACGTGCTGCGCGACCTGCGCCACCCCGGAGGCGGGTTCTACTCCGCCGAGGACGCGGACTCCGAGGGCGTCGAGGGCCGGTTCTACGTGTGGACGCCCGAGCAGGTCCGCGCCGTGCTGGGTCCCGACGCGGCGGTGGCCCTCGAGTGGTACGGCGTCACCGAGGCCGGCAACTTCGAGGGGGCGACCATCCTGCACCGCCCGGTGCGGGGTGACCTCGCACGTCCGCACGACGTCGAGCGCGCCCGCCGCGAGCTCTTCGACGCCCGCGCCCGGCGGGTGCGCCCCGGCCTCGACGACAAGGTGCTCACCGAGTGGAACGGGCTCATGCTCGCCACGCTGGCCGAGGCGGCCGCGGCGACCGGCCGGACGGGCTGGCTGGCCGACGCGGTGGCCACGGCGGAGTTCCTGGTGGGCAATCTGCGTCGTCCCGACGGTCGCTGGCTGCGCTCGTGGCAGGCCGACGAGGGCGGCCGGGCACGGCACCTGGCCTACGCCGCCGACCACGGCGCCCTCCTCGACGCCTTCGTCCGGCTGGCCGAGGCGACGGGCGACCCCCGCTGGCTCGACGAGGCCCGCGCCGTGGCCGACAGCCTGCTCGAGCTGTTCTGGGACGACGTCGACGGCGGCGTGTTCACCACCGGCACCGACGCCGAGCAGCTGGTGACCCGGCCCAAGGACCTGATGGACAACGCCACCCCGTCGGCCAACAGCCTCGTGGCCCTGGGCCTGCTTCGCCTCGCGGCGCTGACCGGGCAGGACCGGTACCGGGAGCGGGCCGAGGAGATCCTGCGTCTGTTGGCCCCGCTGGCGGCCCGACACCCACAGGCGTTCGGTCACCTGCTGGCCGCCGCGGACCTGGCCAACAGCGGGACCATCGAGGTTGTCGTGGCCGGTGACCGGCCGGATCTGGTGAGGGTCGTGACGGGGGCCTACCGGCCGAACACGGTCCTGGCGTGGGGCACGCCGTTCGAGTCTCCGCTGTGGGCGGGACGCGACGCCGGCCCCGCCGGACGGGCCTACGTCTGTCGCGACTTCACCTGCCACCTGCCGGTCGAGACCGCCGACGCCCTCGCCGCCGAGCTGGGCGCCTGACCCCGGTCGCTGTCCCCGGAGCGGTGACGGGTCAGTGCTGGCCCCACCTGCCGCGGTGGACCGCTTCGTCGAGGGACCGGCGGCGCCGGTCCAGCGATCGGCTGGCCCGCTCCGCCACGGGATGGCCCAGGGCGATGGCGCCGATGGGGCGGATCCCGACGGGGACCCCGAACCGGGCCAGGAGCTCGTCCTCGTGGGCGAAGATGCCGAAGAACAGCGCGCCGAGCCCCTCGTCCTCGGCCGCGAGCAGCACCAGCATGGCCGCCATGGCGGTGTCCAGCTGCCAGTACGGCACGGGCCACCGGTCCTGCCCCTCCCCCAGGCCCGAGCGCGCCTTGTCGGGCTCGCCGTACCGGTTCAGGTAGGCGCCCGGGTCGGCCAGGGGCAGCACCAGCACCGGCGCGTCGAGCAGGCGGGGCCAGGGGAAGCCGTCCCGCTCGCTCGGCGGCAGCGAGACGTCCCAGAACGAGGCGGTCTGCCCGGGCCCTTCGAGCACCAGGAAGTCGGTGCCCTGCGCCCATCCGGCCGACGGGTGGCGGTGGCCCGCGTCGAGCACCCGTCGCAGCACCGCCGGGTCGATGGGGTCGGGCGTGAAGGCCCGCACCATGCGTCGCCGACGGACGACCTGCGCGAACTCCACGACGCGGCCGGAGCCGCTCAGGCCAGCTTGGCGAGGTACTCGGCCATGGCCCAGCCGAACACCACGAGCGAGTCCCCGCGCCCGCTGTCGCAGTCGTCGAAGAACGCCACCACGTCGGTGTCGAACCGCTCGGGCTTCAGGCTGGCGTGGTCGAGCACCAGCGGGAAGGTCCCGTCGCCTCGGGCGACGAAGGTGCGGTCGTCGTAGTTGCCGTTCTCGATGCCGAATCGCTTGGCCAGGCGCCGGCCCCAGGCCCGCTCCTCACCCGTCGCCTTGTGGCTGGGACGGGGCACGATGTCCTCGAGGTGCTTGAACGCCTCGAACCCGGACGCATCGACGCACCGGGTGCCGACCAGCACGTCCTCGTCGGGGAAGGCCAGCACCGCACGTCGGAACTGATCGGCGAGCAGGGCCTTGAGGACCGCGTCCCGCCGGCTCGTGCGCTTCACCGACGCACAGCCCAGCAGCACGCACGGCGTGCCCCCGATGCGTTCCAGCGTGAAGAAGGAGAACCCACGCAGGTTGTTGCCTTCCCGCGCCATCGAGACGAGCACCCAGGCCTCGGCCTGCTTGGAGAGTGCGCCTGCTTCGTACTGGCTGGGCCCGTCGGCACAGATGTCGGCCATCTCGGCCAGCTCCGCGTCGCTGAGCGCCGTGCAGTCCTTCGTCACGACCTCGATCGCCATAACGCTCCTCGGCCCCCCGTCGGTGAAGGGTCAGATCCCCTCTAGTCCAGTCGCGGCTGTTCGCGCCGTGCAACTCCCGAACCCACGCCGGGACGTGGGTCGAAGTGGAGATCTTAGGCGATCCGGGCGACCGGGCGAGGCGCGGATCACCGCAAGGGCGTCGGCCCACCTCACGCCAGCAGGGCTTCCGCGCCGAGCAGCACCCGCAGCTCGGCCACGAGCCCGTTGCTGGCGTCCACGCAGAACTGGTCGGGCAGACGCAGCACCTGACGCTCCCCGAGGTGTAGGAACACCTGCGACTCACCGGGGTGCTCCACCAACAGCTCCTTGAGGCTCCCCAGCACGGTCTCACTGAGCACGTTGGGCGACAGCACGATGCGCACCGGCGGCGCGCCGTCGGTGATGGGCTCGAAGCGCTCGATCTCGGTGGCCATGACCTTGGGCTGGTCGTCACGGCTGTCGATGCGGCCCTTGACGATCACCACGGCGTCGTCCTCGAGCAGATGGCCGTGGGCGGCCATGGTCTTGGGGAACACCATGACCTCGATGGAGGACTGCAGGTCCTCCAGGAGGAACACGGCCATGAGATCGCCCTTCTTGGTCCACTTGCGCTGCAGGTTCGTGACCAGGCCACCCACCGTGCGCACGGAGCCGTCCTCCACGCCCTCCAACTCGTGGATGGCGCACTCGGTGCGGCGGCGCAGCGACGCCTCGGCCCCCATGAGGGGGTGGTCGCTCACGTAGAGGCCGAGCATCTCGCGCTCGAAGGCGAGGCGCTCCCGCTTGTCGAACTCGACGTCGGGGATGGCGATGGGCGCCTCGCCGCCCCCGGTGTCGGCGTCGCCGAGGACGGCGAACAGCTCGAACTGACCCTCGGCCTCCTTGCGTCGCCGGGCCAGGGTGCGGTCGATGATCTGCTCGTGGACCTGCAGGAGGCCCTTGCGGGGATGCCCGAGCGAGTCGAAGCCGCCCGCCTTGACCAACGACTCCACCGTGCGCTTGTTGAGCACGCCGGGGTCGACACGGTCGCAGAAGTCGTAGAAGTCCTCGAAGGGGCCCCGGGCCTCGCGCTCGGCCAGGATCAGCTCGACGAGGCCCTCGCCCACGTTGCGCACCGCGGACAGGCCGAAGGGGATGACCTCGTGGCCG
>JALOLF010000230.1 GCA_025456085.1 Acidimicrobiales bacterium
GGTCGAGCACGCCGGCCTGTTCGAGCATGGACAGCGCGTCCATGGTGCCCGTGGCGGTGATGCCGTGACGGAGCTGCAGCAGCTGTGCCGTCCACTCGATGTCCGACAGCGAGCCACGGCCGAGCTTCAGGTGGAACTGCGGGTCCTCGCCGGCGGGCATCCGCTCCCGCTCGACCCGGGCCTTGATGCGGCGGATCTCCCGGGCATCCTCGGTGGTCAGCCCGGCGCCCCATACACGGGGGGCCAGCTCGTCCAGCAGTCGCTGACCGAGCGCCAGGTCACCGGCCACGGGACGGGCCCGCAGCATGGCCTGGCGCTCCCACACCAGCGCGTACTCGTCCCAGTAGCGTCGGTAGCCGTCGAACGATCGCGCCAGCGGCCCCTGCTTGCCCTCGGGGCGCAGGTCGGCGTCGATCTCGTACATCTGTCCCGCCGGGGTCGAGCCGCCCACGAAGCGCAGCAGACGGCTGGCCAGCCGGTTGGCCTCGTCGACCGCGGACGCGCCGCCTTCGTAGACGAAGATGACGTCGAGATCGCTGGCGTAGGACAGCTCGGCACCGCCGAAGCGCCCCATGGCGATGACCGCGAAGGGAACGGTCGGATCCAGCGCGTCCAGCGACACCTGCAGGACCGCTTCGGCCAGCCGGCTCAGCTCGGCGCCGACCTGGTCGACGTCGGCGCCACCGAGCACGTCGCGGGCCATGATCCCGAGCTCGTTGCGGTCCTTCCAGCGCTTGAGGGCTTCCTGCTGCTCGCCTGACCCGGAGCGCCAGATGGCCGCCTTGGCAGCCCGCTCGATCAGCTCGTCGCGGGGTCGGGTGGCGAGCAGCGCCGGATCGGGTAGCCGGCTCACCAGATCGGAGTTCTGGAGCAGGACGTCTCCCAGCAGGCGGCTGCTGCCGAGCAGGACGCACAGGCGTTGGGCGGCCTCGGCCGATTCCCGGAAGGTCTCGGCGATGCGGCCGGCACGCGCCCGGTCGGACAGGAGGTTCCGCAGCATCAACAGGCCGAGGTCGGGGTCCGGGGCGTCGGAGAGCCAGTCGAGCAGCAGGGGCAGCAGTTGCTGCATGAGACGGCTGGTGCGGTTGAGGCCGCGGGTCAGCTCACGCACCGCGGCCTGGGTGCGCTTGGCGTCGGTGAAGCCGAAGGCGGTGAGCCGGGTCATGGCGGCATCGGCGTCGAGAGCACCCTCGACGCCCGCGAAGGCCTCGAGGAGGGGCCGGAAGTAGACCCGCTCGTGGATGCCCCGCACGGTCAGCTGGTGCTGGCGGAGGTCCTGCACGACCAGTTCGGCCGCCGTGCCCTCGGGTTCGTCGCGGTAGCCCATCACGCGCGCCAGTCGGTCGAGCGCGAGGTCGTCGGCGGGGATGGTGTGGGTCTGCTGCTCGTCCACGAGCTGGACCCGGTGCTCCACGGCGCGCAGGAACCGGTAGGCGTCGGCAAGCCTGGTCCCGTCGTCGGCGTCGATGTAGCCGCCGCCACCCATCTCGGCCAGCGCCGTCAGGGTGGTGGGGGAGCGCAGGTCCGGGTCCTGGCGGCCGTGGACGAGCTGCAGCAGCTGCAGGGTGAACTCGATGTCGCGGATGCCGCCCGGGGAGCGCTTGAGCTCCCGGTCGGCGAGTCCCTTGCGCGTCACTTCGGCCTCGGCGCGTTGCTTCAGGTGGCGCATCTGACGCAGGTCGTCGGCGGAGAACGCCCGGTTCCACAGCCAGCGTCGGGCGGCGTCGTGGAAGCGGGCGCCGAGCTTGGGCTCGCCCGCCACGGGCACCGCCTTGAGCAGTGCCTGGAACTCCCACGGTTCGGCCCAGCGGTCCCAGTAGGCCTCGTAGGAGTCGAGCGAGCGCACGAGCGGGCCGTCGCGACCCTGGGGGCGCAGGTTGGCGTCGACCCGGAAGCACCGCTTGGCCAGGTCCATGACCTGACGGACCTGCTTGTCGAGCTCGCCCATCGGGCCGTCACCCACGAACATGACGTCGATGTCACTCGAGTAGTTGAGCTCGTAGCCGCCGAGCTTGCCCATGCCGATGACAGCCAGCGACTCCGTGCCGGCCAGCGCGCAGGCCGAGTCGAGCACGTCGGCGCCGAGCTCGGCCAGGGCCTGTCCGGTCTGCTCCAGCGCATCCAGACCGATCAGGTCCCGTGCCGCGATCCGCAGGAACTCCCGTTGCTTCCAGGCCACGAGCTGCTCGATCGTGTAATCGTCCTTGGGAGCGCGCTCGTCGAGGGTCTGCAGGGTGCCCAGGGCGTCGGGATCGCGCTGGAGGTGTCGAGCCAGGGAGCGGCTGGCGCCCAACACCGCGACGAGCGTCCGGGTGAGGAGGTCGTCCTCGGCCAGCTGAGCGGGCAGATCCGGCCGGAGCTCGCTCAGACGGTGCAGCGCGTCCCCGACGGCGGCCGGTGCCGCACTGCGCTCGACGGACTCGACCACGTTGGGTGGCAGGACAACGGGCGTGGACACGATCTGCCAGCGTAGGCAGGTTCGCCCTCGGACTCCCACCGGGGGGCACGGGGCACGTGGTTAGGCTCCGGCCATGCGCCTGCGTCTCGCCCTCGCCCAGTTCGACGTGATGGTCGGGGACCTCGCCGGCAACGCCGCTCGGGTGGTCGAGGCCATGGCCGAGGCCGAGGCCGAGGGCTGTGAGCTGCTGGCCTTCCCCGAGCTGGTGCTGACCGGGTACCCGCCCGAGGATCTCCTCCTCAAGCCGTCTTTCGTGGACGACAACCTCGAGGCCCTCGACCGGGTCGTCGCCGCCTCCGGCTCGACCGTGGCCCTCGTGGGCTTCGTCGACCGTGACCCCGAGCACGGACACCTCTACAACGCGGCGGCCGTGTGCGCCGACGGAGTCCTGCGCGGCGTGTACCGCAAGCGCCGGCTACCCAACTACGCCGTGTTCGACGAGGAGCGCTACTTCGAGCCGGGCGCCGAGCCGCTCACCCTGTGGGGTGTCGCCGGGCTCCGGGTGGGGGTCTCCATCTGCGAGGACGCCTGGGCGCCCGATGGTCCGGTGCGTTGGCTCGGCGACGGCGGCGCGGACCTCGTCGTGAACCTGAACGCCTCGCCTTACCACGCCGGCAAGGTGGCCGAGCGGGAGCGGATGCTCGAGGAGCGGGCGGCCGAGGCCGGTTGCTGGATCGCCTACGTCAACCTGGTGGGGGGACAGGACGAGCTGGTCTTCGACGGGGCGTCCGTGGTGGTCGACTCGGCTGGCGACCCCGTCACGCGGGCGCCGCAGTACGCCGACGTGTTGTTCGTGACGGACCTCGACGTCCCCGCCCGGTCGATGCTGCCTGCGTCGCCGTTGCCTGTCACGACGCTCGTGGCGCGGCCGGTCTCGTCGCCTCCGGTGGCGGTGACCGAGCCGGCGCGGCTGCTCGACCGCTGTGGGGAGGTCTACGGCGCGCTGGTCACCGGCACCCGCGACTACGTGCGCAAGAACGGGTTCGGGGAGGTGGTCATCGGCCTGTCGGGTGGTGTCGATTCGTCGCTGGTGGCGGCGGTGGCCTGTGACGCTCTGGGGTCCGATCGGGTGCACGGCGTGCTCATGCCGTCGCGCTATTCGAGCTCGGGCTCCATCACCGACGCCGAGTTGCTGGCCGCCAACCTGGGCATCGAGTACCGGGTCATCACCATCGAGCCGGCCTTCAAGGCCTTCGAGGAGCTGCTGGGACCGTCGTTCGTGAACACCCGGGCAGACGTGACCGAGGAGAACCTCCAGCCCCGTATCCGGGGCATGCTCCTCATGGCACTGTCCAACAAGTTCGGCTGGCTGGTGCTGACCACCTCCAACAAGAGCGAGAGCGCCGTCGGCTACACGACGTTGTACGGCGACATGGCGGGCGGCTTTGCCGTGATCAAGGACGTCCCGAAGCTGCTCGTCTACGAGCTGTGCGGATGGTTGAACCGGCGGGGCGACGGGGAGGTCGTGCCTCGCGAGGTGCTCGTGAAGCCACCGTCGGCGGAGCTGCGCCACGACCAGCGCGACGACCAGAGCCTGCCGCCCTACGAGGTGCTCGATCCGATCATCGAGGCCTACGTGGAACGGGACCAGACGCGTGAGGACCTCATCGCCGCG
>JALOLF010000027.1 GCA_025456085.1 Acidimicrobiales bacterium
CGGGCTGATCTTCGCCACGTTCGCGATCGTCTACCGTCATTCGGTGTGGCTGCGGCGACCGCCGACGGCGATGTTGAACCGCCGGGGCTGGGACGCGATCCGAGCCCGGCGCCTCCACAACGCGGTCGCGCTCCCCGCGTTGGTCGGCACGAACCTGTTGGCCCAGGGCTTCATCCGCCGGCGCTCGCAGACGCGGTGGTTGGCGCACCAATTCGTGTTCTGGGGGTGCATCCTCGCCGGGTTGGTCACGGTGCCCCTCACCCTGGGTCTGTTGCACTTCCAGAGCGTCGGCCAGGACGCCGACCGCTACCAGGTCTACCTCTCCAACCTCGGGACGCTGAGCTTCGACGCGGAGAGCATCATCGGGTGGCTGATCTTCCACGCCCTCGACATCGCCGCAGTGCTGGTGCTGGCCGGCGTGTTCATCTTCCTGAGCCGGCGTCTCCGTGACCCGGGAGCGCTGGCGGTCGAGCGCAGCGGCGACTTCCTCGCCCTCGCCGGCCTGTTCGCGGTGTCGGTCACCGGGCTGTTCCTGACCGTGTCGAGCACCTGGCTCGAAGGCCGGTACTACTCGGCGTTGAACACGATCCATGCCCTGACCGTGATCCTCGGGTTGATGTACATCCCGTTCGGCAAGCTCTTCCACATCTTCCAACGACCCGCCAACCTCGGGGTCCAGTTCTACAAGCGAGCCAACGCCGAGGGCGAGCAGGCCATCTGCCGGGCCTGCGGCGAGGCGTTCGCCGCCATGCAGCACGTCGATGACCTCAAGACCGTGCTCGAACAGCTCGGCTTCGACTACGGCATCGACGGGGACAGCGCCACGGGCGACGCCGTGAAACATGGCAACTACCAGGACACGTGCCCGACGTGCCGCCGCCGCCAGGTGGCGTTGGCCCAGTCGCGGCGCGTGGGAGGTTTCGGCTGATGGCCCAACGACCGTTGTCCGACGAAGAACTGATCGACAAGTACGGACCGCACCTCAACGAGGCGCCGCCGGGTGGGTGGGACGCGGGCATCGACCCGGACCGCACCGTGAAGACGCACTGTTGCTTCTGCGGGCAGCAGTGCGGCATCAAGCTGAAGGTCAAGGACAACGAGGTCGTCGGTTTCGAGCCGTGGTACGAGTTCCCGTTCAACGAGGGCAAGCTCTGCCCCAAGGGCGTCAAGCGCTACCTGCAGGGAAGTCACCCCGACCGGCTCCTGGATCCCCTCGAGCGGGACCCGTCTTCGCCGGACGGGTTCCGGCAGGTCAGCTGGGACCGGGCGCTCGACCGGGTCGTGGCGGAGATCCAGCGGATCCAGGCCGAGCATGGCCCCGACGCGTTCGCCATGCTCAGCGGGGTCTCGCTCACCAACGAGAAGAGCTACCTGGTCGGCAAGTTCGCCCGCTTGGGCCTGGGCACGGCGAACCTGGATTACAACGGCCGGTTCTGCATGGTCTCGGCCGGCGTGGGCAACAAGAAGGCCCTGGGTGTCGACCGGGCGCCGAACCCGTGGAGTGACATCCCGCTCGCCGATGTGGTGTGGGTGGCGGGCTCGAACATCGCCGAGACGTTCCCGATCACGACCAGCTACGTGTGGCGGGCACGCGACCGCGGCGCCAAGCTCATCGTGCAGGACCCTCGGGTGGTGCCGATGGCCCGCACGGCGGACCTGTTCCTGCCGGTGCGGCCGGGGACCGACTCGGCCCTGTTCGGCGCGGTGCTCCACGAGCTGATCCGCCACGACTGGCTCGACCACGAGTTCATCGACGCCCACACCGTCGGCTTCGACGAAGCGGCGGCCGCCGTGGCGGACATGACCCCGGCGTGGGCGGGCTCGATCTGCGGGCTCCCCGCGGCGCGCATCGAGGAGGCCGCCGAGTGGTGGGGGACCGCGGCGACGGGAATGTTGCTGCACGCCCGTGGGATCGAGCAGCACTCCAAGGGCGTCGACAACGTTCTCGCGGCGATCAACCTTGGCCTGGCCACCGGCAAGTTCGGCAAGCCGGGCTGCGGGGTGTCGACGATCACGGGGCAGGGCAACGGCCAGGGCGGGCGGGAGCAGGGCCACAAGTGCGACCAGCTCCCCGGCAACCGCGACATCACCAACCCCGAACACCGCGCGGCCGTGGCGAAGGTGTGGGGCTGTGAGGAGTCGGAGATCCCCGGCAAGGGCCTGTCCGCCGAGGAGATCATCGAGGCCATCCACGACGGGAAGATCAAAGGGCTGCTGTCGATCTGCTTCAACCCGCTCGTCTCGGCCCCCGACTCGAACTTCACGAAGGAGGCCCTCGACAAGCTCGAGTTCTACTCGGTCATCGACTTCTTCCTCTCCGAATCGGCCCAACACGCCGATGTCGTGCTCCCCGGATCGCTCCACGAAGAGGACGAAGGAACCTCGACGAGCGGCGAGGGCCGGGTCATCAAGATCAACGCCGCAACCGCCCCGCCTGGCGACGCCCGCCTCGACTGGCAGATACTCATCGACATCGCCGAACGGCTCGGCCGCGGGAAGTACTTCCCGTACCGGTCGACGAAGGAGATCTTCGCCGAGATGTGCGAAGCGTCCTCCGGAGGCACCGCCGACTACACGGGCGTCACCTGGGAGCGGGTCGAGGACGAGATGGGGATGTTCTGGCCCGTGCCCGAGGTCGGTCACCCCGGCACGCCCCGTCTGTTCGAAGGCGGGAAGTTCTTCCACCCCGACGGCAAGGCCCGCTTCCATCCGATTCCGTTCCGAGAATCTGCCGAGGTCGTCGACGACGACTACCCGATCTGGCTCACCACCGGCCGGGTCGTGAGCCAGTACCTCTCCGGCACCCAGACCCGGCGCATCGGCGCACTGGTGCGCCAGTACCCCGAGCCGCTCTGCGAGATGCACCCGCGTCTCGCCGAGTCCCTCGGCATCGCCGACGGCGACCTCGTCACCGTCACGTCCCGGCGGGGCGACATCACCCTGCCGGCCCACGTCGTCGCCACGATCCGACCCGACACCGTGTTCATCCCGTACCACTGGCCCGGAGTTAAGGCCGCCAACCAGCTCACCAACCGGGCCCTCGACCCGCTGTCGCGGATGCCTGAGTTCAAGGTCGCCGCCGTACGCATCGAGAAAGCCGATGGTCGACGCGACACTTCGGATGACCGTGACCTGGACCTGCACGACGGGCGGGCGTGATGTACGGAACGAACGACCGTCCCGTGTTCGTGATCGACCAGAGCCGCTGCATCGGCTGCGAGGCCTGCGTGCAGAGCTGCATGGAATGCGGCACCCACCGGGGCCAGTCGCTCATCCACCTCGAGACCATCGATCGGGCCACCACCACCCAGACCGCACCCCAGGTGTGCATGCATTGCGAAGACCCCACTTGCGCGCAGGTGTGCCCCGCCGATGCCATCAAGCAGACCGAGGGCGGGGTCGTGCAGTCCGCACTCAAACCACGGTGCATCGGTTGCTCGAACTGTGTGATCGCCTGCCCGTTCGGTGTCCCGAAGTACATGGCCGAGCTGGACCAGATGATGAAGTGCGACATGTGCACTGACCGCACCAGCGAAGGCCTCAAACCGATGTGCGCGTCGGTGTGTCCCAGCGAAGCTCTGTGGTACGGCACCCGTGAGGAGTTCGCCGCCGGTCGACGCGGGGAGCTCATCCGCGAGTTCCACTTCGGTCGCCAGGACGTCCGCACCCTCGTGTACACCGTCGTCGACGACCTTGCCCCGGGCCCTCTCGACGTTCTCGCGGACCACGCCCGCTCGTGGCTCGACGACCCCTTCGACCTCGAGGAGAACGGACGATGACCGACCCACCCGACCGGCCGAACCCCCTCGACGTCCACTCCGAGCCGCTGTGGAAGCAGGACTTCCCCTACGACTCCGCCGGCGAGGAAGAGGTCACCCGCCGTGAGTTTGCCCGCTACCTCGCCCTCGGCTCCGCGGCGCTGGCGGCGGGTACCCTCGGCATCGCCGCATGGACCCAGCTGCGCACCATCAACACCGGAGAACCGCAACCGATCGTCGCCCTCGACGAGGTCACGGTCGGCGAGCCCTACCTCTTCTCGTACCCGACCGGCAACGACCCGGCCATCCTGCTGCGCACCAGCGTGACCGACATCGTCGCGTTCAGCCAGAAATGCACCCACCTCGGCTGCGTCGTCTACTTCCAGGCCGCTGAGGACCGCTGGCACTGTCCATGTCACGAAGGCAACTTCGAGACCACGACCGGCAACGTGCTCTCCGGGCCACCCACCCGGCCCCTCGGCCGCATCGACGTCGAGGTGCGCGGCGACACCATCTGGGCGCTCGGCAGCCGACCATGAGGACACGGACCGCCCGAGCCCGACGCAGCACCAACGCCGTCGTGATCTACCTCATTATTCTCGTCTCGTTCCAGGTCTTCCTGGTCACCGTCGCCGTCGAAGGCTTCCTCATCGGTGATGAATCCGTCGCCTGGTCCGCGGCCGTCGTGTCGGTTGCGCTCGCCGTCGGGTCCGCCTTCTTCGCCCGCGCCCTGCGACCCTGACCTCGTCGATGATCGCCAACGAACGTTCACCGATCGCCACGCTCTTTCCCGGCTACTTTGCGCTCACGATGGCGACGGGCATCGTCGCGATCGGCGCCTCCCTGCAGACGTTCGATGTCCTTGCCAACACGTTGTTCATGGTCGCCCTGGCGGCGTTCGTCGTGCTCGCGGTGCTCAGCGCGGCCCGATTGATCCGCTACCCCAAGGCGCTCATCAGCGACCTGACCCAGCACCGCAGCGGATTCTCGTTCCTCACCCTCGTCGCCGCGCTCAACGTGCTGGGCAGCGGCGCCGCAGTGATCCACCAGTGGTGGACGTTCGCCTGGGTCGCCTGGGTCGCCGGCGTCGCCTTCTGGCTCGCTCTCGTGTACCCGCCGCTCATCGGCGTCATCATCGGTGAGGCAAAACCCGAGTTCGCTGAAGGCATCAACGGCACCTGGTTCCTCCTCACCGTCTCCACCGAATCCGTCGCCGTCCTCGGCGCCCTGCTCCTCGGCCACCGCAACGAACCGAGCCAGCTGCTCGAGCTCACGGTCCTCGCCGCGTTCACCCTCGGCCTCGTGCTCTACCTCATCGTCATGACCCTGCTCTTCCTGCGGTGGACGTTCTACCCAGTCGGACCCGACGACCTGCAACCCCCGTCGTGGATCGCCGCCGGCGCGCTCGCCATCACCGTCCTCGCCGGCGCCAACCTCCTCGCCGTCAGACAGGCCTACCCGCGCGTCGACGGGCTCGCCCCGTTCCTCGAAGGCATGGTCATCCTCGCCTGGGCCACGGCGACCTTCTGGTTCCCGGTCATGATCGCCATGGGCATCTGGCGCCACTTCGTGAAGCGGGTCCCCTTGCGCTACCACCCGGCCTACTGGTCCCTCGTGTTCCCCATCGGCATGTACGGGGTTGCCACCTACCGGATGATCGCGGTCACGGGCCTCGACGATCTCGACGTCCTGCCCCAACTGGCGCTCACCGCAGCGCTGATCGCCTGGACTGCGGCCCTCGTCGGCCTCGTCGTCACGCTCCTACGCGGCGCGTCCTCCGCGCGACGTGTGATGTGAGCGCCGCGCCGATCGTCCCCGTCGAGCAACCCGGGTCGGGACGCGGCGTACCCGGCCGCATCGCCGCGCACAACGGCGCGCGGTCAGGAGCCAGAGCTCGGCGGGAACGGGGGAGCGAGGAAGGCCAGCAGGGTGAGACCGGCCGGCCCGGCATTGGCCACGCGCAGTTCCTCGGTCCCGGGGTAGAAGGCGAGCGACCCTGCAGCGAAAGCCACGGGCCCCTCCGTCGTGGTCAGCACGGCGTCGCCCTCGACAGCGAACAGCATGAGGTCCGACGCACCGTGGGTGTGGGGAGGGAGCGTCTGGCCGGGGCTGAGCCGAATCACCCGCACATTCGACTGCGAACCCTCGAGGAACGCCTCGGCCACCACCCGCTCGGGGTCATACGCAGGGGCGGCAGAAAGCGAGGTCAGGTTCATGCACCCAGCATCGCACGGTCCACGTCAACGCGACCTCCGGCGCCCGGGCTGACCTCGCCAGCAGGGGGCGGCCCGGATCCGCGACCGCTCAACCCCCACACCCGTCCCGTCCCAGGACGGCGATCCCGAACAGGAACCGCCCGATGACCGAGCTTCAACTCCCCGCTGGCCTCACAGAGGCCCGACGGACACCGCTGTTCGGTGCCGCCTCGTTGCCCGAGCCGCTTGCCGTGTCGCACCGCACCACCGTGTGGGCCGAGTTGCGCGTGCAGTCGGGCAGCGTCCAGTACTACGACCTCGATGGCAGCGAACCACGCAACGAGCGTCTCGACGCAGGTGACATCGCCACCATCGCTCCTGGTGTCGAGCACCACGTCGAGCCGTCCACCGACGCGGAGTTCTACATCCAGTTCTTCGGGGCACCCGAACCGGCGCCGACGCCGAACATCGCTGCAATCGGGAGTCACCGAGGTTCCGGGCCGTGGCCGCACCGAGGACGGGATCTGGACACCCCCGAAGAGATCTTCGAGATGGTCACCCGCCAGTACGCCGACGTCGTCCAGGACGACCTCCTCCAGCCGTACTTCAACTTCGGACCGGGGTTCATCGACTGGCAAGCCCACATCGGTGCCGTCGCCGACTACTGGTGCCATGTCCTCCTCTACGCACCCACCTATGAGATCGACGCGATCGAAGTCCACCGTCACCTGCACGACCGGGACCCGTTCACGCCAGAGCTGTTCGACCGGTGGGTCGAGATCTTCCGTGACACCGTCGACTCCGGTTGGAGCGGCCCCAGCGCCACGAGCGCGAAGAAGCGAGCTACGGGCATGGCCTGGGCCATGGCCCACCGCTTCCTCGGCAAAGGCGTGTGGAAGCCCGAGGAACGCCGGTCCTGAGCCGCTGACGCAGCGACCCCCGTCCGCTGCAGGTCGACCGACTCTGGGTCGAGATCGCCCCGAGATCGCCCCGAGATCAAGGGCCTGGTTCGGTGCTCATCGCGGAGCGAGACCAGCGCCGAGCCGGTCGAACGCATCGTGCACGAGCGTCGGCAGCTCCACTGCGCGGGGGGCGGTGAGCCAGTGTTGGAGGGATGCGCGCATGACGGCGACGGCCGCCGCGGCGAGCAGTCGTGGTGTCGGGTCGCCGCCGGTGGCAGCCAGTCGCGTGGCGAGGTGCGCGGTGAGGGTGTGCTCCCAACCCGCCTGGAGTTGGAGGCTTCGTGCCTGCACCGAGGGGGTGGCGGCCATGATGGCGAAACGCCGGGAGAGTCGATCGGCTTCCGCTACGTAGTCGGACGCGGCCGCCGCGAACGACGCTTGCAGCGCGCTCCACGCCGGCTCGTCCGTCGGCCGCTGATCGAGTTCGTGGAGGATCCGACCGAGCCGGTCGGCGTAGTCGGCGAGGACCACGTCGTCCTTCGTGTCGAAGTACGAGAAGAACGTCCTCGGTGCGATGTCGGCGGCGGCGGCGATCTGCTCGATCGTGGTCGCGTCGAAGCCTTGCCGCTCGAACAGCTCGATTGCGACATCCTCGATCTGGCGGCGACGGTCGCGTTTCTTGCGTTCCCGCAACCCATTGGTTTCCGGCATGCCGGGAGCGTATCCCACAAATCTGCGACCGTTGCAATTTTGCAGTCATTGCAGTTAGAGTGGCGTCTCTGGAGGTTGGATCATGTCGAACTCGCTCTCTCGCTTGGGCCGCTGGGTGGCCGTGCACCGGCGCCTCGTGGTGGTGGTGTGGTTGGTCGTGGCGATCGGGCTCGTGGCCGCGAACCGTGGCGTCGGCGGCGGCACCGTCGACGACTTCGAGGTCCCCGGCGTCGAATCGCAGGCGACGATCGACCTCCTGGAGGAGCAGTTCCCCGAGCGCTCGGGCGCGACGGCGATGCTGGTGTTCCACGTGCCCGACGGCGGGATCACCGAACCCGGGTCGGCCGACGCGATCGCCGCGACAGTCGAGGAGGTCCGCGCACTCGATCACGTCGTCGGCGTCACCGAGCCCCTTGCGACCCCACGATCGATCTCGCCCGACGGCACAACGGCGTTCGCCGCAGTGCAGTTCGACGCGCCGACCGCCGAGCTCGGACGGTCCACGCTCGACGCGCTGGTCGACACCGCGACCCCGGCCCAGGCCGCCGGCGTGCAGGTGGAGTTCGGCGGCGAGCTGCCGACCGTGCTGAAGGAACGCACCACCGGGGCCGCCGAGATGATCGGCATCATCGCCGCGCTGATCATCCTGTTCGTGACCTTCCGAGCGGTGCTCGCGGCAGTGATGCCACTCGGCGTCGCGATCGCGGGACTCGTGACCGGGCTCTCGATCGTGGGGCTCCTCGGCGCGTGGATCGCCATCCCGTCGGTCGCGCCTCGGCTCGGGACCATGATCGGGCTCGGGGTCGGCATCGACTACGCGCTGTTCGTCCTCAGTCGGCATCGTGATCAACTCGCCGAGGGGATGGACGTCGAGGAGTCGATCGGTCGAACGAACGCCACGGCGGGACAAGCGGTGGTGGTTGCGGGTGGCACGGTGGTGGTCGCCATCCTCGGCCTCCAGCTCGCCGGGATCCCGTTCGTCGCGGCGCTGGGCTACTCGGCCTCGATCGTCGTCGCCGTCGCCGTGGTCGCCGCGATCACGCTCCTGCCGGCCCTGCTCGGATTCGCCGGTCACCGGGTGCTCCCGCGAGCCAACCGCAACGCCTCGGCCGTGGAGGGCGCAGGGCACAGCGGCTGGGTGCGCTGGGCCCACTGGGTCGCCTATCACCCCTGGCGCAGTGCGATCGGGGCGACGGCAGTCCTCCTGGCGCTGTCGGTCCCGATGCTCGACATGCGGCTCGGACAGGCCGACGCCGGCACCGACCCCACGTCCACCACCCACCGTCGCGCCTACGACCTGTTGGCTGCCGGGTTCGGCGAGGGCTTCAACGGGCCACTGCTGATCGCGGTCGACCTCGGCGACGACCCCGACCCGGCAACGCTCGATCCGATCGTCGCAGCACTGGCGGCTGACCCCGGAGTGCGGGCGGTCTCGCCGCCCGAGCTCAACGCCGCCGGCGATACCGGGCTCATCACTGCGATCCCCACGAGCAAGCCGCAGGACCAGGCCACGAACGACCTCGTCCACCGACTCCGCGACTCGACCCTGCCGACTGCGACGTCCGACACCGGCGTGACCGCGCTCGTCGGCGGGCCGACCGCCGGGTTCATCGACCAGTCCGACAAGATCGCCGACCGGCTCCTGTGGTTCATCGCCGCCGTCGTGTCACTGTCGTTCTTGTTGCTGATGATCGTGTTCCGCTCGATCCTCGTCCCGCTCAAGGCAGCCCTGCTGAATCTGCTGTCGATCGGTGCCGCCTACGGCGTCGTGGTCGCCGTCTTCCAGTGGGGCTGGGGTCGGTCGCTCATCGGCCTCGACGAGGCCGTGCCGATCGCGTCGTTCGTCCCGATGATGATGTTCGCGATCCTGTTCGGCCTGTCGATGGACTACGAGGTGTTCATCCTCTCCCGCATCCGCGAGGAGTACCACCGAGGCCACAGCAACATCGACAGCGTCGTGGAAGGCCTCGGGGCCACCGCCAAGGTCATCACCGCTGCCGCGCTCATCATGATCAGCGTCTTCCTCGGCTTCGTCGCCAGCGACGATCCCGTCGTCAAGATGATGGGCGTCGGACTCGCCACCGCCGTCGCCGTCGACGCCACCATCGTGCGCATGGTCCTCGTCCCGTCCACCATGGCCCTCGTCGGCGACGCCAACTGGTGGCTCCCACGCTGGCTCGACCGCATCCTGCCCCACCTCGACCTCGACCTCGACGACGATGCTCCACCCGACGTCGCCCTGCCCGCCCACGCCGAAGGAGCCACCGCATGAGCCGGCGGCGGTTGCCCCCCTTCGCAGCCCCGTCAACAGCCGCACCGCCCTGACGGGCTCGAACACGTGATGCCGCGCTTGAAGCACCCCTGGACCAAGGCAGGTTCGGGGTGCGGACGGGGGAGGCGTCCGGTGCTCAGAGTTCCAGCTCGCCGCGAAGTGCAACAGTGTGCTCTGGGGTGTCTACGCCCCTCCGACACGACCAGCTGGTACACGAGCCAGCTGGGCTTCTACCAGGACTTTCTTGTCCTGGGGATGCCAGGTGAGGCGCAGGCCGAGCGCCTCGTAGAGCTTGGCTCGTTGTGCTGGGTCGGCATCGGCGAGCACGGTGATCATGTCGCCGAGGCCTTCGATGACGGCTCGCATCTGTGCGGGCGTGGGAGCGTCGCCGGGTGTGGCGGTGCGGAGGGCCTGGTCGGCTCGTTGACGTTCGGCAGTGACCTCGCTCATCCATCCGGCCACGATCGTGGGGTCGGCGCCGGCCTCGAGGGCGGCACGGTGTCGGGCGAGCTTGCGGTCGCACTCGGCGATGGTCTGGCGAGCCTGATCGGCGCGTTCGTCGTCGTCGTGGCTCTCGTAGACGGCGGCGAGTTGGGCGCAGGTGTCGTCGATGTGGTCGGGGTCGAAGAGCTGGGCGAGCCACTCGTCGAGGGCGGGAACGACCTTGTCTTCGCGCAGGTAGACGGTCGGTGGGTGCTCGAGACCGGCCTTCTGGGCGTACTGGTCCCGGAAGCTGCACTTGTACTGGGGGTGGCCGTGGTTGAACGCTCCCGCCATGCGCCGCCCGCACAGCCCGCAGAACATGAGCCCTCGGAGCAGGTACGCCCGCTCGGTCGGCATCAGGGTCTTGGGTCGGGCGACTCGGACGTGTGAGGCCATGATCGCCTGGACCCGCTCGAAGGTGGCCAGGTCGACGAGCGCTTCGTGCGTGGGTCCGTCGGACCAGATCCACTTGTCTTTGGTGTTCCAGCGCATCCGGGTGCGGTGCCCGAGGGCGACGTCGTCGGGGTCGACGAGGTCTTCGTCCTTTCGTTGCCGGGCCCACACCTGGTGGCCGGTGTAGCGGGGGTTGTGCAGGATCGCTCGCACCGCGGAGTGGGCCCAGGCGCCGCCGGAGTGCTGGCGGTGCCGGTTGCGGGCCGGGTCGTGGGCTGACGGGGAGGCGATGCCGTCTGCGGTGAGCCCTTCGGCGATCGAGCGCAGCCCGTAGCCGTCGAGGTACTCGGCGAAGATCCGGCGTACGACCGGTGCGGCCATGGGGTCGGGCTCGAGGCGATGGCTTCGCTTGCCGTCGGCGGCCTTGGCCGGGTTCGGGTGGGCACCGGCATCAGCGAGTCGGTACCCGAACGGTGGGCGTCCGCCGAGGTAGCGGCCCTCGGTGGCGGCCTGGGACGCCATGGCGGTGCGCACCCGGACCTTGATGCGGTTGCGTTCGCCCTTGGACATGCCGCCGTAGAGCGACATGACCAGGTCGTGTGCCTCGGAGTCCGGGTCGACCCGGCCGCCGACCTCGGGGACCCACAGCTCGACGCCGTAGTGCACCAATGTCGGGAACGTCAGCCCGAACTGTTGGCCGTAGAAGGCACGGGCCGGCTCTCCGATCACTACTGCGTCGAAGGGACGGTCGTCTCGGCGGCGGATGTCCTCGAGCAGCCGGGAGGCCTCCGGCCTGCGCTTCCACGGGAGCGACCGGGACTGGCCGATGTCGAAGTACTCGGCTACCACCTCACCGTGGCTCTCGATGAGCTGGCTGGCACGCGACAGCTGCCACGCCTTCGAGCTCTCGGGATCTTGTTGATCCTCGGTGGACACCCGGCCGTAGAACGCAAACCGCTTCGCCATGGTCATGACGCTACGGCGTCGGGCTCGTCGGGGCGCCGATTCGGCAGATCGACCACCGCCGCACCCCGTCGCGCTTCGCGCACGATCGAGGCCAGTACCCGAGCGGCGGCAGCGCTCATCACCGGAAGCTCGGAGGGCGCCTCGACGGCGATGCCGTCTCGGTTCTCCTTGGCGCTCATCCTGCGGTCCTGTTCGACAGCGTCGACGCACCACGCCAGGTCGACAGGATTCTCGGCGGCTCGGCGACGTCGGGTGGACGTGGGTCGCCGCAAGCTGCGGGGGACCGCTGCGCCGAGTTCCGTCGGTTCGATGGGCGGTTCATGAGCCGACCGTCGCAATCGGGACTCCCGGTTCTGCTCCCGGTTCAGGTCCCGATCGGGAGAAATCCCAGAAATGTTCCTTGCGGTGATGACCGGTGCGGAGCGCCCGCTGGCGGACCCGAAGACGCCTCTGACCAGGGGATGGGACCGAAACGGGGACCGCAGCGGGAGCTCGAGCGGGAGACCGCCGGCTTCGATGGCGTCGACCACATCGTTTCCCGATGTGCGGTCTCTGCGCAGTGGGGCGGGCCCCACGACGAAAACGCCGTCAGTTCCCGAACGGGTCACGCTTACCTGCGTCGGAGCCGCGTCGTTGCCGGTGCGTCGCTGCCAGCCGATCAAGTCGCCCATGGTGCACGAGGGCGTGAGGTCCGTCGCATCCCTCGTGGTGCCCGACACGCGGCTCCACGGGCCGCCGCAGGGACGATAAACGCCTGCTGGGAGCCAAGGGGCTCAGGGGCCGAGAACCCAAACCGCGGACCGGTCTCGGAGCGGACCTTTGGGCGTGACTGGTCCCGACCCTTGGGAGGTCGCGCAGGTGCTCCGATCGCACGGCCGTCGCGTCCGCCACCTGCCACAGAGGACGCCGCCCTCAACGTGGTCACCATCGACATCGGCCCACGCGTCGCCCGGCACAGCCAGAGCAGCGTCCGCCGACCCTCGTCAGCCGATCACGACCGGGCCACCCCCAGCCACAACCACGTGAAGCTCACAGACTTGCACAGGAGTGTGCGGGGGCTCGGCCGGGAACCACCGGCCGAGTGGCTCGACCCGGCGCCGGTGGCGCCAGGGACGGGTGTCTGCGACACGGCCATGGCTGTGCCATGGCATTGCTCGTCGCTGAGCGCCGGCGCCCTTGGCCGGTTGACCTGCCTGTGCCACGCCGAGGTGGCGGCCCTCCCATGGGGCGAGCCGGTGGAGCCGCCGACTGAAGGGTGTTGCCACGACGTGTAGGCCCGGCCCGATCGAAGCAGCCTGCTCGCAGCGTCGGGCGACGCCCGAGGGCAATTGGCCGTCGGCTCCGACCCGAGGAGTCACGGGAGTGTCGGTCCCGGATCTGGTCCCGGTTTCGGTCCCGATCCCTGGTCAGAGGGGTGGTGCCGGTCTGGAACGGCACGACCGGGAACCCGTCCGGGAGATCGTGCCGGAGGTGGCTCGGGAGCTCGCTGTGCGGAGATCTGTCGATGTGCACGCGACGCGAAGCGGTTGGGCGGGTGGGTTGTGGTGGGTGGAGGTCGGTGTCGTGTTGAACATCGGGAAGCTGGCGGCGGGCAAGGCCGGCTACTACTTGGCCCTGGCGTCCGGGGTGGAGGACTACTACACGGGCCACGGGGAGCCGCCGGGTCGATGGTTCGGGGCCGGCGCTGATCACCTCGGGCTTGGCGGCACTGTCATCGCTGGCGACCTCACGGCCATCCTCGAGGGACGTGACCCTGGTTCAGGGGAGCGACTCGGCCGGGCCAGGATGCCAGGGTTCGACCTGACCTTCCGGGCACCGAAGACCGTCTCGTTGCTCTACGCCCTCGGCGACCCCGAGCTCGTCGCCGCTGGGGTGGTGGCGGCTCACGAGGCCGCGGTCGACGCGGCGATCGGGTATCTGGGACGTTCCGCATGTTGGACTCGTCGGCGCATCGGCGGGGAGATCACGCCGGTGGCGGGGGAGGGGTTCGTGGCGGCGGGGTTCCGTCATCAGACGTCGCGAGCGGGGGACCCGACGTTGCACACCCATGTGTTGGTGGCGAACCTGACTCGCACCGCCGATGGACGGTGGGGCGCTCTCGATGGTCGCGAGCTCTACGTGCACGCCAAGACCGCCGGCTACCTCTACCAGGCGCACCTCCGGGCGGAGCTGACCCGCCGGTTGGGGATGGAGTGGCGGCCGGTGGTGAACGGCTGCGCGGACATCGCGGGGATCCCCGGGGCGGTGGTCGGGGAGTTCTCGACGCGCCGTCTGGAGATCCTCGAGCGGATGGAGGAACGAGGCCAGTGGTCGGCGAAAGCGGCGCAAGCCGCGGCGTTGGACACCCGTCGGGCGAAGGACTACCAGGTCGATGCTGCAGCGCTGCGTGTCGGCTGGGCCGACCGTGCCGCCGCCGTCGGGTTCGGTCCTGATCGGGTCGATCGGCTCTTGGCGAAGAGTGTCCGCCGCGAACCGGACATCGCCGTTGCCGGCAGCCTCTTCGTGGAGTTGGCCGGCCGGAACGGTCTGACGAAGCACGCCACGACCTTCACGAGAGCGGACGTGATCCGCGGCGTCGCCGCCGGACTCCCTGAAGGCGCCGACGTCGCCATGGTCGAGCGCTTGGCTGATGAGTTCTTGTTGGATCCGAGGCTGGTGCGGGTGGGGGAGGTGAAGGGTCGGGAGTCGTGGACGACCGGTGAGCTGCTCGCAACGGAACGCCGCCTCGTCGCAGGGATCATCTCCCGACGCGACGAGATGACCGGGATCGCCGAGCGCGCGGTGGTGGCGACTGCCATCGCCGCCCGCCCGTCGATCAGCGAAGAGCAGGCCGACATGGTGGCTGAGCTCTGCCTTGCCGGCAGCGGCGTCGCTGTCGTGGTGGGCGCGGCCGGGACGGGTAAGACGTTCGCTCTCGCCGCCGCGCATGAGGGATGGGAGCGGTCCGGCTACCACGTCTACGGCGCTGCGCTGTCGGCCCGGGCCGCTGCCGAGCTCCAGGACGGGTCCGGCATCGAGTCGGTCACGCTCACCCGTCTGCTCGCGCAGATCGACTCTGGTCGGGTCCGGCTCGATGCCAGGTCGGTGGTCGTCGTCGATGAGGCCGGGATGGTCGGCACCCGCACCCTCGATCGCCTTCACGGGGTTACCTCGGCAGCTGGGGCGAAGTTGGTGCTGGTCGGTGATCCCGCTCAGCTGCCCGAGATCGAGGCCGGCGGCGCCTTCCGATCCCTCACCCGCCGCCTGGAGCCGATCCAACTGGTCGAGAACCGTCGGCAGACCGAGCCGTGGGAACGCTCGGCCCTCTCTGATCTGCGTTCCGGGGAGATCGGCTCCGCTGTTGGCGCCTACCGCCGCCAGGACCGCATCGTCGTCGCCGAGGATCTCGACGACCTGCGTGACCGGGTCGTCCACGACTGGTTCCAGTCCCACCGATCAGGCGAGAGCGCCTTGATGGTCGCTGCGCACCGCAGCGAGGTCGCCGATCTCAACCAGCGCGCCCGGGAGCACCTCGACGAGGCGGGACTCCTCGGCCCGACCCGACTGAGAGTCGGTGGTCGGGAGTTCGCCGAAGGCGACCGAGTCATGGCCATCGGCGCCAACCACTACGACCTCGACATCCTCAACGGCGACCTCGGCACCATCACCCACCTGCACGATAACGGCGACGTCACCTACCACTCCGACCGGGTTCGAGAAGCACGCACCATGCCCGCCAAGGTCGTCACCGACGGTCTCCTGGACCACGGCTACGCCCGGACGAACCACAAGGCCCAAGGCGCGACCGTGGACCGCTGCTTCATCCTCGGCGACGACGGCGACCTCGACCACCAAGCCGGCTACGCCGCCCTCTCCCGCGGTCGCTACGAGAACCGCCTCTACGTCCTGCGACCCGACGACGAGGTCCAGGGTCCGGCCGTGGAGGAGGCCCTCGTCGATCACGTCATCAACGAACTGTCTCGAGACCGTTCTCACCGCCTTGCCTCCGAGGTGACCCGGCCTGACCACCACCCAACCGGTCCAGAGCATCCGAGCGAGATGCCTGCGGGCAGACCTGGTGCACGACCCCCGGCCGTCGAACCACCCGACCTCGGCATCGACCTCTGGTAGGGGCACCGGTGGGAGGGGAGGCTCGTCTCGGTCGAAGCTGAGACGCAGGACTGGCACTCCTGCTCGAGAGAGGTCAGTCGCAGTGGATCAGCAGCAGTCGTCGACGTGTTCCGCTTCGAGCGCTTCGCGGCCTTCGTGGACGAGGAGCGCCACGACGACCAGGGCAGCCACCGGATCGGCCCACCACCAGCCGAGCAGTGCGTTCAGCGCCAGGCCGAGTAGCACCACTGCTGAGAGGTACACGCAGGCCATGGTCTGTGCGGCATCGGCATTGACGGATCGGGCACCCAGCCTCGTTCCGACCCGGCGCTTGGCGAAGGCGAGTGTGGGCATCACGGCAAGCGAGACGACGGTCAGCACCATGCCGACGACGCTCACGTCGGGTCGCTCTGCAGCGATCAGGGAGCGGAGGGATTCGACGGCTACGAGGGCGGCGAGTGCGAAGAAGGCGAAACCGATGTAGCGCAGAGCGCGTCGCTCGACCACGTCGGCGCGGTGAGGCGACCGCTGCTCGACGCGAAGCCGCCAGATCAGCACACCGGCAGAGATGGACTCGATGAACGAGTCGACACCGAACCCGATGAGTGCTCGGCTGCCGGAGGCGAACGCGGCGCCGATCGCCACTACGCCCTCGAGGACGTTCCATGCAACGGTGAAGGTCGCCAGTATCAGTGCCCAACGCAGGTAGTGGGCTCGTTGGGTGGTGGGGGCGGCCACAGCGCTCACCTTGGTGGGAGGAGGGCGACGAGATCGTTCGGGATGGGCATGGGCGTCGTCAGACCGACGCTCGCTCGGCCGGTGTTACCTCGCGGGTACCGACCGGCGAGGGAGCCCGGTGCCGCCACCAGCGCTCGCACCACCTGGCCGACGGCCTCGCGCGTGTCGCGAGCCCGCACGGCGAGGACGAACATCAACCAGTGCACACGGACGTGGGGCCATGCCCAGGGCTGGCTCAGGACGTGCGCTTCCTCCAGGTACGCCCAAGCCTCGGCGAGGTTTTTGCGCCCGGTGGCACGACGAGCCGCCTCCAGGTCCTCGTCGAAGCGACGGCGGGCGTCGTCGGTCATCGCGCTCATCTCGTGCACGTCGGGTCGTCGACGACCAGAGCGGTGTGGCGCAGGGCGTGCAGCCCGGCAGCGAGGCGAGGATCGGCCAGCTCGTAGCGCACCCGGCGTCCCTCGGGCTCGGCCACCACCAGCCCGCAACCCCGCAGGCAGGTCAGATGGTTGCTGGTGTTGCCCTTCGAGAGCCCCAGACGATCTGCGAGCTCAGTCGGGTAGCACGGGCCCTCCAGCAGCTCGAGGAGGATGCGGCACCGGTTATCGTCGGCCAACGCCCGTCCGATGCGGGTGAGCAAGTCCAGGTCAGATGCGACGTCGATCGGCATGCAGTCGATACCTACAGCCATAGCTGTAGTACAGCAACCAATAGACCATTGTGTTGTCCGAGATCTCACTTGCGTTGACGGCGAGATACGCCACCTGGGCGCGAGTGACGTGCCACGAAGCCCGTCGGTGCTCCACCGTTCCCGAGACAACCTCTTGGGGTGCCGGTCGGCGGCGACGACACCACGGGTATGGGGAGGCCGTGCTGCGGGTGATGTTGTTGTCGTTGCTGCCGTTCGTCGGGAACTTCGCTGGTGCCGTGGCGGCCGAGGCGCTGCCCCTGTCGGCGGCTTGGCGGAACAGGGCCCTGCACGCTGCGGTGGGGATCGTCTTCGCGGTAGTCGCGATCGAGATCATGCCCGAGGCGCTCGAGGTGCTCTCGGGCTGGCAGATCGCAGTGGCGTTCCTGGTCGGTGGTGGCGTCTACCTCGTCGCCCAGGCGCTCATCGAGCGAGCTTCAGGCGGCGGCAGCCGGATGTGGATGATCTACCTCGCGGTCGCCACGGACCTGTTCGGCGACGGGCTCTTGATCGGATCGGGCACTGCGGTCACCGCCAGCCTCGGGTTCGTGCTCGCCGTCGGTCAGGTGATGGCCGACATCCCCGAGGGAGCTGCCACCTTGTTGACGTTCAAGGCCAACGGTGTGTCGAGACGGAACCGGCTCCTGCTGTCGGTCAGCTTCATCGTCCCGGTCACCCTGGGGGCAGCGCTGTCGTACGTGGCGTTGCGGGACCAGTCCGAATCGGCGCAGCTCGCAGCCCTCGTCGCCACCGCCGGGCTCTTCGCGGTGGCGGTGTTCGAGGACATGATCACCGAAGCCCACGAGGCCGCGGACGACAGCGCGATCTCGTCGGCGTTCCTGCTACTGGGGTTCGCGGCGTTCGCCCTGGTCTCCACCGGGCTGGGCTGATTCCGACGCACCGCCGCAACCCGTTCCTCAGCGGCTCATCGGGGATGACGTCCGCCGGTCGCCACCGCTCAGACGATGGAGCGCTGCGACTTCCCCTGAGGCTTCAGGTCGTCGGGTCGTCGCTCATCTGTGAGGTCCATGCCACGCCGGCGACGACCTGGGCGACGCTGAGCGCCCGGGTCACTTGCGGATGGTCGGCGAACGGGCGGATCAGGCTCCGGTACCAGTCCGGGCCCTGCGACCAGCGCCGCATGTGGCGGATCGGCATGAGCGCACCGACGACGCCGTCGCCGATGGCGGTCAGCGCCAGGATCCAGGCAAGTCGTCGCATGCGCGTGCCCTACCCAGGAACGCCCGGCCTCCATTCTTGGCGGCGATCGGTCCCATCAGGCTCGGGAGTGTGCCTCCGTGGGGTCGTGGTCGGGGGCGGCGCAGGGGTGGCACTCGGCTTCCAGGGTGGCGTGGTCGATGCCGTGTCGTTCACGCAGGAGCTGCTTGAGGGCCTCGGCGGTCTCCTGGGCGTCGTGCAGATCGGTGCCATCGGTGAACTCGACGTGCGCGGTGAGCGCAGCCGACTGGGAATCGACCGCCCAGATGTGGAGGTGGTGGACGGCCTCGACGCCGGGTTGGCTGGTGAGGTCGGCCTCGACCTCGTCCGGGTCGATGCCGCCGGGCACGGTCTCGAGCAGCACGTCGATGGTGTCCTTCAACAGCCGCCACACGCCGACGAGGATGAGCAACGAGATGACGATCGAGACCGCTGGGTCCACCCACGCCGCCTGGAAGAAGGCGACCGCCCCGGCGGCCACGATGACGCCGAAGGAACCGAGGGCGTCCGACGTCAGGTGCCAGAACGCCGCTCGCATGTTGAGGCTCCCTCCGCCGCTGCGGGCGAGGTACCAGGCGCTGGCGCCGTTCACCGCCAGGCCGAGCAGGCCGATGGCGGCCAAGGGGGCCGCCTCGAGCTCGGCGGGATCGTCGAAGCGGCCGATGGCCTCGACGACCACCCATCCCGTCAGGGCCAGCAGCACAGCGCCGTTGACGAGCGCGGCGAGGATCTCGGCGCGGGCCAAGCCGTAGGTTCGTCGAGCGCTGGCCGGCCGCAGCGCCAAGCTCTGTCCGATCAACGCGATGACCAAGGCCACGACGTCGCTGGCGTTGTGGATGGAGTCGGCCAGCAGGGCGAGCGATCCAATGGCGAGCGCCACGACGACCTGCGCGACGAGCAGCGTGGTGTTCGCACCGATCGAGATGGCCAGCGCCCGGCGCTGGGAAGGGGCCGGGTGGTGGTGTCCGTGGTCGTGGCTCACTCGTCGCCCTCCTCGGGGTCGCATGGGCCCGGTGGAGGCAGCACCAGGCCGCACAGGTCCTGCAACGCATGAGCCAGCCGGGGATCGGCCAGCTCGTAGCGGACCCGCCGACCCTCTTCCCGGCTGCGGACCAGCCCGCACCCCCGCAGGCAGGCGAGGTGGTTCGACACGTTGGGCCGGCTGAGTTGGAGGGTGTCGGCCAGCTCCGACGGGTAGGCGGGCCCCTCGAGGAGCGCCACCAGGAGACGGCGCCGGGTGTCGTCGGCGAGAGCCGTGCCTACCCGGGTGAACGCATCGGAGTCGAGAGCGGTGACGGCCATGGCTAGATAGTTCACTACATGATGAATTCAGTCAAGAGCCACGCATGGCGCACGAGTGCGGTCACGGTGGCGGCTGCCGGCCGGCTCGCAGGCGGCGAACGGCTCCCGTCGGCGCGGCGGTGGTACAGAAATCCGGCTCTCCTGACGGGTTTTGGCACCGGGCATGCCAGGGCAGGTGGGCATCCATGCGCGTCGGTGTACGGCGGACGGGCCGTTGCCTGCGGAGGGCCCAGGGTCCGGTCCAACCGTCGACGCAGCGGGGACCGTGATGGTGGTTCTCCCCAGCGTGCTGGCGCACGCAGGTCAACCGGTCGCACATCATGACCGGCGGGCCGGGTGCTTCGTTGCAGGGCTGCTCGTGGTGTGGCTGGCGTTGGAGTCCCCAGTCGACGCATTGGGCTGGGTCGGCGTCGCCGGTGTGCACGGCCATCGCACCCAATTCGAAGCGATCGCACTCCTGGGCGTCATCGCCCTACAGGGGATCTGGGGTGGAGCCCTCTTCGTCTTCGCCTCTCGGCCCATCTACGAGCCGTATCTCGACACCACTCAGCCGTGGGGCCTCGATCCGGTGGACGACATCAGCCTGGGCGGGGTGATCATGTGCGTTGCTGGTCTGGCCTTCGTCGTCACCGCGGTCGTGCGGCTGGTCTCGCTGCTGCTCTCACTCGAAGGTGGTGACCGACGCCGACCGACCCCGACCCCGTTGCCCACCTGATCCCGTCGGCATGAGGGGCCACCGCGCCGGCAGGAGGCTGCGGTCGTCTGCGCAGCAGCCCTGTGTACCCTCGGCCAGATGGGCATCCGAACATCGAACCCTGTCCGCCAGGCCGCTCTCGTCGTTGTCGCCGCGGCGATGGTGATCGTCTCCGCTTGCGGTGGGGAGTCGTCGTCAGCCTTCGTCGGCCACCAGATCGCTCCCGCTCCCCAGGTGGGAGCGCTGTCGCTCACCGACACGTCGACTGGCACCGAGGAGCCGCTCCAAGCCGAGCCGGGCGACCTCCTCGTGGCCTTCCTCGGTTTCACGAACTGCCCCGACGCCTGCCCTCTCGCGCTCTCCAAGGTCAGTGGGGCATTCGAGGAACTGGGCGACAAGGCTGACCGGGTCGATGTCGCCATGGTGACCGTGGACCCCCGACGAGACACCCCCGAGGTGTTGACCGAGTACGTCCGCCAGTTCGTCGATGACGCAACTGGGTTGCGCACCGAGGACGAAGCGGAGCTGCAGGCGGTCTCCGACGCCTTCGGCGCCACCTACGAGACCACCCACGACCATGAAGGCATGACTGCTGAGGTCGGCCACACCGACTACACCTACGTGATCGACGACACCGGATCCGTGGTCCTCACGTGGACGGCGGACATGACGATCGACGACATGGTGAACGATCTCGAGATCCTCCTCGACCAGCTCCCCGACCGCACGTAACGAGCTTGCCGGCGCACCGGGGGAAGCGGCGCAGCAACGCCCGTTACGCAACGCCCAGAACGTCCACGGGAGAGCCAGGATCGACAGGCATGAGGAGGGAATCGGCTCATCCCACCTCGCAGTCCCGGCGGGCGGGTGCCAGGGCGGAGAGGTCGATGGTCCGGGCGTTGGTCGCTTCGCCGGACATGGCGGGCACGCTCTCGGCCTGTGGGAGGTACTCAGTCGTCCATGCCTCTTCCGCCGGCCGGTTCGTCCCGTCGGGGTTCTTCGGTCGCACGGTCACTTTCCACACCCAGCCCTCACCGTCCACCCACACGTCGAACTCCGGCATGACCTCGTCTGGATCGGCCGGAGGCGAACGGCGCCCAGAGAGTTCCGTCGCGGCCTGCTGGGCGTAGCGGCTGGGTTCGATCGAGATGCGGAACCCGTCCGTCACCTCGCCATCGACCGTTACTTGCTCGATGCGGACGACCTGGTCCGCCACCTCCAAGGCCGCTGCGACCACCGCTCGTCCAGGAGGCGGGAGGGTGGAAGAGAGCACCTTGGCGGAGAGGTCCGCGCCGAGCACCCGGCGCAGGTCCTCGGCGGTGCTCGCATCGGCGGGAAGCTCAACGGTGAGCCACTCGCTGGGGAACGGCGGGTCGTCGAACAGCGACCGGTGCACGCGCATCGCTTCGCCGATGTCGACCACCGCGACGGGCCCGCCGGTGCTCGGATCGAGATCGATGGCCAGTCGGCCCGCCTCGGTGTCGACCTGACCCGTGAACCGCCGGTTCGCCAAGAAGCAATCCAGCACCTCGGTCCCGCCGCCACGGAAGCGGAAGGAGTAGCGCTCTGGTGCCTCTGCGCCGGCCAGCCGACCTCTCAGCTGCCCTCGGGCCGAAGTCCCGTCGCCTCGCACCTGAACGGCGACCAGCACGAGGGCCAGCACCACCACGACGATGCCCGTTGCCGCTCCCGTGCGTCGCCCCATCGGAGATCTCACCGCAATGAGGGAAGGGCACCGCCGACGCGAAGCCTCCCGTTCGTTCTCGTCAGCCCGGCGCCGAGAGTGAGCATCGCTGTCAGGGAAGGACCGTGACCCAGTAGTCCCAGAACCTCACCGTGATCGCCGAGGCGATCGCCAGGAACTACACGGTGAGGACGACGCCGTGGTACTCGGTGAGCACCGCCACCGGTCGGCGCAACGGACGCGGCGTCGGGAGGCGGCCGGACCGCAGGTTGTAGAGGGTCGTGTACCAGAACAGTGGGATCGTCACCGCCCACACGACCATGCAGTAGGGGCACAGCGCTCCTATGCGATGAAGGCTCTGGAACGCGAGCCAGTGGACGAAGACCACCCCGAAGGTGACCCCGGCCTGCAGACCGCGCCAGTACCAGTGCCGCATGGCGGCGCCGGCGAGCACCGCGACCCCCGTGGTCGTGACCATGGCGAACCCGGCGATCCCGATCATCGGGTTGGGGAACCCGAAGACCTCCGCCTGCTCGGTGCGCATGATCGAGCCGCAGCTCAGGATGGGGTTGATGCTGCAACTCGGCACGTACGACGGGTCCTCGAGCAGCGCCACCTTCTCGACGAGGAGGACCGACGCTGCCGCGAACCCGATGACACCGCAGACCGTGAACAACACCGCCAGCCAGTGCGGCGTCTCGACTTGCGGCGGCGCAGATGTTCAGGTTCTTGCTCACGTGCTGTATCAGAGGCCCTTGGTCAGTCGTCGGTCGGAGGACACCAGCTGGTCGACGACCGTACCGGCCAGCGTCGCGTCAACGGCGTCGCGCCGACACGAGGACCGAACCAGTCCGCCCCGGCCACGGTCGACGCCCCGGCCGGGTTCGCCTGGACACGTCGACCGACGTCCGTCCGTCCAAGGCGACCGACGGTCGGCAGTCCCATGGCCCCAAGAATCGATCGCTGCGGGCTGGCAGGACGTCGCCATCGAAGGGGTAGCGTCGCCGACTGATGGGTTCGGTTCGCATGGTCGTCGTTGCCGTGGTCCTCGCTGTTCCGCTGGTGGGCGTCGTGCCGCTTGTGCTCGGTACCAGTGCTTCGGCGGCTGCCTCCGTTGGTGCAGAGGTGCAGGGCGGTCGTGCCACCACGAGCGCGACGGGCCCGGCCGACACCAGCGCACGCAGCGACGACGACGAAGGTGGCGATGGCGGGGCGGGCTGGCCGTTGGTCATCGCCTCACTCGCCACGCTCGCTGTGGTCGTCGTCGGTGGGTGGGGCTTCAGCCGTGTCACGCGCCGCTGACGTCTTCGAGGACAGGTGTGTTCAGGGGCTGTCGGCCGTTTGCCAGCCAGCCCCGAGGGCGTCCGTGACGAGACGTTCGAGCTCAGCTGCCGTGGGCTTCCCCGAGGCCCGCCCCACGACCCGGCCCGCGTCGTCGATCACGACCATCGAGGGAACAACCGTGATCCCGTAGGCCTGGGCCACCTCGCCATCACGGTCCAGGACGAGGGGGTAGTCCACCCCGACCTCCTCGGCGAAGGCCTTGGCGGCCGCGGCGTCGTCCCAGAGGTTGATGCCGACGGCACGGATCTGTCCGTCGGATCGTTCGACCAGGGCTTGGAGCTCGGGCATCTCGGCTCGGCAGGGGGTGCACCACGATGCCCAGAAGTTGACCAGCACGGGGGTGCCGCGTTGGTCGGCGAGGCGCCACACTTCGTCGGGGTCCTCGAGGCGAGGGAGGTCGATGGGCGGCGCCACGGCTGGCCCTTGCGCATCGCTCGAGGTGGTGAGGTCGCCGAGCACGGCGAAGGCCGTAGCCGATGCCAAGACGACCAGCACCGCCGCCGCGATCACGACTGCCCGCCGCACCGTCGACTGGGTTCGCTCGGGGGCGTGCGGCGCAGGGTCATCTGGCGGGCGAGGAGGGCGACGGTCCACCATGGCGACCCGACGGTAACGTCATCGGCGGCCTCATCGGCCGCACCCCCCCACCCGACCGCACGAGGTGAGCATCTCCGGTGGCCGACCCGACCATCGCGCAAACGCCGACGGAGCCTGCCTTGTCTCGGTCCTCTCGAGCATGGCGATGGCTTCCTCCTCTGGTGATGGTCGCTCTCGCGGCGGTGGCGCTCTGGATCATGGTGGGGACAGATCCTTCCGAGCCGGGGGTCGCCGAGGTCTCGACCGCGGTGGCCACCCCCGCATCCAGCGGCGAATCAGGGGCCATCTACCCTCGTCGTCGACAACGCCGGGGCGAGCGACCAGCTCCTCGAAGTCGAGGTGGACGGCGCCGAGCGAGCGTCGATCCACCGCGTGACCGAAGCAGCGGGAACCGAGGTGATGGAAGAGATGGACCTACTGGAGATCTCAGCCGGCGAGACGGTGGCGATGGCCCCCGGTGAGATGCACGTGATGGCAGACGACATCAAGAACGACTGGGTGCCCGGCGACCGGCTCGCCGTCGACCTTCGTTTCCGCGACGCCGGCGTTGAGAAGATCGAGGTGCCCGTGGTCGACTACGTCGAGCTCGCCGACCGCCTGTCCGGGGACGATCGGCCCTCATGACCGACGATAGCAGGCCATCGCCACGCGCCGAGCCCGACGGCAGCCCATCGCAAGCGTTCCGTGGGGCAGAGCGACGGGAGGCCAGCGGTGAAGAGGAGGGGACCGTCCGTTGGGGGATGGGGCAGGTGGCCTACGGCTACGTCGTCGCTGTGGTCGTCTCGGGGGTGTTCGCCTCGATCGCTCTCGCCATCGCGCCCGAAGACGAGGACTGGCCTGGCGTGGTGGGCGGGTCGTTGGGCATGTGGGTGGGATTCATCGGGGCCCCGTTCGTGGCGACGTGGTTCCTCGGACGACGGAGCTTCGTCGCCGACTTCGGGCTGACCCAGCGTTGGATGGATGCTTTGATCGGGCTTCCGCTCGGTGTTGCTGTGCAGGCGCTGGTCCTCCCCGCCCTCTACTGGGTGCTGGGCCATTTCGTGGACACCTCGTCGATCTCGGATCCCGCCGAGAAGATCCTCGGGGACACGAGCGGGCTCGGCGCAGTCCTCGTCGTGCTGACCGTGGGGTTCGGCGCACCGATCGCCGAGGAGCTGTTCTTCAGGGGTCTCTTCCAACGAGCGGCCGTTCGCCGCCTGGGCCGCAACATCGGTGTGGGCTTCGTGGCAGTGGCCTTCGCCGGCACGCACTTCCAGCTGCTGCAGTTCCCCGGTCTGCTCGTCGCCGGTGTCGTGTTCGGCGTCGCCGCACAGGCATCGGGCCGGCTCGGGCCGGCCATCTGGACCCACATCGGGTTCAACATGACCGCTGCCGTCGTGCTCGTCACCTGAACATTCCGTGGGGGCACCCGCCAGACGCCGATGTCGTTCGCCGGCTCGACGAGGGGCCTGGGGATGCACCGCAAGACATGCGGCGGACACAGGCGCGATCGCCAAACACGGTTCGGCGTCTCGGGGACCGGACCATCAGATCAACGGTGCAACCGCTTCGGTCCGATGGCCGACGGGCAGTCAGGGCTTCGTGGCGTCGAAGCGAGCTACGAGCCGGCCGAGGCCGTGGGTCACCGTGATGTCGACGAACCTCGCCTCTTCAAGTGCGTGGCGCAGCTGGTAGGGGTTGATGAGTTGGTGCGCAGATCGGTCGGCGAGGTGAAGCGCCTTCGCGCTTCGGCTGGCGGTGAGGTCATAGCCGAGGAACCGACCACCGGGCCGAAGGACGCGTGCGACCTCCGTGATGGCGCGTTGCCAGTCGACGACGTGGTGGAGCATGAGGAGGCTGACCGTTGCGTCGAAGCGACCGGCCTCGAACGGGAGGCGGGTGGTGTCGGCCTGCTGGACGGTGACCTGGGTGCCGAAGTTCGTCAGGCGGGCGCGTGCGGCGCCCACCATCACCGGGTCGATGTCGCTGGCTGTGATGGTCGCTCTGGGGTGCGCCGCCGCCAACGCGGCCGTGTTGGCGCCGGCGCCAGCACCGATTTCTAGAACTTCGCCGGCGAGGCCTTCACCGTTGAGGACCCAAGGCATGACGACCTTCGCCGTGAAGGCACGCCACGGTTCGCTCCGGCAGAAGGCTGCCTCCACTTTCGACATCACGGGCATCTCCCGACCTCCGCGCTTGGTGACACTGTGCTCAACATATCGTCCAGTAACGGTAACATCGGTCCGGGACGATGAGGAGGAGATGTGGATGAGAGTCGAGACGACGCCCGATGTTGCGGTGGCAGCGCAGCTGTTCCGTGGGTTCGGGGATCCGACCCGCTTGGCCATTCTCGGGGAGCTGCTTGGCGGTGAACGACGGGTGGTGGACCTGGTCGAGGCGTTGGGTTGCTCGCAGTCGAACGTGTCGGGCCACCTGACCTGCTTGAAGGAGTGCGGGCTTGTGGCTGACCGACCGGAGGGCCGTGCGGTGCACTACCGGCTGGCCACCCCGGCGGTCGTCGATCTGCTCCGCCAGGCCGAGACGTTGCTGGCCGAGGTCGGCCAGAGCGTCGCCCTCTGCCGCAACTACCGCTAGGGAGGGGACCGATGACCAACGATGCCGCACGGGACCTTGAACCTGGTGAGGTGCCCTCGGGTGCCGATGCGCTGCTGTCGGCGCTGTGGCGGTCTCGAGAGGTGCGCTGGTCAGCGTTCAGCGGCCTCCTGATCGCAGCCGGCTACCTCGCCGGGCCGCTCGGCGCTTCAGATGCGGTATCGACGATGCTGTTCATCGTTGCCGCCCTGGTGGGCGCCCGGTTCTTCGCCACGGAGGCGATCAAGGAGCTGGTCACAGAACGCAGGATCGGCATCGAGTTGCTCATGACGGTCGCCGCCGTCGTCGCCGGCGCATTGGGTGCGTGGTCGGAGGCCGCGGCGCTTGCCTTCTTGTACTCGATCGCCGAGTCGCTCGAGGAGTTCACCGAGGACCGCACCCGCGACGCGATCGCCAAGCTGTTGGACCTCGCCCCACGCCGGGTCACCGTCGTCGACGAGGATGGGATCGAACGTGTCGTCGATGTCGGGGAGGTACGGGTCGGCGACCGGTTTCTGGTGCGCCCCGGCCAGAACGTCGCAACCGACGGCGTGGTGCTCGAAGGCGCCTCCGCGGTCGATGAGGCCGCAGTTACCGGTGAGTCCATCCCGGTGGACAAGGTGGTCGACGACATGGTCTTCGCTGGCACCGCCAACGGACACGGCGCTCTCGTGATCGAAGCGACCGCGACGTCGGCGACGAACACGCTGGCTCGCGTGGTGGAACTGGTGACCGAAGCTCAAGAGAGCAAGGGGCAGGGTCAGCAGTTCATGGAGCGCTTCACCGGCGTGTACTCACCCGCCGTGCTCGCCGCCGGGGCCCTGATCCTGCTCGCTGGCGGTGTGGCGACCGGTGACTGGGGTGGCTGGGCGCTGCGTGCGGCGACGGTGCTCGTGGCCGCTGCGCCCTGTGCGCTCGTGATCTCGATCCCGGTCACCTACGTGGCTGCGATGGGCCGCTCCAGCCGCTCCGGGATCTTGATCAAGGGTGGGATCTACCTCGAAGAGCTCGGGCGTCTCCGCGCTGTTGCTCTCGACAAGACCGGCACGCTGACCCGAGGCAAGCCCGAGCTCACCGAGCTGCATCCGATCAGCGACATCGCCGGCGACGAACTACTTGCTCTGGCGGCCGCTGCGGAGCGGCGTTCGGAGCACCCGATCGCACGTGCGATCGTCGGTGCTGCCGATCGGCGAGGCATCGCGGTGCCCGAGCCGGACGCTTTCACCGCAACCGTCGGCGGCGGCGTCCACGCCAGCGTGAACGGCACCGACGTCACCATCGGCAGTCCCGCCCACGTGGCCAGCCTGGGCTACGACCTCAGCGCCATCAGCGAGATGGTCGAACGGCTCGAGGCCGCAGGGAACACCACCGTCGTGGTCGCCGGAGCGGATGGACCGCTCGGCGTGCTCGGCGTCGCTGACACCTTGCGTCCCCAGGCCACCGAGTCGATCGCCGAGCTTCGCCGCCTCGGCATCGAACACATCGTCATGCTCACCGGTGACAACCCTCGCACCGCTGCGGCGATCGCCTCCCAAGCCGGCATCGACGACATCGGCGCCGGCCTCAGCCCTGAGGACAAGGCCAACCGCATCCGGGATCTCGTCGACCGCTACGACCACGTCGCCATGCTCGGCGATGGGATCAACGACGCCCCGCCCCTTGCGGCCGCATCCGTGGGGATAGCCATGGGAACCGCCGGCAGCGACATCGCGCTCGAGACAGCAGACGTCGCCCTCATGGCCGATGATCTCGCCAAGCTCACCACCGCCATCCGCACCGGCCGCCGAACCCGCCAGGTCGTCACCCAGAATCTGGCTCTTTCTCTGGTGATCCTCGCGGTCCTGGTCCCCACGGCGCTCTTCGGGGTCATCGCCCTGCCCATCGCTGTGCTCGCCCATGAGCTGTCCGAGCTCGCTGTCATCCTCAACGGCACCCGCATGGCCCGATGAGCTCAGTGCACCGTCGACTCATCCTCGTTGCTGCGGCCACGATCGTCATCGATCTGGCGGTCAAGGCGGCGGCCGTGCGGTGGCTGACCGAAGCTATCGACTTCGGGGTGATCACCGTGCGAGCGACCGAGAACCCCGGTATGGCGTTCGGAGTCGGCGCCGATCAGCCCTTCGTCTTGGTGGCTGCCATCACCGGGACGGTCGTCGCCGTCGTGGCGGTCGCCGCCTGGCATGGGCATCTGGGTGGTCCGATCGGCGCCGGTCTCGTCGTCGGAGGCGGCACTGCCAATCTCGCAAACCGCCTCGTCGGCGGCAGCGTCGTCGACCTGTTCGACCTCGGCTGGTGGCCTGTCTTCAACCTTGCCGACGCCGCCCTCACCGTCGGGATCATCCTCATTCTGTTCGGCAGCCTGCGTCATGAATCGGCGGTGCCGGTCGAGTCAGTTCACCAGACCGACGATGCCTGACCTTTCGACCGTCCTGGTCTTGGCCCTGCTGCCCGGTGTCGGTGTCGCCGCCGGCGGGCTTCTCGCAGAGTTCGCACCCCGCTCCAAAGCATGGCTGAACTGGTCACTGCACGCCGCTGCCGGCATCGTCATCGCCATCGCTGCAGTTGAGGTCTTTCCCGAGGCACTCGACTCTCTGTCCCGCTGGACCGTCGGCATTGCCTTTGCGATCGGCGGGCTGGCCTACCTCGGCGCACAGACGATGGTCGACAAGCGAACCGAAGGGTCCGGCCGGGTGTGGATGATCTTCCTCGCTGTGGCCACCGACCTGTTCGGCGACGGCCTCCTCATCGGTGCCGGCACAGCCGTCTCTGCCGACCTCGGGATCACGCTCGCCATCGGCCAGATCATCGCCAACATTCCCGAAGGCTTCGCCTCCCTTTCGACGTTCCGGGCCAACGACACCCCCAGGACCACTCGACTCTTCGCCACCGCTGCGTCGCTTGTCCCCGCCGTGGTCGCTGCGGTGATCGGCTTCCTCGTTCTGCGCACCCGCCCCGACGCCTGGCAGTACAGCGCCCTCATCGCCGCCGCCGGCCTCTACACCGTCGCTGCCTTCGAAGACGTCATCCACGAGGCCCACGAAACGACATCCGACAGTCGGCGATCCACCCTCGCGCTGATCGCGGGGTTCGTCCTGTTCGTCTTCATCTCTGCGGTCCTGGGTGGCTGAACCGCCGACCAACCGCTGCGTTGCTTGACGTGCTTCCGATCTTCCGCAGCGGCGCCGCTCCGCCTCGGCCACGATTCGTCGTCTGGGACGTTCACGCCGATGGCCGTCAGGCGCTCATGACATCTCGACGAGAGCGTCGATGTCCGGCATCTCGACCCGGTAGGTGAGGCCAGCTGGGGCGGAACTTGACTACCGCCTGCGTGCTACCCGCTCATGGCTGGACCCGCTGTGGGCGGGTCTCGCCCTCGGGTTGAGATCTGGGCGGTGGGCGGCGGGCGCGGAGGTTCAAGAAGGCGATCAGGGCGCTGCCCGATACGCCGAGGGCAGCGAGCAGTCCGATGCGCACCGAGCCGGTGGTGGTGATGAGATCCGCCATCCGGGCGCTCAAGTCGTACGCCACCTGGGCGGGGCCCCCGGCGTCGGTGTTGCCGTCGTAAACTTCCAGCTGGTACCAGCCGTAGTACGCCACGTAAGCGCCGGCGAGCCCAAGTAGCACGGCGGCGAGGCGGCGGATGTGGGGCAGGATTCGGCGCACCCGTCGAAGCGACGTGGCTTGGGCGAGCGAGAGGGCGACGGTCAGTGCGGTGAGGATCACACCCATGCCACAGGCGTAGGCCACGAAGTGGAGGATGCCGGTCGCGGGGCTGCCGCCGGTGAGACTGGTGGTGACCGTGGCGAGGAACAACGGGATGGTGCAGGCGAGTGAGATGAACGCGTAGGAGACGCCGAAACCGAACACCGACGGCAGCGAGCGCGACCTCGGAGCCCGGACGACGAACGGCAGGGGCACCCGCAGCTCACGCCCTGTGGCCAGCACGCCTGCGAGCACCACCATGGCGATCCCGGCGACGATGGAGAACCACGGCAGCTTTTCGACGATGCTGGAGGTGGTCAGCTGGATGACGACGCCGAGAACCAAGAACACTGCCACGAACCCGGCGGTGAGCACACCACCCACGAGCAACGACCGCAGCACGCTGCGGTTGGCGTCAGTCTCGTCGTCGTCGGAGGCGAGGAAGTACGCGATCCAAGCCGGGAGCATGGCGAACCCGCACGGGTTGAACACCGCGACCATGCCCAACCCGAACACGTAGCCGAGAGCGAGCTCATTGCCCATATCGATGCCTCATACGCTTGAAGGGATTGAGGAAGCAGGCCCACACTGGTCCCAAGGCCGACGGGACGCACGGTCGACGAATCAACGGGTCGATCGGTGCAGGCCGTCGAAGATCCACGACGTGGCCCACATGATCGGTGGTGAACGATAACATCACCTCATGACCATGATCGAGCCGTCGGCGGCGGCGGTTGCGGCGGCGCAGCTCTTCCGAGGCCTCGCCGATCCCACCCGCTTGTCGATCCTGTTGCATCTACTCGACGGTGAGCGGCGGGTGAAGGACTTGGTGGACGCAGTCGGCAGCTCCCAGTCCAACGTGTCGGGCCATCTGGCGTGCCTGAAGGGGTGCGGCTTGGTGCTCGACCGGCCCGGCGAGCGTCGCCAGGTCTTCTACCGGCTGGGTACGCCCGAGGTGGCGGAGCTGTTGGAGGCCGCCGAGCACCTTTTGCGGGCCAACGGGGCAGCGATCGACTTGTGCACCCACCAGCTCATGGGGGGTCGTCGAGATGGGTGATGCTTGCTGCGGACCGCCAGCGCCCGCGCCTCTCGTGTGGTCGGGTGCACCCGACCAGGCCCCGCCGAGCTTCCTCGCCGCTCACAACGTGCGGACCTCGGCGTTGGCGGGTGCTCTGCTCGCCGCTGGTCTCCTCCTCGGCGCCGCCGGTCAGGACTCAGCGTCAACCTGGGCGCTCGTGACCGCTCTCGTCGTGGGTGGTTCGACGTTCGTGCCCTCAGCGCTGCGCGGCCTGCTCCAACGCCGCCTCGGTGTGGGCCTGTTGATGACGATCGCGGCGGTGGGCGCGGTCCTGCTCGGTGAGCTCGGGGAGGCGGCGATGCTTGCCTTCCTCTTCTCGATCTCCGAGGCGCTCGAGGAGTACGCCCTCAGCCGCAGCCGGCGAGGGCTGCGCGCCCTGCTCGATCTCGTCCCACCCCAGGTCACCGTCGAGCGGGACGGCCACGAGGTCGTCATCGCCCCACAAGACCTTGTGCTCGGCGACATCTTGCTGGCCCGACCCGGCGAACGGATCGCCACCGATGGCACGATCCTGCGCGGCACCACCTCGCTCGACCTCTCGGCCATCTCCGGGGAGTCCATCCCGGTCGAGGTCGGGCCGGGCGACGAGGTCCTCGCCGCATCGATCAACGGCACCGGCGCCATCGAGGTCCAGGTCACCGCCCGCACCGAGGACAACTCCCTGGCACGGGTCGTGCACCTCATCGAGGACGCCCAGGAACGCAAGGGCCACTCCCAACGGCTAGCCGAGCGCATCGCCGCCCCGCTGGTGCCCGGAATCCTCGTGGTCGCCGCTGCCGTCGCCCTGATGGGTTCACTGCTCGGCGACCCGGAGGTATGGCTGAGCCGCTCCCTGGTCGTGCTCGTGGCCGCTGCACCGTGCGCCTTCGTGATCTCGGTGCCGGTCACGGTGGTGGCCGCCGTCGGTGCCGCCGCCCGCTTCGGGGTCCTGATCAAAGGCGGCGCCGCGCTCGAAACGTTCGCCACCATCGAAGTCGTGGCCTTCGACAAGACCGGCACCCTCACCCGCAACCAGCCCACCGTCGTCGAGATCACTCCCAGCTCCGGGCGGACCGCCGAGGAGGTGTTGAGCGTCGCCGCCGCCCTCGAGGCTCGCAGCGACCACCCCCTGGCCGGCGCCGTCCTGGCCGCGTCCCCGTCGCCCCCGGTGCCCGCCGAGGACGTGCACGCCCTCGTCGGACGCGGCCTGCAGGGCCGCATCGGCGATACGTCGCTTCGCCTCGGGAGCCCGGAGCTCATCGAGCCGGGCTCCCTCGAGCCGGTGGTCGCTCGCCAGCAGGCCGACGGCTGCACGGTCGTGCTCGTGGAACGAGCGGGCTCGGTGCTCGGCGCCATCGCCATCCGCGACGAGTTGCGCCCCGAGACATCCTCGGTCCTCGACCGGCTCCGCCACCTCGGTGTGCGGCGCACCGCCATGCTCACCGGCGACAACCGGCGCACCGCTGCAGCCCTCGGGCGCGCCGCCGGGGTCGACGAGGTCCACGCCGAGCTCCTGCCCGAGCAGAAGCTCGAGCAGCTGCGAGCCCTCGAAACCCACGGCCGCACGGCGATGGTGGGCGATGGCATCAACGACGCTCCCGCCCTCGCCGCCGCCGACATCGGGATCGCCATGGGCGCCCTCGGCAGCGACGTGGCCATCGAAACCGCCGACGTGGCGCTCATGGGCGATCACCTCGACCAGCTGCCCCAAGCGCTCGCCCACAGCCGCAGGGCCGGGCGCATCATGCGCCAGAACCTGGCACTGTCCAGCCTGATCCTGCTGACTCTCATCCCCCTCGCCACCTTCGGAGTACTCGGTCTGGCCACCGTCGTCGCTGTCCACGAACTCGCCGAGATCGTCGTCATCGCCAACGGCGTCCGGGCTGGCCGTCGCCGGCCCGCCCCCGTGCCGCTGAGTGATCGGATGCCTGCGGACCCGCGTGAGCTGGCCTCGGGCCAGCCCATGACATGACGCTGTGTCGCGCGAGCAGCGCCGTTGCAGGCGCACGTGACGAGCAGCCGGTTGTCATCGGGATGGCCGCCCCGGCAGGCTGACCGGCCACACCGGAAGTGCGCGGTGGGAGACGATCTCGCCTGCCGACCAGGTCCGGCGCACCACAGTGAGACCCAGAAGCAGGTCAGGCCGGGTCGTCGAAACGATCCGCCAACCGCCAGATACAGGAGACGACCCACCATGAACTCGACCACCCGCCGCCCTACCCGGGTCCGCTTCTGGCTCATCGCCGCGGCCGTGCTCGGACTCGTCACTGCGAGCTGCTCGAGCGGCGAACCGGCCGATACTGCCGCTAGCGCACCGCAACCAAGCGCAGCGGCAGGGACCGTCGTCGTGCACCGCACCCCGACCTGCGGGTGCTGCAAGGAGTATGAAGAGTACCTGCGCCGCCACGGCTGGGACGTCGAATCTGTGATCTTCGATGACCTGTCCGCCGTGCGAGCCGAGCGGCAGGTCCCGAACGACGGATCCAGCTGCCACACCTCTGATGTCGGTGGCTACGTCGTCGAAGGCCACGTGCCAGTCGAGGCCATCGACATGCTGCTCGAGTCTCGGCCCGCCGTCGACGGCATCACGGTCCCCGGCATGCCGACCAACGCCCCAGGCATGGGGCCCGAGAACGGCCGTCTGGAGGTGCTGTCGTTCACCGACGGTGGCATCGAGCCTTTCGTGACGCTCTGAGTTGCCATGGTGCCTGCGACGGGCTCCCAAGGGAAGCGACCATCTCACCGGGCTGTCACTCTTGTCTGTGCGTTGCCGCGGGATCGTGTCCTCGAGGGAGCGTGGTCGTGAGGCCGACGGTGGCTGCCACGGCCAGCAGGACCGCTGAGATGAGGTAGACGAGGCGGACGTCGACCAGCTCAGCGATCACGCCACCGACCGCGAGGGAAAGCAATCGGGCGCTGTTCCAGAGGACGTCGTAGAAGGCGAAGGCCCGACCGCGGGTCGTGCTGGGCACGAGGGTTTGGAGCGTCGACTGGTAGGCGACCATCCCGGTGGAGGTCGAGATCCCGTACGCCACCAAGGCAGCACCGGCGACCAATGGGTTGCCGACGGCGGCGAGGGTCAGGTCGACCCCACCACGAACGGCGAAGGGTCCGAACAGCCAGCGCTTGTCGCCAGCGCGGATGAACCTTCGGAACAGCAGCGGACCGAGCGCCGCACCGATCCCGATGGCCGCCAGCAGCGAGCCGAAGCCGCCAGCGCCCACCCCGAGCCACCGCTCAGCGAGCACGACGAGCAGGCCGCCGGTGGCTCCGGCCGACATCGAGGCCAGGACCTGGACGACCGCCAATCGTTTGAGCAGTGGGTCGGCTCGTACCGCTTGGACCCCGGCGAGCACGCCGTCCCAGCCCCGCACGGCGATGTCAGCTGGGGTGCGGCCTGCCTGAAGGCCGATGAGGACGAGCGCAGAGAGGACGAAGGTCACCGCATTGATGGCGAACGCTGCCTTGACCCCCCAAGCAGCGATGACCAAGCCGGCGAGAGGCGCCAGGGCGATCTGGGCGGTCACCGCTGCAGTCCACATCGCACTGTTCGCTTCAACGATCTCGTCGTCACCGACGACTTCGGGCAGGAGCGAGCCGGCTGCAGGGTTGAACAGCACCGCACCGGTCGACAACCCGAAGGCCACCGCGTACGCGACGCCGACCGAGTCGGACACCGCTACGAGGAGAAGGGCAACAGCGGCACGCAGCAGGTCTGCGCTGACCATGAGTCGTCGCCGGGCCATCCTGTCGGCGGCCAGCCCGGCTACCGGCCCGAAGAGTAGGACGGGGAGGACCTCGAACATCACGGCACCGGCGACCCCGAGTCCGCTCCCGGTGAGGTCGAACACCAATACGGCCAACGCGACCGTGTTGAACGCGTCCCCGGCGCGCGACACGGAGTGTGCAAAGAACAGGCGACGGAACTGGCCGGAGGAGCGTAGGAGCTGGATCACCCGGAGCGGGACCCGCTGCGGAACCGGTTGGCGAAGCCGAACTCGGTGATGAAGAGAGATCGGTGCCGAGCAAACTCATCCCTTCCCCCTGGCCGACGTGGGAAGTGCCTGCTCTCGCTGCCGGACGTGGTGGGTGGCCCCGGAGGTGTCGGGGTGGGGTCCGGGGATCTGGCTGACGAGATCCTCAAGTGCCGCCAGCTCGCCGCTCGGGGCGGCGAGCTCGCTGTGGCGTCGGTCGATTTCAGCAACCTCGCAGCGGAGCACGCTCCGGTTGTAGTCGTAGGGCTGGTCGCCGCAGTCTCGAGAGGCGAAGACCTCTCGGAGCCCGTCGAGGGCGATGTCGAGACGGTGCGTGGTCTCGACGAAGGTGAGTCGCTCGAGAGCCTCCCTGTCATAGAAGCGATAGCCGGCCGGGGCGCGTCGGCGGGGAGATGCTCAAGAGCGTTTCAGAGGTCATCGGGGGGTCAGTCCTGCGTCTCATGTCAGAGGGTGCGATGACCATAAACCTTCCCGCTAGATGGAAGCTCAAGTGGCAAGCATCGGGACGCTGATTGTCAAGGGAGCCAGCGTTCGAGGGGCGCACCCTTGCCTCCGGCTGAGCACCGGCCGACTTCCATGACAAGCCGACCGCGAGAGCGCAGCTTGCAGCCAGATGCGGCGACGCCAACGATGACCGGCGGCGACGAAGCGAC
>JALOLF010000126.1 GCA_025456085.1 Acidimicrobiales bacterium
CGTGAACCTGCTCGCGCCCGACGGCCCCGACCGCATCGACCCGGCCTCGGGCATGGCGCACCTCACCGGCATCCCGGTGGAGGTCCGCCCCGCCGCTGGGCCGCTCGACCCCACCGACTGGTCCGGCATCGCGGCGGCCGAGCGGGCCACCCTCCCGCTCGCGGGGTCACCCGCGGTGCCCGTGTCGATCACGGTCGGGCACTGAGTCGTGGAGCACCTCGAGGGACGCGTCGCGGTCGTGACCGGTGCCGGCAGCGGCATCGGTCGGGCGCTGGCCCTGCGCTTCGCCGGCGAGGGGATGCGCGTCGTGGCCGCCGACGTCGAGGCCGAGACCCTCGAGCAGACCGCCGACCTGCTCGGCGCGGCGGCAGCCGAGTTCACCACCCGGCTGTGCGACGTGGCCGACCCCCGCCAGGTCGAGGAGCTGGCCGAGGCCTCCTACGACACGTTCGGCGCCGTGCACCTGCTGTGCAACAACGCCGGCGTCTTCGCCGGGGGCCTGCTGTGGGAGCGCCCGCTGGAGGACTTCACCTGGGTGCTGGGCGTCAACCTGTGGGGGGTGCTGCACGGCATCCGGTCCTTCGTGCCCCGCATGCTGGCCGGCAGCGACGAGGGCCACGTGGTCAACACCGTGTCCGCAGCCGGGCTGTTCGACGCCCCGTACGCCGGTGCGTACCAGATCTCCAAGTTCGCGGCGTTCGCGGCCACCGAGACGCTGGCCCACGACCTGGCCGCGGTCGGCGCCCCCATCGGGGTCACCGCGCTGTGCCCCGGCGCGGTCGACACGGGCATCGCCACGTCGGCCCGCAACCGGCCGGCCGACCTGCCCGGGCGGGCCACCCCCGACGCCGAGTTCGTGGAGCAGATGCTCACCGAGACGACCGGACGGGGCGCCCACCCCGACGAGGTGGCCGGCGTCGTCGTCGAGGCCGTACGTGCCGGCCGGTTCCTGGCCTTCACCCACCCCGGGTACCCCGCCCGGCTGGTCGAGCAGGCACAGGCCCGGATGGCGGGGCTGCTCCCACCGGTCGTCGCCTACGAGTAGCCGACTACCCGAGTCCGACGGTGACGCGCCGCACGGCGGCCGCGATGCGCTCGGCGTCCGGGTACAGGGGGCGTTCCAGCGCCGGACTGAACGGGATCTGCACATCAGGCGTCGTGACCCGCACCACCGGTGCCCGCAGCGACTCGAACACCTCCTCGGCGGCGAGGGCGGCGATCTCGCTGGCCGCGCTGCACGTGCGGTGAGCGGCATCCGCGATCACCAGCCGCCCGGTGCGGGCCACGGACTCCAGGATGGTGGTCGTGTCGAGGGGCACCAACGTGCGCGGGTCGATCACCTCGACGTCGATGCCCTCGCCCCCGAGCTGCTCGGCGGCGGCCAGGGCGTGCCCGGCGTTGGCCGAGATGCCCACCACGGTGACGTCGCGGCCCCGACGGCGCACCGCCGCCTGCCCGAAGGGCACGAGGTCGTCGCTGCCACCGACCGGGCCCGAACGCAGCCACAGGTCGTTGTCCTCGAAGACGAGCACCGGGTCGTCGTCGCGCACCGCGGCCTTGAGCAGGCCCTTGGCGTCCCAGGGGGTCGACGGCACGGCGATCTTGAGCCCGGGCACGTTCATGAACATCGGATACGGCCGGTCGGCGTGGTGGGCGGCGTTGGCCCCGTTGTGCCACATCGAGACCCGGAACACCGCCGGCACCCGGACCTGGCCGCCGGTCATGGTGCGCAGCTTGGCCGCCTGGTGGACCACCTGCTCGGTGGCCAGCAGCAGGAAGCTGGCGATGCTGAGCTCCACGATGGGACGACACCCGACCAGGGCCGCGCCGATGGCGGCGCCCACGAACCCGTTCTCGGAGATGGGCGTGGCCCGCACCCGGGGCCCGAACTCCTCGAGGCCGTCGCGCCCGATGTAGAGGGCGATGTCCTCGCCGAGCAGGATCACCCGGTCGTCGCGCCGGAGCTCCTCCACGATGCCCTCGGCGGCGGCCAGCAGGTAGATCGACTCGTGGTCGCCGTTCTCGGGCACCGCCACCGGCGGAGCCGGAGTCCGGGCGATCGGGGTGGCCCACAGGTCCTCGAAGGCCGAGGCGGGGTCGGGCACGGGGCTGGCCCGGGCGAAGGCCACCGCGTCCGCCACCTCCGCCGCCACCTCGGCGTCGATGTGCTCGAGGGTCGCCGCATCGACCGCACCCTCCTCGAGCAGCCGCGCCCGGTACAGCACCAGCGGGTCGCGCTGCGCGGACCAGGTCTCGACCTCGTGGGCGTCGCGGTAGTCGGCCGGGATGGGCAGACCCTCGGCGTGCTCACGGAACCGGTAGGTGAGGCACTCGATCACCGTGGGTCCGTCGCCGGCACGGGCGCGGGCCACGGCCGCACGGCCCGCGGCCAGCACCGCGTCGAGATCCTGGCCGTCGACCGTGACCGCGGGGATGGCGTACGCCGCGGCGCGCTCGGCCACCGACGCCACCGCGCTGACCGCGGCGCTGGGCGTGGTGGCGGCGTAGCGGTTGTTCTCGCACACGTAGACGACCGGCAGCGACCAGATGGCGGCCAGGTTGAGCGACTCGTGGAACGTGCCCTGGTTGGCGGCACCGTCTCCGAAGAAGCACACCGACACCCGTGGCTGGCCGAGCACCTGCGCGCCGAGACCGGCCCCGGTGGCGACGGGTAGGCCCGCCCCCACGATGCCCGACTCGCCGAGGCTGCCGATCGAGACGTCCGCCAGGTGCATGGAGCCGCCCTTGCCCCTGCACACCCCGTCGGCGCGACCCAGGAGCTCCGCCATGAGCGGGCCCAGGGCTGCGCCCTTGGCGATGGGGTGGGCGTGGGAGCGGTGGTTGCCCGACAGGTAGTCGTCGGGCCCCAGGGCCAGGCAGATCCCCACCGCCGTGGCCTCCTGGCCGATGGAGGCGTGGATGGCGCCGGGGATCTCGCCCCGTTTGTGGAGCGTGACGGCCGCCTCGTCGAAACGGCGGGCGCGGGCCATGCGGCGGTAGGCCTCGAGGCGCTGGTCGTCGGCGGGGATCATGCCGGGAGCTCCTCGCCCGGCTCCACGATGACCGCGAGCTCCGTGAGCACCGGCACCGTCTCGCCCTCGGCCACCAGGATGCGGGCCAGCACGCCCGACGCAGGCGACTCGAGCGCCTGCTCGGTCTTGGCCGCGTCCACGTCGCAGAGCGGCTCGTCCTCCTCGACGTCGTCGCCCTCACGCTTGTGCCAGCGCAGGATCGTGCCCTCCTGCATCCCCATGCCCCACTGCGGCAGGCGCACCGACGTCGCCACGTCGCCTCCTCCCCGACGGGTCGCTCCCGGATCCCGGCGGCGCCTCGTTGCTACCACGCCGGGCCGGCGGCGCGCACCCGGCGACAGGTCGGGTCGCCACGGCTACGCTCTGGCCGCTCGCACGATCGGGTGTCGACGTCGCAGAGGGAGATGGGCATGGGCCTGTTCGGCAAGAAGAAGAAGGACGACGAGCCCCAGGGTGCCCAGCCCCAGGCCATGGGCCAGTACCTCGGCGCACCCCCCGGGGCGGCGCCGCAGCCGCCGCAGTACCAGCCCGGGGTCCCCGTCCAGGGAGGCGTCGACCCGGCGGCCTACGCGGCGCAGATGCAGGCGCAGATGAACGACCCGGCAGCCATGCAGGCCGCCATGCAACAGGCCATGCAGGACCCCCAGGTGCAGCAGGCCATGGCCAACCCGCAGCTGGGCCAGCAGATGGCCGCGCAACAGGCCGCGGCCGTCCAGCAGGGCTACGCCCCCGACGACCCGGCCATCTTCGGCGGGCCCAGCAACAAGCCCCTGGCTCCCGACGACCCGCTGTTCGAGCCGGTCCAGGGCATCACCATCGAGCACTACGGCTGGATCGCCAAGGTCGCCCAGCGCCAGGGTGTGAGCGACGAGGCCGGCATCATCGCCGTCGCCGAGCAGAACGGGATCAACGGCGAGGCCTTCCGGCAGGCCATGCACACCTTCAACACCCGCATGGCCCAGTCCCAGGCGGTCGGCCAGCGGTTCCGGGCCACGTTCGACCAGTACTGATCGGCTCCGAACGCGGGCTCCTAGCGTTCTCTTAACGTCTCCCTCACCCGGACCTGAGATGGTCCTCCGTACGGTCGGTGCATCCCCGATCGCTGGAGGCCCTCCATGGAACGTCGTCGTGCCCTCGCCCTCGCTGGCGCGCTCGCGCTGTCGGTGACCGCCGGCGCCGCGGCCCTCTCGGCCACCCTGACGGGCGCCACCCCCGAGCCGCAGCTCGACGCGGTGGACCTGGCGGCGTCCGTCGAGCCCTCGACCACCGTCAGCACCGCCGCCAGCACCTCGACGGTGCCCGCCGAACCCACCACCACGATCGTCTACGTCGACGAATACGTCTCGGCGGGCGGTTCGGGAGGTTCCGGGGGGTCGGGCGGTTGGGTCGAGCAGGCCGCCGCCGCCCAGGTCGCACCGGATGCCGCCCTCGCCCCTGCACCGGTGGAGGTCGCACCCTCGACGCCGGCGGCCGCGCCCCGCACCGAGGACACGAGGGCGTCGACCTCCTTCGACGACGACGAGTTCGAACACGACGAGTTCGAACACGACGAGGACGACGAGCACGAGGACGAGCACGCCGAGGACGAGCACGACGAGGACGAGGACGACGATGACTGAGCGACGTCCCGCCTCGGTGCCCTCGGCCCCGACCCCGGCGTCGAGGCCCCGCCGCCGCCCCGCCGCCGTGGGGCGCATCGTGGTCGCCGGTGCGAGCACCTCGGCCACGTTCGCGTTGATCGCCGCCATGGGGCTCTCGGCCCGTGCGGACCAGACCGCCACCGGCGAGCAGGCGGCGGGTGCGGAGGGCATCGTCGTCGACCCGACGCTCGCGAACGCCACGACCGGATCCGACGGCGGTGCCGCGAGCTGGCTGGAACGAGCCGCTGGCGCCACCCCCGACGTCGAGCCGCCACCCTCCTCCACCGCCACGACCGCGCCCGCGACGACCGCACCGCCCACCACGATCGTGGTGGTCCGACGCCACGTCGTCGACGGGACCGGCGCCGTCCCGTCCGGTGCCCCGAGCGGCGGAGGGAGCCCGTCGACGGGCACGAGCGGGGGCCGTTCGAGCGGCTCGGCGTCGAGCTCGTCGGCGTCGGCGAGCCCGGCTGCACCCGCACCGGCCACCCAGGTCCGCCCCGCCACCCCGCCGCCGACCCAGCCCGCGCCGCGTACGACCACGACCGCCCGGTCGAGCAGCACGGGGTGATCACGGTGACGACCTCGGCCGTGCTCGACATCGGGCCGGCTGCCGACGAGGCGCCGACCACGGCACGGACGCTGCGGATCATGGGCTGCGACGCCGAGCTCGTGGCGCTCGGCGAGGGAGCCGTCGCCCACGACGCCCTCGACGCCGGGTCGGCCGTGCTGGTCGACCTCGAGCAGCGCTGGTCGCGCTTCCGCCCGGACAGCGAGCTGAGCCGGCTCAACGACGCCGGCGGTCTGCCGGTCGTCGTGGCCGCCGACACCTTCGCCCTGCTCGTGTCGGCCGTCGAGGCCTGGCACCTCACCGCCGGCCTGTTCGATCCGACGGTGCTCCCCTCGCTGTTGGCCGTCGGCTACGACCGCTCCTTCGAGGAGCTCCGCGGCGCTCGTCTCCCCGCCCGCACGGCACACCCCGCCACCCCGGCACCGGGCTGCGCCGGCCTCGAGCTCGACCCCGCGACGTGCACGGTACGCCTGCCGGCCGGGATCCGCCTCGACCTCGGCGGCATCGGCAAGGGGCGCGCCGCCGATCTGGCGGCACAGGTCATGGTCGACGCCGGTGCCGACGGTGCTCTCGCCGCGCTCGGCGGTGACGTGGCCGGTCGGGGCACCCCGCCCGACGGCATCGCCTGGCAGGTCGGCGTGGCCGATCCCCTCACCGTCGAGCGCGACCACACGCGGGTCGCCTTCGCCGAGGGGGCCGTCACCACCAGCGGCAACAACCGCCGCCACTGGTTGGTGGGCGACGACCGGGTCCATCACCTGATCGACCCCCGAACGGGCCGTCCCGCCGGCAGCGACCTGCTCGCCGTGACGGTGCTCGCCGCGGAGGCCATGTGGGCCGAGATCCTCGCCAAGAGCGCCTTCGTGGCCGGCCTCGTCGACGGCGTGGCGCTGCTCGTTGCGAGCGGTGCCAGCGGTCTGCTGCTCGGCGCCGACGGCACCGAGGTGCGCACGCTCGGCTTCGAGCGCTTCGAGCTCCAGGAGGAAGGTCCCCGATGAGCACGCAGACGTGGTGGTACGTGGCCCGGGCCAGCGGGCTGGTGGCGTGGGCGCTGGCCACGGCTTCCGTGCTGTGGGGCATGGCGCTCTCGTCACGGGCGTTGGGCCGCAAGCCCACGGCGCCGTGGTTGCTGGACCTGCACCGCTTCCTCGGGGGGCTGACCGTGGTGTTCACGGGGGTTCACCTCGTCGGCCTGTGGGCCGACAGCTACGTCACGTTCGGTCCCACGGAGCTGTTCGTGCCCTTCGCCTCGTCGTGGAAGCCCGCTGCGGTGGCGGCCGGTGTCGTGGCCTTCTGGCTCCTGGTCGCCGTCGAGCTCACCTCGCTGGCCAAGCGGCGCCTGCCCCACAAGCTGTGGCGGGTGGTGCACCTGAGCAGCTACGGCGTGTTCGCCCTCGCCACCGGCCACCTGCTCACCGCGGGCACCGACGCCTCGAACCCGTTGGTGACCTGGACGGCGTGGGCCAGCCTCGGGGCCGTGGCGTTCTTCACCACCTACCTGGTCCTGGGCCCCGGCCGGGCAGCCTCGGTGCGTCGAAGCGGATCCCGCGGTCCGGCCCGGGGCACCGCCACGGCCACCGTCGCCACGGCGACGGCCAGCCCTGGCACGGCCGCCACCGAGCTTCAGCCCGCCCAGCGGTAGTCCGGGCGGACCGCGTCGATCCCGACCGCACCTCCGTCGCCCACGGGCTCGAGCCACACGCGGGAGCGGTCCTGCGCGTCCACGCCGGCCGCGTCGGCCAGCGCCAACGCGGCGGCGCGTGCGGTCGCGTCCGGTACCCACACCTCGAGCCGGACCACGGGGAGCTCCCGCTCGTACTCGGCGCCGCGGTAGCGCTCCGCGACCCGTTCCTGGCGCTGCGCGCCGCGCCACACCGCGCCGTGCTCCTCCAGCGCCCGGAGCACCGGAGAGAGCCTGGCCGGGGGCAGGACGAGCTCCGTACGCCACCACGCCGACAACGGCGCGGGCGCGGCCTCGGGAGGTGGTGGGGCTGCCGGGGGTGGCGGGGCCACCGGGAGGGGCGGCGCCGAGCCCGCCACCGCGCGCAACAGCCCGTCGGGATCCGCGGGTCGCAGGCCGTGGCGGTGCAGCACACCGAGCAGGGGGCGCAGGTGCGCAGCCTCGTCGGCGGGCGTCCAACGACCCCGTGGCCCGGCACCCGGCGGGCCGGCCACGACGTCGGCCTCGACCACCCAGTCGCGCACGGTGAAGCGCTGACCGGTGGTGGGATCGGGCGTCGACCAGTCGATGGCCTCCCGGGGGGGCGGGGGGAAGGCCGAGGGGTTCCAGCCGATCATGGTCAGATCGGCGTAGAGGTCCTCGGGCGGTCGTCGCCCGTTGAAGCTCACCTCGAGCCACACCGCCGAACGGGCCGATCTGGTGCGCACCGCCACCGTGGTCTCGATCATCGCAGGACCTCCTCTGCACCGACGCTGCACCAGATCCATCGGCAGATCGGGCGGCGACGCCGAGAACGGTGCGTATCGGGACCGTGAAGATCGGCTGTCGCAGGGCTGACGTCGAGGGCGACCGTCAGCGCACCCCGCGCACCGGCTCCTGGAACAGCTCGTCGAGGGCGTCGAGGGCGGTCTGGGCCAGCACCCGCACGCCGACGTCGATGGCCCGCTCGTCGACGGTGAAGGTGCTGGCGTGCAGGTCGAGCCGGTCGGGACCCAGCGACGGGTCGTGCACGCCGAGCCGACCGTAGGAGCCGGCGACGCGCTCGAGGTACCAGCTGAAGCTGTCGCCGCCGAAGCTCCGAGGGGCCGTGCCGACGTTGCCCGAGCCGATGGCGCGAGCCGCGGCAGCGGCGAGCACCGCCGTCTCGTGCTCGTGGTTGACCACCGGCGGGACGCCCCGACGGTGGTGCAGCTCCCAGTCGGCCCCGGTCGGGCCCAGCAGCTCGGCGAGCGCCTTGTCGACGAGCTCCTCGGCCCGGTCCCACAGCACCCGGTCCGGCGTCCGCAGGCTCCCCCGCAGCAACGCGGTCGAGGGGATGACGTTGGCGGCTTCGCCGCTGTGCAACGAGCCGAAGACCAACAGCAGCTCGTCGCTGCCGGCCACCGCCCGCACGACCCCCGGCAGCTCGGCGGCCACCGTGCCGGCCACCGCCACCAGGTCCACGGTGAGGTGCGGGCGGGCGGTGTGCCCGCCGGGACCGTGCAGACGCAGCTCGATGATGTCGGACGCCGCGGTGAGGGGACCGGGCCGCACGTTGAGGTGGCCCACGTCCAGCTTCGGATCGCAGTGCAGTCCGAAGATGGCGTCGACGCCGTCGAGACCTCCTTCGGCGATGACATCGACTGCGCCGCCGGGGACGGACTCCTCCGCCGGTTCGAACACGAGGCGCACCCGTCCCCGCCGCAGCCGGCGGGCGAGCGCCAGGCCCGCCCCCAGCACCACGGTGGTGTGCACGTCGTGTCCACAGGCATGGGCCACCCCGGCCCGCCGCGAGCGGAAGGGCACGTCGCTCTCGTCGTCCATGGCGAGGGCGTCGAGGTCGGCTCGCAGGGCCACCAACGGGCCGTCGTCGTCCGGGCCGAGGTCGCACCACAGCCCGGTGCCGCCCGACAGGAGCCGGGGCTCGAGGCCGGCGGCCCGCAGCCGCTGGGCGACGAGATCGGTGGTCTCGAACTCCTCGCCGCTCAGCTCGGGGAAGGCGTGCAGGTGGCGCCGGAAGGCCACGAGCTCTTCACGGTGCCCGGCGAGGAAGTCGTCGAGCCAGGTCGCGCTCATGCGTCCCGCCCCGTGTGCAGCTCCCGCACGAGCGAGTCGACCACGTCGGCGTGGGTACCGCCCCCGTCGACGATCCGGCGCTGACGTTCGTAGCTCGGGCCGACCTCGAGGATGCGCAGCACGCCTTCGAGATCGGCGGCGCACCCGAGCGTCTCGGCCGTGGGGCGGAGCTGCTCCACGAGCTCGGTGATGGCCTGGCGGGCCGTGACCAGCGCGCCGCCCTCACCCACGAGGAGCTCGGCGTCGAGGCCGTGGCGGGCCGCCAACCACTTGTTCTGGCGCAGCACCCACTCCGGGGCCCCCGGGAGCTGCTCGCCGGCGTCGAAGCGGGCCGAGAGGTCGGCCACGAGGCTCTGCGCCAACGCGGCCAGCGCCGCCACCTCGTCGAGGCTGGGCAGGCCGTCGCACATCCGCAGCTCGACCGTGCCGAAGTCGGGATGGGGACGGATGTCCCACCAGACCTCGCGGATGGACGACACGGCCCGGGCGTTGACGAGGGTGTCCATCATCGACTCGAACTCCGCCCAGCTCGCCAGCCGGGGGGGCAGACCCGCCGTGGGCAGCGCCTCGAAGACCTTGGTGCGACACGACGCCATGCTGGTGTCGAACCCGTGCCAGAAGGGGCTGGAGGCCGACAGCGCCACGAACACCGGCAGGTGGACGGCGAGCGCGTTGACCACCGCCACCGCCTTCTCACCGGAGTCGACCCCCACGTGGAAGTGCACGCCGTAGATGGCCAGCCGGCGTGCCGGCCAGCCGATGCGCGCCACCAGATCGGCGTAGCGGGGCGAGGGGCTCACCTGCTGGGCCTGCCAGTGCGAGAAGGGGTGGGTGCCGGCGCAGACCAGACCGAGACGTCGACGGGCGAGCTCCGACGCCACCTCCTCCAGGCTCTCCCGCAGGTCGGCCCGGGCCTCGGCGACCGTCTCGCACACCCCGGTGATGATCTCGAGGGTGCACTCGAACAGCTCGTGCTTCACCTTCGGGTGCGGCGTCTCGCCCCGGGCCGCCTCCAGACGTTCGATCACCTCGGTGGCCGCCGCGACGAGCTCCCGGGTCTCGAGGTCGACCACGCAGAGCTCGAGCTCGACACCGAGCGTCGGCCTCGGCGAGGCGTTGAAGGTGATCTCCATGGGTGGCCGTGAGTCTACGCAGCCACCTCGGCCCCGGGCGGCCTGTGCCGTCAGGCCGGGGCGACCTCGACTCGGGCGTCGTTGAAGCACGCGCCCCCACCCAGGTCCGACAGCGTGGCCGGCGCGAAGGCGTTGGCGGTCAGCCCGGCTTCGACCCGACGCCGCCAGAGCCCCTTGGGCAGGGAGCACACCCCGGGTCGCAGATCGGTGTCGAGCCGGCACGGGACCTCGATGGAGACCCGATCGTCGAACACCCGCACGCGCTGTCCGTCGAGGATCCCGCGGCCGATGGCGTCGTCGGGGTGCAGCGCCAGCACGGCCGGCGACGCGTCCAGCTCGCCGAACAGCGAGTTGACGGTGCGACTCGACGCCGGGCTCACCAGGACCAGCGACCAGCGGTCGTCGGCGGGCGGCCGGTAGCGGGGCAGGGGAAGCTCGCTGGCCGGGTCGTGCAGGCGTGCCCGACCGCCCTCGTGGTCGGGGAAGACGTCCCGGAAGGCGACCCGGGTGCCCGGCTCGGCGGTGATGCGCACCGGGTCCTCGCTCGTGGGCGGCTCGCCCGACGCCACGGCCGCCGGGAGGAGCCGTTCCGGGTCGGGATCGAAGGGCTCGGCCGGCAGGCCGAGACGAACGGCCAACGCCGCGGCCACCTCGTCGTTGGTGCGGCTCTCCCCCACCCGGGCGATCACGGGCTCCACGCGTTGCAGGGTGTGGGTGCCGTAGGACGGGGCCAGATCCGTCACCTCGAAGTGGGTCGGGGCGGGCAGCACCACGTCGGCGAAGCAGGCGGTGTCGGTCAGGACCTGGTCGTGCACGACGCAGAACAGGTCCTCCCGAGCGAGCCCGGCCAGCACGGCGAGCTGGTCGGGTGCCGTCACGGCCGGGTTGGCGCCCTGCACGAACAGCACGGTGGGTCTCGCGCCGCCGTCTCCGTCGACGAGTGCCGCACCGATGCGGTTCATGTTGAGCACCGTCCGCTCCGGCAGCGCCGCCGGCGTGCCGTCCGGCTGACGCAGCCCCGCACGGGGACGGCGCACCGGCGAGTCGAGGGAGGCCACCACGCCGCTACCGGGGACGCCGACCTGACCGGCGAGCAGGGGCAGGGCCAGCACGGCGAGGAGGCCGGATCCGCCGTTGCGGTTGCGCTCCAGGCCCCATCCCACGCGCAGCAGCGCCGGGCGGGTGGTGGCGTAGGCCTCGGCCAGCTCCACGATGGCGCCTGCCGCCACCCCGGCGACGGGGGCCGCCCGCTCGGGAGACCACTCGGCCGCGGCGGCGAGATAGGCCTCCACCCCCGTGGCGTGGGCATCGAGCACCGCCCGGTCGAGGAGGCCGGCCCGTTCCAGGTGGTGCGCCATGGCCAGGGCCACGACCACGTCGGTGCCGGGCAACGGGGCCAGGTGCAGGTCGGCACGCCGGACGGTGGCGGTGCGACGGGGATCGACCACGGCCAGGGTGGCACCCCGGGCACGGGCCCGGTCGAGCAGCGGCAGCAGATGGGTGTTGCTGATCCCGGGGTTGGCACCCCACACCAGGATCATCCGACCGTGGTCGAGATCGAAGGGATCGGCCGAGGGCATGGTGCCGTACACCTGGGCCCACGCCGCATCGGCCGTGGACGCGCAGATCGTCGCCTCGACGTCGACCGCGCCGAGGCGCTCCCACAGGTCCACCGAGAGCCCGCCCCGGGCCAACACACCGGCCGAGGAGTTGTAGAGGTAGGGCACCACGGCCTCGGGCCCGTCGACGTCGAGTGCCCGGCGGACCCGGTCGGCGACGAGATCGAGCGCCTCGTCCCAGGAGGTCTCCCGGAACTCGGCGGCTCCCTTCGGCCCGGTGCGGATCAGCGGCGTGTGGACCCGCTCCGGTGCGTGGACGCGCCGGTCGTGGCGACGGACCTTGGCGCAGATGAACCCGGCCGTGAAGGGGTTGCCGGGGGCGGCATCGATGCGCGTGATGCGCCCGTCCTCGACCGCGACCTCGAGCGAGCAGGTGTCGGGGCAGTCCAGGGGACAGGCGGTGCGGGCCATCCGCCACCCTTGCACACCCCGGTCCTCCCCCACCTCGCCAAATCGGGTCGGCCGGAGTCGGTCTCCGGCGTGGAAACGCGCGATTTCGGGAGGGGTGGGAGGCGAGGGGCGGGAAGGGGGGCTGTCAGAGGCCGAGGGTGAGGCGGGTGAGGCGGTCCTTGACCGAGGTGAGGGCGACGCGGTCGACGAGGGCGATCACCCA
>JALOLF010000231.1 GCA_025456085.1 Acidimicrobiales bacterium
CCGCCGCCCACGGTGTCGGGCTCGCTGCACGTCGGGCACGTGTTCTCCTACACCCACACCGACCTCGTGGCCCGCTACAAGCGCATGCGCGGGTTCGAGGTGTTCTACCCGATGGGCTGGGACGACAACGGCCTGCCGACCGAGCGCCGGGTGCAGAACTACTACGGCGTGCGGTGCGACCCCTCGCTCGCCTACGACGACGACCCAGCGCTGCCGGCGAAGGCGTCGAGCAACCCCGCCGAGCAGGTGCCGCTGTCGCGGCGCCGCTTCGTCGAGCTGTGCGAGCAGCTGACCGCGCAGGACGAGCAGCCCGGGCGGCCAGCCAGCGCGCCTTTCTTCGCAACCTCGGCCGCGGTGAGGCCTACCAGGCCGAGGCTCCCACGCTGTGGGACGTCACGTTCCGTACGGCCGTCGCGCAGGCGGAGCTGGAGGACAGGGAGAGGCCCGGCGCCTACCACCGCATCGCCTTCCACACGGTGGACGGCGCGGCTGTCGGCGGCCGGGGCGAGCCGGTGTGGATCGAGACCACACGGCCCGAGCTCATCCCGGCGTGCGTCGCTCTCGTCGCTCACCCTGACGACGAGCGGTACCGCGCGCTGGTGGGCCGCACGGTGCGCTCACCACTGTTCGAGGTCGAGGTGCCCGTGGTCGCGCACGAGCTCGCGGAGCCCGACAAGGGGTCTGGCATCGCCATGATCTGCACGTTCGGAGACCTCACCGACGTGGTCTGGTGGCGGGAGCTCTCCCTGCCGACGAGGCCCGTGATCGGCTGGGACGGCCGGCTGCTGCCGGAGGTGCCGGCGTGGATCAGCGCCGAGTCCGGCCGGCGGGCCTACGCCGAGATCGCGGGGAGGACGGCGCACGCGGCCAAGCAGCAGGTGGCCACGCTGCTGGCGGCGTCCGGCGAGTTGGACGGCGAGCCGCGGCCCATCACCCACCCGGTGAAGTTCTACGAGAAGGGCGACAAGCCGCTCGAGATCGTCACCACGCGCCAGTGGTACATCACCAACGGGGGACGCGAGCCCGCACTGCGCGAGGCGCTGCTCGAGCGCGGACGCCAGCTGGCCTGGCACCCCGAGTACATGCGGCACCGCTACGAGTCGTGGGTCGGCGGCCTCAACGGTGACTGGCTGATCAGCCGGCAGCGCTTCTTCGGCGTGCCCATCCCGCTGTGGTACCAGCTCGACGAGCACGGCGAGCCGCTGTGGGACGACCCGATCGCGCCGGACGAGTCGCGCCTGCCCATCGACCCGCAGGCCGACTGCCCGCCCGGGTACCGCGAGGAGCAGCGAGGGGTCCCCGGCGGGTTCGTCGGGGACCCCGACATCATGGACACCTGGGCGACCTCGTCGATGAGCCCGCAGATCGCGAGCCGCTGGGAGCGCGACCCCGACCTGTTCGCCCGCGTCTACCCGATGGACCTGCGCCCCCAGGGCCACGACATCATCCGCACCTGGCTGTTCAGCTCGGTGGTGCGGGCGCACCTGGAGTTCGATGCGCTGCCGTGGTCGCACGCGGCCCTGAGTGGCTGGATCCTCGATCCCGACCGCAAGAAGATGTCGAAGTCGAAGGGCAACGTCGTCACCCCGATGGGGCTGCTGGAGGAGCACGGGTCGGACGCGGTGCGGTACTGGGCAGCCAGCGGCCGGCCGGGCACCGACACGGCGTTCGACGTCGGCCAGATGAAGATCGGACGCCGGCTCGCGATCAAGATCCTCAACGCGTCGAAGTTCGTGCTCGGGCTCGGGGCGCACGTCAACGACGCCGCCGCGGTCACCAACCCCCTCGACCAGGCGATGCTCGCCTCCCTCGGCGAGGTGGTCGACCGCGCCACGCGCGCGTTCGACGCCTACGACTACACGCGCGCCCTCGAGGCCACCGAGACCTTCTTCTGGACGTTCTGCGACGACTACCTCGAGCTGGTGAAGGACCGCGCCTACGGCGGACGCGGCGAGGCCGAGGCGGCCTCGGCGCATGCCGCGCTTGCGTTGGCGCTGTCGGTGCAGCTGCGGCTCTTCGCGCCGTTCCTGCCGTTCGCCACGGAGGAGGTGTGGTCGTGGTGGCAGCAGGGCTCGATTCACCGGGCCGTCTGGCCGACCAGCGAGGAACTGACCGCGGCAGCACGCAGGGGCGACCCCGAGGTGCTCACCGCTGCCTCGGTCACGCTCTCGGCTCTGCGCAAGGTGAAGTCGGAGCGCAAGCTGTCGATGCGAGCCGAGCTTGCCTCGGCCGTCGTGCGCGGCCCGGGGAGCGAGGTCACTCGCGCTCAGACCGTGGAGCCCGACCTGCGCGCGGCCGGCCGCGTGAGGGGCGACTTCGCGTTCGAGGCCAACGGCGACGGCGTGCTTACGGTCGACGTCACGCTCGACGACTGACGCCCGTGCACGTCGAGGCCCTCGACGAGCCGCGGACGGTGGCGCAGCGCGCCGCACCGCTGCTGGCGGCCGACCCGGCCGGCACCACGGTGCTCGCGTCGGTGCTCGCCCGCGAGATCGACCTGCCGGGCGACGAGCCGTGCTGGTGGTACCTCGTGGTGGACGCCGACGAGCCAGTCGGGCTGGCTATGCACGACGGAGCGTGGCCGCCGTACCTCGGGCCGATGCCGGTGGAAGGCGCCGAGGCGCTCGCCGAGGCGCTCGACGCCCGCAGCGCCGTGCTACCGGGCATGAACGGCGAGACCGAGGCGGTGGCGGCGGCTGTCACCCGGTGGCAGCGGTTGCACCCTGATGTCAGCGTTGTCGATACCCGCGGCACCCGGCTGTACCGGCTGCACGATCTGGAGCCGCCGACGAAGGACGGCGCCCCGCGCCTGGCGGAGCCGTCCGACCGCGACCTCGTGCTCGACTGGTCGCTCGCGTTCTCCGCCGATGCCAGGACGCCGACCCGCGGGGTGGCGCGGGCGATCGAGCACCGCCTGCACCGGCGGGGCGGCGGGTACGTGCTGTGGTGCCTCGACGGCGAGCCCGTCTCGCTGGCCGGCATGGGACGCCCCAGCTACGGGGTGGCGCGCATCGGTCCGGTCTACACGCCGCCAGCGTGGCGGCGGCGTGGCTTCGGCGCGGCCGTCACCGCCGCGGCGTCGTCCCGCCTTCTGCAGACGGGGGCGCGCGACGTGGTGCTGTTCACCGACCTGGGCAACCCGACGTCAAACAAGATCTACCAGCAGATCGGCTTCCGACCGGTACGGGACTTCGTCGAGGTGCGGTTGGCCTGAGCCTCAGGTCGACGTCGTCTTGCGGCGCCGGGTCGTCAGTACCAGAACCCCCCCGACCGTCAGCAACAGCGCGCTTGCCCATGCCAGCGGCGCGAGGCTGCCGGCTCCGGTGGCAGGAAGGTGCGGGAACGGCTGAGGTGGCTGCGGTGGCTGCGGTGGCTGCGGTGGCTGCGGCTTGTCCGGTGGGGCGGTGAACGTGTTGACCACCTCGACCGCGACGGCCCCGGCCTCCGGCGAAACGCTGACGCGATCAGGCGTGACGACGGAGGACTCGGCGCCAGCGGCGTCGGTCTCTGCCACGGTGCAGGTCGCATCGATCGGCAGGGGCCCGACCTCGACGGTGTCACCGCCCGCGAGCGTCAGTGTCAACGGGTCGAACCCAGGAACGGGGCCTGCTGCGGGGAACTCCGTCGGGAACTGGCATCGCACTTCCATGGTGAAGGTCGTTCCTGCCGGAACCAGAGGCGCACCAGAACCGGCGACGGTCTTCTCGATCGTGAAGACCCCCGTCGGGTAGGTGTTCGTGGCGGTCACTTCGACGGTCGGATTCTCCGCGGTGATCTCCACTGTGCCGTCCGGGGTGAAGGTGACGTTCGACGCACCATCGAGGTCAGGCTCGGCCAGGTCGCACGTCGTTCCCACCGGCAGCGGCCCGGGCAGGGCGACAAGCCCGTCGCCCGGGACGACGGTCACCGTGGTCGGATAGCCCGGGAGGTCGGCGCCGTTGAACTGGCACGCCACGTCGATGTCGTAGGCCGTGTCGAGTGGCACGAGGCCGGTGCCACCGTCGTCCACGACCTTCTGCACGCTCAGCGAGCCGGCCGGGAAGGTGTTGGTGAACGTCACGTCAACGGTCACCGGGTCGTCCCCCTCGAGCACGACAGTCTGGGACGCAGGGTCGACGGACGCTCCCTGGCTCCCGGTCTCGGTGATCGTGCACTCGCTGCCGACGAGCAGGCCCGACACCAAGCCAGGGCTGTCGACCCCGAACTGGACCTCGTTGGAGTAGATGCTCTGCCCGTCGAAGGTGCAGTCG
>JALOLF010000028.1 GCA_025456085.1 Acidimicrobiales bacterium
GTACATCGTTCCGGCCTGGGGACGGATCCAGGGCATCGAGGAGATCCGGTCGTTCCTGGAGGAGAGCATGCTCGGCCTCGAGGACTGGGAGTTCCCGGTCGAGTTCACCGCCATCGACGGTGATCGCGTGGTGGTCAAGTGGACGCAGCGCCTCCCCGGACGCCGTGCGGACGGATCCCCCTACGAGCAGTCCGGCTACTCCACGTTGCTCTACGCAGGCGACGGACGGTTCTCCTACGAGGAGGACGTGCTGAACATGGTCCACGTGCTCGAGGATCTCCGGACCAGCCGCTGGCGGCCGGGACCGGGGTTCACCATGCCCCCACGGGATCCGGATCGCGACTTCTCGTTACCGTGACCGGCGTCGGGGATCGCCAGGTGCGCCCGTGATCCCGGCCTCGCTCGAGCGCGCCCGAACGCTGGGTGGGCGCGGCGTCACCGCCCTGCGGTACCGGGCGCGGCACCGTCACGGGCTGCGCCGGCGGAGCTTCCAGGTCGGCTCCGGGATCATGCGGGTCCGTCGCCTCGACCCCGCCGATGTCGTGCTCGTCGCCGGCACGGGTCGCAGCGGTACGACCTGGCTCGGCGACGTGCTGGGCTCGGGGCCCGGTGTCGGACGGTTGTTCGAACCCCTGGCGTCCGTCCGGGTGCCGGCGGTCGCGCAGGCGGGTCTCGACGAGCCAGCGCTCGCCGGCCTGACCCTCACCGAGGACCAGATCCCGGTGGTCGCAGCGGCGTTGCGGGGCGAGCTGCTCACCCCGTGGACCACCTCCGGCGAGCGGCTCTCCGACGGGGTCCGTCTGGGCGAGGTCCTCCGGGCGCGACGGCTGGTGGTCAAGGAGATCCGCATCAACCGCCTGCTGCCCTTCCTGCACCGCAGGCTCGGCCTGCACCGCACGGTGCTCCTGGTGCGCCACCCGTGCGCCGTCGTGGCCTCCCAGCTCGCCTTCTCCGGTCCCGACCCGAGCCGGTCGCCCTTCGTGCGAAGTGCCACGGTGGACAACGTGCTGCCGCCCCAGATCCGCCAGCGCTTCCCTCACCTCGAGCGACTCGCGTCGGAGTGGACGGCGGTCGAGGAGCTGCTCGCCGCTCGTTGGGCGATCGACCAGCTCGTGCCGCTGGCCGATCCCCCCCCGGGCATGGTGGTGGTCGCCTACGAGGCGGTCCGTCTCGATCCGGGCGGTGTGCTGACGCCGCTCTACGACCGCTTCGACCTGCCGATGCCGGCCGAGTTGGTCGAGCGCGTCGGCAGGCCGAGTCCCACGACCCGAGCCGACGTGGCCGACGCGCTGGACCGATGGCGCACCACGTTGGAACCGGACCGGATCGCCCGGATCCTGGCCGTCGTGGACTCCTGCGGGCTCGAGGTGGCGGAGACCGCCCGCGGCGTGGCGCTGTCCGTGCGCTGAGCGGTGCTCAGGTGCGTGCCAGCGCCGGGTGTCGGTCGACCCAGGGCAACGCCTCCTCCAGCTCGGCACCGACCTGCAGGACGAGATCGTCGCGCCAGGGCGGGCCGACCAGTTGGACGCCGACGGGGAGCCCGCTCGGCGCCTGGTGCACCGGCAGGCTGATGGCGGGCTGACCGGTCACGTTCCACAGCGACGTGAAGATGGCCATGGGGAACGAGTTGAGCAGCGGCATCAGGGGCTCGACGTCGGCGCCCTCCCAGACCGTGCCGCAGCGCGGTGGCTCCACGGCCATGGTCGGCGTGAGCAACAGGTCGATCTCGGAGCCGAACCGCTGCACCACCGGCCGGAGCTGGAGTTGGATGCGGGCCACGGCCTGTACGTAGGTGAGCGAGTCCGTGGCGCCGGCCGCGGCCCGCAGGGCCGCGTTCAGCGGCTCGATGGCGTCCCAGTCCTCGAGGGGGTAGAGCGCCGAGCCGGTGTTCCAGATCAGCCCGAAGTCCAGCGTCAGCTCGTCGATGCCGGGGAAGTCCAGGTTCGCCGGCTCGACGTGGTGGCCGAGCGACTCGAGGGCCGCGGCTGTGCGCTCGACGGCGTCGACGCAGGAGCGGTCGACGGCCAGGTCCATCGGCGGCGCCGTCATGACGGCGACTCGCAGACGCGGCGGTCGCTGCGAGGCGACCTCGGCATAGGGCCGGGCAGCGGGCGGGGCGTTGTGCCAGGCCGCCGGGTCGGGTCGACCGAGCACGTCGAGCAGCGCGGCGGTGTCCGCGACCGTGCGGCTGAGCACCCCCTGGGTGGCGAGGCCCTCGATCACCTGGACCGGCTCCGTGACGCGGTTGCGGCTGGGCTTGAGACCCACCAGTCCGCAGCACGACGCAGGGATGCGAAGCGAGCCGCCGCCGTCGCCGCCGTGGGCGATGGGCGCGAGGCCGGCCGCCAGCGCGGCCGCCGACCCGCCGCTGGAGCCGCCGGGTGTGTGGTCGGTGTGCCACGGGTTGCGGGTGGTGCCCAGCGCAGCGCTCTCGGTGCACGAGATGGTGCCGAACTCGGGCGCGGTCGTCTTGCCGGTGGCGATGAAGCCTGCGTCGAGCAGTCGTCGGACCACCGGGTCGGTGAGGACCGAGGGGTCCCGCGACGATCCGCGGCTGCCGTAGGTGGTCGGCCAGCCCGCGAGCGGGTGCAGGTCCTTGATCGGGATGGGCACGCCGAGGAAGGCAGGCAGCTCCTCCGTCGGCTCCGTCGCCAGTCGCTGCTCGGCTGCCCGGGCCTCGGCCCGCACCCGGTCGTCGTCTCGGAAGCAGAAGGCGTTCAGCGCCGGGTCGAGGCGGTCCATGCGTTCGAGGTACACCTCCACCGCCTCCACCGGGCTCACCTCCCGGAGCCGGATGCGCTCGGCGAGGTCGGTGGCGCTCACGAAGGGGTCCATGGCCGGCAACCTAGCGGTCCGGTGGGGGACCGCACCGGTCGACCACCGCGGGCTCGGTCGGCGTGGCAGGCTGAGCCGTCGCCGCTCGACCAGGGGGATACCACCGTGAGCCGCAAGAGTCCGATCCTCGCCGTCGTGGCACTCGTCGCCCTCCTGGGCGTCGCCGCCTGTTCCGAAGACGAGGACGAGTCCCCGTCGACGGGTGGTACGTCGACGACCGCCGCTGCGTCCTCGGGCACCTCCGAGGTGGCGGCACCGCTGCGGATCCTCGTGACCAACGACGACGGCGTCGCCGCCCCGGGCATCGACGCGCTGGTCGAAGCCCTGCGGGAGCTGCCCGACGTGGAGGTGACCGTCGTGGCGCCGAACGAGAACAAGAGCGGCTCCGGATCGTCGACGACGCCGGGCGAGCTCACCGTGAACGACGCCACCACGGCGAGCGGCTTCGAAGCCAAGGCCGTCGTCGGCTTCCCGGCCGACACCGTCATCTGGGCGCTCGACCAGGGTGGTCTGTCGGAAGCGCCCGATCTCGTCATCTCCGGCATCAACGCCGGGCAGAACATCGGTGCCGCGGTGAACCTGTCGGGCACCGTCGGTGCTGCCCGGGCCGCGAACGACCGCGGTATCCCGGCGCTGGCGGTGAGCCAGGGGCTCGCGGATGAGCCGGACTACCCGGCCGCCGTCGCGCTCGTGCTGGAGTGGATCGACGAGCATCGGGACGCGGTGCTGGCCGGGGAGGACCTGTTCGACAACCTCAACGTCCCGACGTGCACCACGGGGGAGGTCCGGGAGCTGCTCGACGTGCCACCCGACCCGACCACCACCTCCCTCGACGCGTCGGACTGCACGTCGACGGTGGAGCCGCCCGCCGCCGACGTCGAGGCGTTCGTCAACGGCTTCGCCACCATCTCGGACCTCAACGACTTCACGTTCGCGACGTGAACCCGGAGGTCGGCTGACGTCGCGCCACGGCGTGCGGGCGGTGGCGCACGCCCATCGGTGGTGCCACGATGGGCCGCGTGCGGGCGCCCGCCCGCCCGGGGAGGTGCCAGCATGTCGGAGCAGTCCCGCCCTGACGACCGCGAACTGGTCGGCCTCGATCCCTACGATCTGCTCGACGAGGAGGCGGGTCGCATCCGCGGTCACCTGGCGACCTTCGACGAAGCCGCCTGGGCCGCTCCCTCGGGCTGTGCCGGCTGGTCCGTCCGCGACCTGGCCGCCCACCTCGCCGCCACGGAGGAGTACCACCACGCGTGCCTCGACGACACCCTGGGACCGCTGTTGGAACGGGGTCTCGCGGCGGGCGCGACGGATGTGCACTCCTTCAACGCCCTGGGCGTGCGGGAGCGGGCCGAGCGACCGGCGGACGTGGTGGTGGAGGAGTGGTGGTCGGCGAACGCGGAGACCCGGCGCCGCCTGCGGGAGCGCGACGGTGGGGACATGGCCACCATGGTCGGCCCGTACCCGGTTCGGTGGCAGGCGTTCCACCTGGCCTCCGAGCTCGCCACCCACGCCGATGACCTGGGCGTTGCGGTGGCCGACGCAGAAGCGACCCACCGCCTCGCCTGGCGCGCCCGCTTCAGCCGCTTCGCCCTCGCCGAGACCAGGCCCGACCTGGCCGTCGCGGTGGTCGACGGCGGCACGCACGTACGGGGCGAGGGCATCGACGTCGTGGTCGAGGATGCGAGCCTGGTGGCGGCGGTCGCCGGCCGACTCGTCGACACCGCCGGGCTCGACGACGCGACGCGCACCGTGCTGTCGACGATGCCCTGAGCACGGCGGGGTTGCCGCGTGCCGGGGCCTTCGCCTCTGGCGTGCACCGCTCGGCGATGGTCCACTGGGCTCGGAGGCGGGGCGGGAGGCGTGTCGTGCACGTGGTGCCGGAGGTCCCCCACCGGGTCGAGGAGTCGCGGCGTTCATCCGTCGTGGCACGGTCCGGGCGCGGCTGGTCGCCGCGACGACTCGTGTCGCACCGGTGGACCCTGCTGGCGACGCTGGTGGTGCTGAACGGCGTGGACCTGGTGCTGACCCGGATCCTGCTCGCCCGTGGCGCGGCGGAGGCCAACCCGGTCATGGCACCGCTGATCGACTCCTGGTGGGGCTGGGCGGTCAAGACGCTCGGCGTCGGTCTCGTGGCGCTGGCCGTGCTGGTCACCGGTCGGGACGGGAAGGTCGAGCGTTGGTTGCAGGTGGTGGTCGGCGTCTACACCGCGGTGGTGGCCTGGAACCTCGTGGTCCTGCTGGCTTCGCTGTGACCGGCGAGCGGGGAGTCGCGACGGGGGTCAGCGGGCCCGGACGTCCCGCAGGGCCACGGCCCGTGCCGGAGCGGGCGGGAGGTCCGCCGGGACCGTGATCTCGAGTCCGTCGCCGGTGCGCCGCCACGGCACCTCGGGGCCGCCGAGCAGGCGGACGCTCGTCGACGGCGTGGCCTCCACGGCAGGCAGCGTCCAGGTCGGCGTCGGCGCGTCGGCCCACACGAGGGCGAACACGTCACGGTCACGGGCGGTGAAGCGCACGTCGTGACCCTCGTGGGTGCGTGTCGCAGGCCGCACCCACGGGCGGGTCCCGCGCACGGCGGCACCGTATCGGTCCATCCACCGGCCCAGCGCCGCCAGGCGCTCGAGCTGTTCGGCGGGGATGGACGCGTCCTCACCCCGGGGACCCACGTTGAGCAGCAGGTTCCCGTTCTTGGACGCGATGTCGGTGAGGGAGGTCACGAGCTCGTCCGTGCCCAGGAAGTGCTCGGGCCGGGAGTTGCGGTTGTAGCCGAAGCTGCGGTCCATGCCCCGGACGCACTCCCACGGCGTCGACCGCACGTCGGGGAACACCACGTACTCCGGCGTGCGGTAGTCGCCGTGGCCGACCCGGGGGGGCACCAGCCCGCCGTCGCGGCGCAGCTGCCGTCGGGCCGACGCCTCCACGTAGGGCTTCACCCGGCGGGTGGCGAGCAGGGGCAGCACCGGTGACCACGGTGCCCACCGGTCGTTGACGACGCCCTCCGGAACGGCGTCGTAGTAGTCCGCGAACAGCTGCCACAGGCGCCTGCCGTCGGTCGGCCAGGCGATGTCGTTCCACAGCACGTCGGGTCGGTAGCGCTCGACGAGCTCGCGGACCTGTGCCTCCGCGTAGGCCGGGTACCGCCCACGGGGAACGGCGCCCATGCCGTCGGCCAGCGTCGCCAGGGGGCGATCGTCGAAGGTCCAGTCGAGACCGCCCGAGTAGTACACGCCGAAGCGCAGCCCCCTGGCCCGCACGGCGTCGGCCAGCTCGCCGACCACGTCCCTGCCGGTGTGCCAGCCGGCCCGGTTCGGGTTGTCCACCGCGCTCGGCCACAGGCAGAACCCGTCGTGGTGCTTGGTGACCAACACCACGTAGCGGGCGCCGGCGGCCTCGAAGGAGCGCGCCCAGGCATCGGGATCCCACGAGGTGAGGCCGGCGCGGAAGTCGTCGGCGAAGGCGTCGTAGGGCCGGTCGCCGTACGTCTCGCGGTGGTGGGCGGACACCGGGCTGTCCGGGAAGTGCAGCGAGTTCTGGTACCACTCGGTGTACGGGGTGTGCACCAGCGGCCGGTCGTGGCCCAGCACCAGCTCGTTGATGTCGGCGTCGACGGGGGCCCAGCCGGCCACGGACGCCGGCGTCCAGTGGACGAAGATCCCCAGCTTCGCGTCTCGCCACCAGGTCGGTACCGGGTGGCGTCGCAGGTCCCGCAGCCGTGGTCGCACGCCGCGCACCGTACTGCCTCGCACGGAATCGGGTCCCCCGGAGTCGGTCCCCGGCGTCGTGTCGCGCGAATTCGTGGTGTGGGCGCGGGAGGGGGCCGCGGGGGTGGGCGGCTGCCGGTGATCCGCTGCGGGGTGGCGGGTCAGCTCTCCAGGGCGGCGATGGCCTCGGCGATGGCGAGGGTGCGGCGGGCGTTGTCGACGTGGAGGTTCTCGATCATGCGTCCGTTGACGGTGACGACCCCCTTGCCTGCGGCCTGGGCCTCCTCGAAGGCGGCGATGATCTCCTGCGCCGACGCGATCTCGTCGTCGCCCGGGGCCCAGATGCGGTTGGCCGGCTCGAGCTGGCCGGGGTGGATGAGCGTCTTGCCGTCGAAGCCGAGCTGGCGGCCCTGGAGGCACTCGGCCTCGAAGCCCTCCACGTTCTGGATGTCGTTGAAGACGCCGTCGAGGATGACCTTGCCGGCGTAGCGGGCGGCCAGCACCGCGGCCTGCAACCCGTACAGCAGGGGCTGACGGCCGGGAACGTGCTCGGCGTGCAGCTCCTTGGCCAGGTCGTTGGTGCCCATCACCAGCACCGCCAGCCGTTCGGAGGCCTCGGCGATGGCGACCGCGTTGCGGATGCCGGCCGGGGTCTCGACCATGGCCCAGATGCGGGTGTGGTCCGGCGCGCCGCCCGACTCCAGGGCCTGCTCCACGGCGTGCACGTCGTCGGCGGAGTTGATCTTGGGCACGACGACCGCGGCCGGGCCGGCCTGGGCGGCGGCGCGCAGGTCGTCGGCGTTCCACTGCGTGTCGAGGCCGTTGACCCTGATGGTCACCTCCTTGCGGCCGTAGTCGCCCGAGGCGGCAGCGGCGCACACGCGTGCACGGGCCTCGGGCTTGGCGTCGGGGGCCACGGCGTCCTCGAGGTCGAGGATCAGGGCGTCGGCGGCGAGCGTCTTGGCCTTCTCGAGGGCCCGCTCGTTGGCGCCGGGCATGTACAGCACGGAGCGGCGGGGCCGCAGGTCGTCACGCATCGTTGTCTCCTCGTCGGGAAGGTGGACAGCCGGCTCAGAAGCCGTAGGTGGCGGCCAGCTCGGGGTCGTTGGCGGCCAGCGCCTCGGCCAGGGCGACCACCACCTTGCACTGCTTCACGGTGGCGTCGTCCTGCATCTTGCCGTCGATCATGACGGCACCGGTCCCGTCGCCCATGGCCTCGATGACACGCTTGGCCCAGGCCACCTCGGCCGGGTCGGGCGAGAACACCTTCTTGGCGATGTCGATCTGCACGGGGTGCAGGCTCCAGGCGCCGACGCAGCCCAGCAGGTACGCGTTGCGGAACTGGTCCTCGCAGGCGACCGTGTCCTTGATGTCGCCGAAGGGGCCGTAGTAGGCGAAGATCCCGTTGGCCACGCAGGCGTCGACCATGCGGGCCACGGTGTAGTGCCACAGGTCCTGCTGGTAGGTGGTGCGCACCGCCTCGGCGTCGTCGGGGTGGGGGTCCTGGCGCACGAGGTAGTCGGGGTGGCCACCACCGACCCGGGTGGTCTTCATGCGGCGGCTCGCGGCGAGGTCGGCCGGGCCGAGCGACAGGCCCTGCATGCGGGGGCTGGCCGCGCAGATCTCCTCGACGTTGGCGACGCCGCGGGCGGTCTCGAGGATGGCGTGCACCAGCAGCGGGCGCTCCAGTCCGGCCCGGGCCTCGAGCTGCGACAGCAGGCGGTCGACGTAGTGGATGTCCTCGGCGCCCTCCACCTTGGGGACCATGATCACGTCGAGCTTGTCGCCGATCTCGGTGACGAGGGCGATCAGGTCGTCGAGCACCCAGGGGGAGTCGAGGCTGTTGACGCGGGTCCACAGCTGGGTGGGGCCGAAGTCGATGCTCTTGCCCACCTTCACCAGGCCCTCACGGGCGGCTTCCTTGCGGTCGGCCTGGATGGCGTCCTCGAGGTTGCCCAGCAGCACGTCCACCGTGCCGACCAGACCGGGCAGCTTGGAGACCATCTTCTCGTTGCTCGGGTCGAAGAAGTGGATCATCCGCGAGGGTCGGAAGGGGATCTCCCGGACGGGCTCGGGTGCGCCCAGGGCGAGGGGCCGGAAGAAGTCCTTGGGGCTGCGCATCGTGGCCTCCAGCGTCACGGTTCGTACCTCGTGACGCTAGGACGGGCGGCCGGCGCGGGAGAAATCCCACCGCGGTGTCGCGCCCGTCCGCGGGTGATCATCGGGCGGGCCGGTGCGCTCGGTACCGTGCACTGCGTGCACCGGTTGGCACCGCGACTGCTCGGTGGGCTCGTGGCCGTGATCCTCGTCGGGAACCTGGCCATCGCCGGCTGCTCGCTGGCGGTCCGGTCCGCGTCGCGGCGACCGGTGGCGCGCGTGCCGGGCGTCCGACACGTCCGGGTGGTCGACGAACGGGTGCTGGCCGGGAGCGCGCCGACCGCCGAGGGATACCGGTGGTTGGCCGCACGGGGGGTCACGACCGTGGTGGATCTGCGGGCCGAGCACCGTCCGGGCGCCGTCGACGGGCTCCCGGTCGAGCTGGGCCTGCGGCGGGTGCACCTCCCGGTGCGGGACGGCCAGACCCCCACGTACGAGCAGGTGCGGGCCTTCCTGGCGACGGTGCGCGACGCCGCCGGACCGGTGTACGTCCACTGCGGTGCCGGCGTGGGCCGCACCGGCGCCATGACCGCGGCCTACCTGTCGGCCACGGGCCCGCGATCGCGCTGCGACGCCGTGCGGGGCAGCCTCGCGGTCGGTCCGCCGTCGCTGGAGCAGCTGGTCTTCGCGGCGACGCTGCGTCCGGGCCGGGCGCCGGCGCCGCCCTCGACTCCCGTGCTGGTGCTGAGCCGGCTCATCGACGGGCCGCGTCGGCTGTGGTCCCGCCTCCGGTGAGGACCGGCGCCGCCGGTCGGCTCAGCCGGCGTCGCGGGCCACGATCTCGTCGCGCAGTGCCCGCTTGAGGATCTTGCCGCTCGCGTTGCGGGGGAGCTGCTCGGCCCACACCTCGATGCGGGTGGGCACCTTGAACTCGGCCAGGTGACGTCGGACGTGCGCCCGGAGCGCCTCGGCGTCGAGGTCCACGCCCGCGCGGGGCACGATGGCCACGGCGAGCTCCTCGCCGAGCCGCTCGTGCGGGAGGCCGAACACCGCGGCCTCGTAGACCGCGGGGAACTCGTAGATGATGGCCTCGACCTCGGCGCAGTAGATGTTCTCGCCGCCGCGCAGGACCATGTCCTTGACCCGGTCCTCCACGAAGATGAAGCCTTCGTCGTCGAGGCGGCCGAGGTCCCCCGAGCGCAGCCAGCCGTCCTCCACGGCCTCGGCGGTGGCCTCGGGCTTGTTCCAGTAGCCCCGGATGAGGTTCGGTCCCTTGAACCAGATCTCGCCCACCTCGCCGGCCGGGAGGTCCCGACCGGCCTCGTCACGGACGGCGATCTCCATGATGGGGATGGTGCGTCCCGACGAGCGCGGTTTGCGGAGGTAGTCGTCGCCGGTGTTGCCGGGCCCGTAGGCGTTGGTCTCGGTCATGCCGTAGCCGATGGTGGGCCGCCCCTTGGTGAAGCTGCGTTCGACCCGGTTCACGAGCTCCGGCGGGGCGGGCGCGCCACCGCCACCCACGCTCAGCAGAGACGAGGTGTCGTACTGCGCGAAGGAGGGGCACTCCAGGAGATCCCAGGACTGGGTGGGCACGCCCACGAAGGTGGTGACCCGCTCCCGCTCGACGAGCTGGAGGGCCCGCTCGGGGTCCCACTTGTACAGCACGACCAGCTTGTGGCCACCGGCGAAGGCGCTCAGCATCACGGGCACGAGGCCCGTGACGTGGAACAGCGGGACGGCGAGGATGAAGCTGGTGCGGTACGGGCTCTTGTCCACCGGGGGGCTCACCAGCCGGTTGACGGTGGCGCGGCAGGCGAAGCCCAGCAGCGCGCTGACCACGGCCCGGTGGGTCGACACCGCCCCCTTGGGGTGCCCGGTGGTACCCGAGGTGTAGAGGATGGTGGCGGCGTCGTCGGGTTCGACCATCACCTCGGGCAGGGCCGCACCGGCGATGACCGCGTCCTCCCACCGGGTCACCCCGACCGGGAGGTCGCGGTCGCAGCGCACGACGATGCCCCGCACGCCGAGGGTGATCATGGCCCCGTGGGCTCGGTCAATGCGCTCGGCGTCGGCGATGAGCACCTTCGCTCCCGAGTCCTCGAGGCCGTACCAGAGCTCCTCACCGGTCCACCAGGCGTTGAGGCACACCGCGACGGCGCCGATCGAGGTGATCGCCGCGAACGCGATCACCCACTCCGGGTAGTTGCGCATGGCGATGGCCACCCGGTCGCCCTGGCGCACGGCGTAGTTCTCGACGAGCGCCGCCCCGAGCTCGTCCACCCGGCGCAGGACGTCGTCGAAGGAGAGGCGATCGTCCTCGTAGACGAGGAAGATCTCCTCGCCGTGCCGGCGACTCCCGTCGAACACCGCCCGCAGCGAGCTCGGTGCAGCTGCGAAGACCCGGGTGGGCACCCCGGCGACGGTGGCGTCGACGATCTCGAACCGACCGCCGGGGCCGCAGACCGCCGCGATCGCCTCGTCCCAGGTCATCGGCGTGTCGGCCATGTCGTCCCCGTTCGTCGCGCGCGAGCTCCCACCCGTCGGCGATCGTACGGTCGCCCGCTCCCCAGCCGCCAAGCCACCGGGTGCCCGGTCCGCGAGCGCAGGGCGGAACGCTCCAGCGAGGGAGCGCCCGCCCCGGACTCGATCAGCCGGGGAGCGCGGCCTCGATGGCAGCGACGATCTCGTCGGCCTCGGGGTCGACCATCGGCGCGTAGCGGGCGATGACCGAACCGTCGGAACCGACGAGGAACTTCTCGAAGTTCCAGCGGATGTCGCCGCTGTGGCCCTCGGCGTCGGCCGTCTCGGTGAGCGACGCGTACAGCGCATGGCGGTCGTCGCCGTTGACGTCGATCTTCTCGAACAGGGGGAAGTCGACCCCGTAGGTGGTGCTGCAGAAGGCGGCGATCTCCTCGGGGGAGCCGGGTTCCTGGCCCAGGAACTGGTTGCACGGGAACCCCAGGACGTTGAACCCGCGGTCGTGGAACTGCTGTTGCAGGCGCACCAGACCCTCGTACTGCGGGGTGAGGCCGCACTTGGAGGCCACGTTCACCATCAGCGAGACGGTGCCCTGGTACTGGCGCAGGCTGTCCGGTGTGCCGTCCAGGGCGGCGATGTCGACGTCGTAGGTGTTCATGGCGGGCCAGCCTACGGGCGCGGTCCGGCATTCGCTCGGGTCGCGGCCGGGGTGTCGGCCCGCCACCCGCGGGTCAGCCCGCCAGGAGCCCCGAGACGTCGCCGACCTTGATGTGCGCGGCGGTGGTGCGCAGCAACCGGGCGAAGCGGTCGTTCGCGACCTCGCCCCGGTCCGCCAACGCCTCGAGCTGCGCGACGGTGATCACGTGGGCCGCGCCCAGGACCCGGGCCTGCACGAGCAGGCCGTTGTCGAGCTCGGTGACCAGCGCGATGACCGGGACGTCGGTGTCGGCTCCGTGCCGCCACTCGAGCATCGTGAAGATGCCGGTGGAGTCGGGGAGGTCCAGGTCCAGGATGACCAGGTCGAACGGCTGCCGGGCGAGCCGGCGCTCGCCCTCGACGCGGGTCGCGGCGGGGGTGACGACGATCTCCTGGCCCAGTCGGTGACCGATGAGCGACTCCACGAGCATCAACTCGAACGGGTTGTCGTCGACCACGAGCACCTGCATGACGTGGGCTGCGTCTGGCCCGGCCTCCCCGTCCAGCGCCGTGAACGCCACCGGGTGCGGGGTGTCGTCGGGTTGCCGCTCCGGTCGCGGGCCGGGGTCCGCCGGAGGCGTCGGGGCGCTGGGTCCGGCCGCGTTCGGCGGGTCGTCGTCGAACAGCGCGCCGATGGGGAGCTCGCCGTCGCTCGTCTCGTCGCCCAGCTCGTCGGCGTCGAGCACCGGATGTCGAGCGCCGAGCCCCGATCGGTTGGCGAAGGCCGGAGGCGGGGGGTCGTCGACCAGCATCGAGAAGGGCTGCTCCGCCGCCGGGAGGCTCGACTGCGCTCGGAGGGCGCGCCGGGTGATGACCCATTCGAGGTTGCAGACCCGGCAGGAGTTGGTCGCGTGGCTCGCGGCGACGTTCTGCACGAAGCCGAAGTCGCCGCACTGGGGGCAGCGGCACGGGGACCCGAAGTGCAGGCGCGCGCCCTTCGGGTAGTGCCGCAGCACGTCCCGGAGGGTCTGCATCTCCTCTGCGCTCGGCGTGTCGGAGACCGGGGTCACCGCACTCCGCGCCTTCCTGCGCCCGAACATCGCCGTCCTTCCGACCAGGAATGGGCTTGTTCAGTGTTCGGCCGTCGGGGGTCCGGGACAATGGTTCGCGCGACTCATTACCTGTGGGTAACCGACACGGACGGGCAGGGACACGCCTTGACACCAGCCCGTTCCGCTGTCAGTGTTAGGGAACCCTAATAGCCCCTCGTCGGGGATGGTTCACAAGGCTGGTGTCCTGTGGGCGGTGTGGATCGAGCAGAACGGTTCGTCTCCCCGTTCGGGGAGGTTCGGGTCCCGTGATCGTGTGCCACTGCGAGGGGGTGAACGACCACACGATCCGCGAGGCGGTCGGTCGTGGAGCCCGCTGCCCGGAGACGGTCGCCGCGCTGTGCGGCGCTGGCGCCCTGTGCGGCGGCTGCCGTCCCGCCATCGAGGACGTCGTCGACCGCATGACCGCTGCAGGTGAACATGGCGGCCAGTCAGGGCGCGGACGGCTCCGCAGCGCGTAGGGTGGTCGCCATGCAAGGTGACCCCAAGGTGCTCGAACTGCTCAACGACGTCCTCACCGCGGAGCTCACCGCGGTCAACCAGTACTTCATCCACGCCAAGTTGCAGGGCAACTGGGGCTACCAGCGACTGCAGGGGCTCACCCGGGCCGAGTCCATCGACGAGATGCGCCACGCCGAGCAGCTCATCGACCGGATCCTCTTCCTCGACGGGGTGCCCAACATGCAGCGGCTCTACCCCGTCAAGGTGGGTGAGACCGTGGTCGAGCAGTTCCAGCTCGACCTGGAGCTCGAGTACGTCGCCGTCAAGCGTCTCAACGACGGGGTCGCGGCCTGTGTCGCCGCCGGCGACAGTGGCAGCCGCGACCTGCTCGAGCAGATCCTGGTGGCCGAGGAGGAGCACGCCGACTGGCTCGAGACCCAGCTCGAGACCATCCGCCAGATCGGTCTCGAGAACTACCTCACCCAGCAGCTCGCCGTCTGAGCGCGGTCCGGATCACGCCGGGAACCGACGCGGACCCGGGGTTCTCACCAGGTGTCGACGTGGGGCCGCTTCCCACCGGCGCGCGTCGGCGTAGCCGGCGACGACTCCAGCGCGGCGACGATCCACCGGCGTGACTCGGCCGGGTCGATCACGTCGTCGATCTCGAAGTGGGAGGCGGCGTTCAGGCCCTTGCCGTGCTCGTAGGCCCGGGCCACCATCTCCTCGTAGAGCGCCTGGCGTTCGTCGGCGTCCTCGACCGCGTCGAGCTCCTTGCGGAAGCCCAGCCGCACTGCACCTTCCAGGCCCATGCCGCCGAACTCGCCGGTGGGCCAGGCCACGCAGAACACCGGTGCCTTGAAGCTGCCACCGGCCATGGCCTGTGCACCCAAGCCGTAGCCCTTGCGCAGCACGATGGTGAAGAAGGGCACCGTCAGCCCGGCGCCGGTGACGAAGAGCCGACTGGCGTGGCGGACCAGGCCGGTGGCCTCGGCCGCGGGGCCGACCATGATCCCCGGTGTGTCGCACAGGGACAGCACCGGTACCTCGAAGGCGTCGCACAGCTGCAGGAAGCGGGCCGCCTTGTCTGCACCGTCGCTGTCGATGGCGCCGGCAAGGTGCACCGGGTTGTTGGCCACGATCCCGATCGGTCGGCCCTCCACCCGGGCCAGCGCCGTCACCATGCCCGGCGCGAAGCCCCGACGCAGCTCCAGCACCGAGTCGGTGTCGGCCAGCGTGTCGATCACGGTGCGCACGTCGTAGACCCGCAGGCGGTTCTCGGGCACGGCGCGGCGCAGCAGCCGCTGATCGGCGCAGGTCCAGTCGTCGATGCTGCCCTGGAAGTAGGACAGGTAGCTCCTGGCGGTGGCGACGGCCGCCGCCTCGTCGTCCACCAGGACGTCGATGACCCCGTTGGCCGTCTGCACGTCGGTGGGGCCGATCTCCTCGGGCCGGAACACCCCCAACCCGCCGCCCTCGATCATGGCGGGGCCGCCCATGCCCAGGTTGGCGTCCCGGGTGGCGATGAGCACGTCGCAGCAGCCGGCCAGGGCCGCGTTGCCGGCAAAGCATCGACCCGACACGATACCCACCAGCGGAACCTGTCCCGACAGCTTCCCGAAGAGGTGGAAGGCCATGCAGTCGAGACCCGACACGCCGGGGGCGTCGGTGTCACCGGGGCGGCCACCGCCTCCTTCCGCGAACAGCACGACAGGGAGGCGGAGGCGCTCGGCCAGCTCGAAGAGGCGGTCCTTCTTGCGGTGGTTCTGGTAGCCCTGGGTGCCGGCCAGCACCATGTAGTCGTAGCTGAGCACCACCGTGCGGGCCCGGTCGGCACCGAAGCGGTCGGCGTTGACGGTGCCGACCCCGGCCACCATCCCGTCGCCGGGGGTGTTGGCGATCAGGTCCTCGAGACTCCGCCGGCGGCGCTGCGCGGCGATGGCCAACGCCCCGTACTCCACGAAGCTCCCCGCGTCGCACAGGTCGGCCACGTTCTCGCGCGCCGTGCGGTGGCCGGTGCCGTGACGGCGGGCCACGGCCGCCGGGCGCTGGTCGTCGTGGCCGGCGGCGTGGCGGGCGAACGACTCGTCCAGGTCCGTTCGCACCCCGTCGAGGTCGACGTCGTCCACAGTCGGCGCATCGGGGCCGGTGATCTCGCGTGGCGCCACCACGGCCACGACGTCGCCCTCGGCCACCGTGTCGCCTGGCGCCACCAGCACCCGGTCGATCCCGGCCGACCGGCCCGCCGTCACCAGGTGCTGCATCTTCATGGCCTCCAGCACCACCAGGGGCGCTCCGGCGTCGAGGACGTCGCCCGGTGTCACCTCGACCGACACCACCGTTCCGGCCAGCGGTGCACGCACGGCCGCGGTGCCCGGCGGCAGCGCCACCTCGCTGCGACGAGGTGCGCCGGGCGCGTCGCGGACCGATGTCTCCCGCCCGGCCCGGTCAGCCGCATCGGCTTCGTCCAGGCGTGCCGCGTCGGCCACCAGCTCGGCGCCGTGGCGATCGACGACCTCGGTGTCCCACTCACCGGGCCGTGCAGCCGTGTGGCGCAGCAGCGCCCGCAGGAACCCCCGGTTGGTCGCCACCCCCGCGAGATCCAGCTCGGCCAGGGCCCGGTCCGCCCGGCGCACGACCTCGGTGACGTCGATCGACGGGGTGTGCACGATCACCTTGGCCAGCAGCGAGTCGAACGACGGGTTGGTGCGCAGTCCCGCGAAGGCCGCGGTGTCGACCCGCACGCCCGGTCCGGTGGGAGGGGTGAAGACGGACAGGGTGCCGGCCGTGGGTCGCACCGCACCGTCGGCGTGGAGCATCTCGGTGTTCACCCGCACCTGTAGGGCGATGCCGCGGGGGCGGTCACGCTCGACGTCGAGGCCCAGCTCGGAGAGGCGGGCGCCGGCGGCGATCCGGAGCTGGGTGCGCACGAGGTCGACGCCGGTGACCTCCTCGGTCACGGTGTGCTCCACCTGCAGCCGGGGGTTGGCCTCGATGAACCAGCAGGCGTCGGCGGGGTCGTCGGCTCGGGCCCGTTCGGGCTCGACGAGGAACTCGAAGGTGCCCACCCCCCGGTAGCGGGCGGCCGCGGCGAGCCGTCGGGCACCGGTCGTCAGCACGTCGCGGACGGCGTCGGACAGCCCGGGAGCGGGCGCGATCTCGACGAGCTTCTGGTGGCGGCGTTGCAGGGTGCAGTCGCGCTCGAACAGGTGCGTCACCGCACCGGTGCCGTCGCCGACGACCTGCACCTCCACGTGGCGGGCGGGTCGCAGCAGTTGCTCGACCAGGAGCTCGCCGCTGCCGAAGGCCGCCTCCGCCTCGGCCTGGCACCGCTCCCACACCGCGTGCAGCGCCTCCCGCGTCTCGACCACCCGCATGCCACGCCCGCCGCCGCCGTGCACGGCCTTGACGACGATGCCGCCGCCGTGCTCGTGCAGGAAGGCGTCGGCCTGCCCGAGGGAGGTCGGGCCGTTCGTGCCGGCGAGCACGGCCACGTCCTGTGACGCCGCGAAGGCACGGGCGCGGGCCTTGTCGCCGAGGAGGGCCAGCGTCTCGACCGTCGGCCCGACGAACAGCAGACCGGCGTCCTCGCACCGCCGGGCGAAGTCCGGCGACTCGCTGAGGAAGCCGTAGCCGGGGTGCACGGCGTCGCAGCCCGTCGCCACGGCGACGTCCACGAGCTGCGCGGCGTCGAGATACGCGGAGGGACCCACACCGCGCAGCGCCTCGGCCCGGTCGACCCGACGGACGTGGAGCGCCTCGGCGTCGTCGACGGAGAAGACCCCCACGGTGGCGAGACCTTCGTCGGCGGCCGCCCGGGCGATGCGGATGGCGATCTCGCCCCGGTTGGCGATCAGCAGTCGTCGCACACGGTGACGCTATCCGCGTGCTGCGAACCGCCGGTTGCGGGTGGGTCAGACCCCGGCCGGCTCCCGCTCCTCCTCGGCCTCGAGGTCCTCCACGAGGTCCTCGAGCTCCTCGTCGCCGGGGCCCTCCACGTCGATGCGGGGCAGGATGCGGTCGAGCCACCGGGGCAGCCACCAGTTGCGGTCGCCGAGCAGCTCCATCGTCGCCGGCACGAGCAGCATGCGCACCACCGTGGCGTCGAGGAACACGGCCACGGCCAGGCCGGCGCCGAAGAGCTTCACGGTGCGGTTGGCCTCGAGCAGGAAGCTGCCGAACACGAACACCATGATCGCCGCCGCGGCGGTGATGACCCGCGCCGTGGCGGCGAGGCCGTCGGCCACGGAGTTGCGGGCGTCGCCGGTGCGGTCGTACTCCTCCTTGACCCGGGAGAGCAGGAACACCTCGTAGTCCATCGACAGGCCGAACACGATGGCGAACATCATCATGGGCACGAAGGGCTCGACGGGTGCCCCTTCGAAGCCGGTGAGCGAGCCCAGCCAGTCCCACTGGAAGATGGCCACGACCACGCCGTACGCCGCGGCGATGGACAGCAGGTTCATGATCACCGCCTTGAGCGGCACGAGCAGCGACCGGAACACGACCATCAGCAGCACGAACGACAGCGACAGCACCACGCCGAAGAACAGCGGGAGGCGCTCGCCGAGGTAGGACGAGAAGTCGATCCCGACGGCCGTGCTGCCGCTCACGGCGACGTCGAGGCCCGTGCCCTCGGTGGCGGCGGGCAGCACGTCGTCACGGAGCCGGTTGACGAGCTGGTCGGTGGCCTCGTCCTGCGGGGCGGACGTCGGGATGACCTGCCACAGGGCGGCGGTGGGCGCGCTGGGGTCGTTGGGGATGGCGGGCGAGGCGAAGGCGACGCCCTCCGTGCCCTGGACGGCCAGGGTGACCTGCTCGAGCGCCGCCGGCTCCGTGCCGTCGGGCAGCTCGGTGGCGAGCAGCAGGCGACCGTTGTAGCCGGGCCCGAAGCCGTCGGCGACGAGGTCGTAGGCCTTGCGGGTCGTGGTCTCCTCCGGGTAGTTGCCCTCGTCGGAGAACCCCATGCGCAGCCCGAGGAACGGGATGGCGAGCACCAGCAGGACGGCGGCGCCACCCAGCGCGGCGGCCCACGGGTGGTGCTGGATGACCCGGCTCCAGCGGTAGGCGGTGGTCTCGCGCAGTGGCTTCACCTTGCGTGGCGGCAGCTCCTTGCGCAGCGGAGCAACGGCGAAGCCGGCGGCGAAGACCACGACGGCCAGCGGGAGGCCGAGCAGCAGCGGCTGGATGCCCAACGCCACCCCGACCAGGGCCAGGGCGACGAGGGAGGCGGCGATGATGCCCCGCCAGCGGGTGACCTCGACCCGGTGGCCGGCGAAGCCGAGCAGGGCGGGCAGCAGGGTGATCGACGCCAGCATCGTGACGGCCACGACCACCGAGGCGCCGACCGCGAGGCCGGTGACGAAGGCCATGCCCATGACCAGCATGCCGAGCAGGGAGATGACCACCGTCGTGCCGGCGAACGTGACCGCCCGGCCGGCGGTGTCGATGGCGGTGACCGTCGCCTCCTCGACCGAGTGGCCGTGGTGCAGGCCCTCCCGGAACCGGGTGACGATGAACAGCGCGTAGTCGATGCCCACACCCAGGCCGATCATGAGCGCCAGGGTCGTGGTGAAGTCGGGCATGCTGACGACGTTGCTGAGCAGCACGATGAGTCCCGAGCCCACGCCGATGCCGGCGAGGGCCACGCCGATGGGCAGGCCCATGGCCAACACCGAGCCGAAGGCCAGCACCAGGATGAAGATGGCGAAGGCCAGGCCCAGCAGCTCGGACTCGGGCGGCTCGAACTCGGCGAAGATGTCGCCGCCGATCTCGACCTGGAGGCCCTCGAGCTGGGGGCGGGCGTCGCGCATCTGGGTCCCGATCTCCGCGGCCTCGTTCTGCGGCATGTCGCGGGACACGGCGACGGTGGCGTAGGCGATCTTGCCGGCCTCGTCGCCCTGGCTGGCGATCTGGATCGCCGGTACGTCGTACGGGCTGGTGAGCTCCACGTCCCCGAACCCGCGCACGTCCTCGAAGTAGGCGGTCATGGCCGCCTGCACCGCAGGGTCGGTGACGCCCTGCTCGGCCCGGAACACGATCCTGCCCTCGAAGCCGCTCCCCAGCCCGCCGAACTGCTCGTCGACGATGTCGAACCCGCGGCGGCTCTCCACGTCGGGCATCGACATGTCGGAGCGGAACGCGCTGCCGACGGTGCTCGACAGCAGCCCGATCAGGAGGACGCCGACGAACCAGGCGGCGGCGACGATGCGGCGGTGCCGGTAGCACCACCGGCCGAGGCGAGCGAACACGGATGCTCCTCCGGGGAGACGGTCAAAGCGCTACGGGGTCGTAGCGTTGCCCACGGGGTGAGAGTACCCAGAGCATCCGGCAATCACGAAGCTCCTGTCGAGTGGCATGTGTCACGTCATGCACGGGTCACTCGCTCGCTACGATGCCGTAGCAATGGCATCACGTAGCGATCGGGCCCGTGACGCCGTCCTGACCGCCACGGTCGAGCTGCTGGAAGAGGTCGGGGTCGAGCGCCTCAGCATCGAGAAGGTGGCGTCGCGCTCCGGGGTGGCCAAGACCACCATCTACCGGCACTGGCCGACGAAAGCCGACCTGATCGTGTCCGCCGTGCGCGGCGTGGCCGTGGCCGTGCCGACCCCGAACACCGGTGACGTGCGAGCCGACCTGATCTCGTGCATCCGCTCGCTGCACGTGGCCGTCGTCGAGTCGGGCATGGTGCGCATCCTCCCGTCGTTGCTCGACGCCGCCCAACGCGATCCCGAGGTGGCCGACCTGCAGGACCGCATCCACGACGAGCGCGACGTGCCCATCCGCACGGTGCTCGAGCTCGCGCAGCTCCGGGGTGACCTCCCGGCGGGGATCGACGTCGACGACGCCGCCGACCTCCTGCTCGGCCCGCTGATGCTGCGCACGCTGCTCACCCGGGAGTCCCTCGACGACGCCTTCGTGGCGCTCGTGGTGGACACCGTCCTCCGCGGGCTCGGCGTCGAGGTCGTCGCCCGACCGGAGCCGGTGGTCACCGGGGTCGGCGCCGCTGCGGTGGCCGCTCGACGCCGCTCGTGAACCCGGTCCCCGAGCGTTCAGGAACCGGTCACGGACTGTTCACCGCCGGTGTGCCTGCGACGGTCGGGCCGGCGCTCGACGCCGGTAGCGTCGCCTCCGTGTTCGTGACCAGGGCTCCCGCCGCAGGGACGCGGTGACATGACGACGAGTCGTGCGACGATGCGGCCGCTGCGTCGGCCGTCGCGCGGACCGGTCGAACCCGCCGCGGTGCTCGAGCTGCTCGAGCCGGGCACGAACGTGATCGTGCCGCTCGCCAACGGCGAGCCGGCCACGGTCCTCGACGCCATGGAGGCCGCCAGCGACGAGCTCGACGGGGTGCGGGTCCACCAGATGCATCCCGTTCGGGACCGCCCCTACTTCCACGGCGCATCAGCCGGCCGGCTCGACCACGTCTCGTACTTCCTCTCTGCTGCGGTGCGCACGGCCTTCCACGAGGGGACCATCGATCTGGTGCCCTGCCACTTCAGTGAGGTGCCGCTGCTGCTGGAGCACCTCACGGGCCCGGTGGTGGCGATCGCCTCGGTCTCCCCGCTCGACGAGCACGGCTACTTCACCCTGGGCACCAACGCCGACTACACCGCGGCCTTCATCGGGCGGGTGCCGTTCTTCGTCGAGGTGAACCCGCAGATGCCCCGCACGTCGGGGCGCAACCACCTGCACCACACCCAGGTGGTCGGCTGGTGCGAGGCCGACTACCCGCTGCTCGAGGTTCCGCGGCCCGTGCCCGATGCCGTGGAGCGTCGCATCGGCGAGCGGGTGGCCGAGCGCATCGGGGACGGGGCGACCATCCAGGCCGGGGTGGGCTCGGCGCCGACCGCGGTGCTGGAGTTCCTGCGGGACCACCGCGACCTGGGCATCCACACCGAGGTGCTGTCCGACCCGATGGTGGACCTGGTGGAGTCCGGGGCGGTGACCGGGGTGCACAAGGTGCGCCGGCCGTCGAAGATCGTGACCACCTTCGCCCTGGGCACCCGCCGGCTCTACGACTTCCTCGACGGTCACCGGGCCGTCGAGCTCCTGCCGGTCGACTGGGTCAACGATCCGAGGGTGATCGCGCAGGAGCGCGACTTCGTGTCCATCAACGCCACGACGGAGGTCGACTTCTTCGGCCAGTGCGCGTCGGAGACGGTCAGTGGCCGGTACTGGTCCGGTTCGGGGGGCCAGGCCGACTTCGCCCGGGGGGCCATGTACTCACCGGGCGGCCAGGGATTCGTCGTGCTGCCCTCCACGGCACGCGGGGGCACGGTGTCGCGGATCGTGCCCCGGTTGGCTCCCGGCTCCGCCGTCACCACCATGAAGAACACCGTCGACAAGGTCGTGACCGAGTACGGGGTGGCCGAGCTGCGGGGACGGGGCATCCACGAGCGCACCCGGGCCCTCATCGCCATCGCCCATCCCGACTTCCAGGACGACCTGGCGCGGGAGGCGCACGCCATGGGGTACCTGCGGGATTGACCGGGTCGCCGAGGGTGCCGCGAGGCGTCGCCCGGCGGAGGCGTCACCGGCGGGCCAGACTGGGGACATGACGGAGGGTCGTGACTGGGTCCGGGTGGTCGATCGTGACCGCTGCCCCGACTGCGGGTTGATGGCGTCCCAGGTGGACCCCACCGAGGTCCCGGCGGCGCTGCGGGCCGAGGCGCAGGCCTGGCAGGACCTGCTGTGCGGCGACCGGTTCGACGACGGCGCGCTCCGCCGGCGGCCGGCGCCGGACGTGTGGTCGGCACTCGAGTACGCCTGCCACGTGCGTGACGTGCTCGCCGTGTTCGTGGAGCGGACTCGTCGCACGCTGGTCGAGGACGACCCCCGGTTCGGCTGGTGGGACCACGACGCCGCGGCCGTGGCGGAGCGGTACAACGACCAGGATCCGGTGGTGGTCGCTGCGGCGGTGGTGGTGGCGGCCGACGAGCTGGCGGTGACGGTCGAAGCCGTTCCCCCCGACGCCTGGGGACGCAGCGCCCGGCGGGGTGACGGGGCGAGCTTCACGTTGGCGGGACTGGCACGCTTCGTGCTCCACGAGAGCCACCACCACCTGCGCGACGCCACGGTCGCGGCGGGGGACGGCCGGGTCTGAGCCGTGCCCCTGGGCCGGCGCCGCGGGCCGGACGGTCACGTGCGAGCATGGTCCGCCACGACAGGAGGGGTGATGGAGCTCGTCGAAGGACTGCGCACGACGGGTGCGGTGCGGGAGTTCCTCCCCGACGCGGTTCCCGACCGCGTCGTGCACCGGCTGCTCGACACCGCCCGCTTCGCGCCCAACGGCGGCAACGCGCAGGCGTGGCGGGTGGTCGTGGTGCGGGACCCCGAGGTGCGGGCGACCCTGCGCGACCTCTACCTGCGAGGCTGGCACCTGTACCTCGCCCAGGTCATGGCCGGTCTGCGGCCGTGGGCGCCCATCACCGACCGCGCCGCAGAGGAGCGGGCCGTCGCGGAGGCGCGAGCGGCGACGGAACGGCCCGACCTGGGCGACTTCGCCGAGCACCTCGACGAGGTGCCCGTGCTGCTGGTGGTGCTGGTCGACCTGCGCAAGCTGGCGGCGGTGGACCGGGATCTGGACCGCTATTCGTTCGTGGGCGGTGCGTCGGTCTACCCGTTCGCCTGGTCGGTGCTGCTCGCCGCCCGGGCAGAGGGGCTCGGCGGCGTCCTGACCACCATGCACGTGCACTGCGAGGACGAGGTCAAGGAGCTGTTGGGCGTGCCCGAGGAGTTCGCCCTGGCCGGCGTGCTCGCGTTGGGCCACCCGGTGCGCCAGCCGACTCGTCTGCGGCGGGAGCCGGTCGCGTCCTTCGCCACCCTCGACACGTTCGACGGGTCCGCGCTCGAGCCCTGACAGGGACGACCGGGGCGGTCGTCCGGGTCGGGATGGGGAGGATCACCCCGGGACCCGCTCGGCCGTCAGGCCAGGCGGGTGGGCGCGCACCCCGTCCACTGCTTGAAGGCACGGGAGAAGGCGGCGGTGTCGCGGAAGCCGAGCAGGCCGGCCGTCTCGGTGACCGACCGACCTTGACGGAGGTGACCGAGCGCGACGTCGCGACGGACCTCCTGCAGCAGGGCGCGGTACGAGGTGCCCTCGCAGGTGAGTGCGCGCTGCAGGCTCCGACTGCTGAGGTGGAGCACCCGTGCCACGTCGGCGAGGTGCGGCTCGCCCTCGGGCAGGCGGGGCCGCAGGGTGGCGCGGACCTGTTCGGCGGTGGTGGGGTGCTCGATGTGGGCGAGGTAGGTGATGAGCGCGTCGTCGCTCAGGCGGGCGAGCTCGTCGCTGCCCCCGGAGATGGGGCGCTGCGCCACCGCTCGGTCGAAGGCGAGGGCCACGTGTCCGGCCTCGAACTGCACGGTGCAGCCGAAGAAGTCCGCGAAGCGCCCGGCTGCCGGGGGTGGCGGTGCGGGTCGTTCCAGCAGCACCCGGGTCGGGTCGGTCTCGCGGCCGAGCAGGAACCGGGCGCTGCGCACCAGCGTCGCGACGATGGCGTCGATCGCCTCGTCGGCGGGTCGGGCGGCTCCGGGGCGCCGTCCGATGACCACGACCACCTCGTCGGCCAGTGTCTCGACCCGGGCATCCGCAACGTCGGCGGTGACCCGGCAGTAGCGGGCGACCCGATCGAGCGCGTCGGCGAGGCACTCGCTGGCCAGGAAGGCCTGCCCCAGCGCCTGGAAGGTGGTCGGCCGCACGTGGCGCGACACCTCCAGGCCGAAGGCCGGGTCACCGGTCGCTTCGACGGCGAGCTCCCACAGCCGGGTGGTCGCCCGCAGCGGGATCCGCCGTGTGGGACAAGCCAGGGCGTCGGCCGGGATCCCGGCGCGGGCGGCCAGCGCCGTGCCGTCGAGCCCGCGGCTGTCGAGGGCGCGCAGCACCGTGCCGGTCCATGCCGTCAGCACGGTGCCTTCGAACGCGACGGTCCCCGCGTCGGTGCCCACGCCAGGACGGTACCCGCTGGCCCGAAGGCGTATCAGGTCAAGGGGTTGGCGCCGGTCGCGCGGCCTGCAGGAGTGGCCGCGCCGAAGATGCACGCAGGGCAGCGAGTGGCCCTCGGACGGCCCGAGCGGGCAACATCGGTGGACCACACGGAGGTAGGGATGGCCAAGAGCGAAGCTCGAGCACTCGCCGAGGTGGCGACGGAGTCCTCGACGTTCGGGGCCCGCAGCGTGCAGCACGTGCACCGTTCCATCGCCGGTCGCGTCTGGCGGGTCGCCGGCCCGGTGGCCGCACCGGTGCGCGTCTTCCACGATCCGATCTCGGCCGTCGTGCACACCTCGGTGCGCGTCGGCCTGCACGTCGGTGGTACCGCCGCCGGGCTCGCCCTCGGTGCGGCCAGCCACCTCGCAGGCTGGGGACCGGTGTCGGACACGCCGACCGGGGACTTCACGATCGGGGTGCTGAACGGGTTCGCGGGCGATCGGCTCCACCGGGTCGCCAGCCCGCTGGCCTTCGAGCTGTCGCTGCGCCACGAGGGTCGCACGATCGACCCCGACCGCCTCGGTGAGGCCCTCCCGACGGCAGGTGGTGACGTGGTCGTGTTCCTGCACGGCCTCGTCGAGACCGACCGCTCCTGGACGTGGGGCTCGGAGCGCTACCACGGTCGGCCGGGGGTGTCCTTCGGGTCCCGTCTGGCCGACGACCTCGGCATGACGCCGCTGTACGTGCGCTACAACACGGGTCGACGGGTGGGCGAGAACGGGGCGGAGCTCGACCAGCTGCTCGAGGCCGTGGTCGGGGCCTGGCCCGTGCCCGTCGAACGACTCACGCTGGTGGGGCACTCGATGGGTGGTCTGGTCGTGCGGAGTGCGCTGCACCGGGGCGAGGCGCGCGGCGCGGCCTGGACCGATTCGGTCCGCCAGGCGGTGTACCTGGGCACGCCGCACCTGGGTGCGCCCCTGGCCCGTGGCGTCCACCACCTCGGTCAGGCGCTGGGCTCGCTGCCCGAGACCCGACCCTTCGCCCGGGTGCTGCACCGACCGGGGACCGGGATCGACGACCTGCGGCACGGCACCGTGTGGGCCGGTGACGACGAGGGCGACCCCGACCGGTGGTTCGTGGGGGACCTGCACGAGCTGCCGCTCGCGGCGAGCTGTCGCCACAACGCCCTGGCGGTGTGCCTGTCGGAGCGTCCCGAGTCGTTGTCGGGTCGCCTCGTGGGCGATCTGCTGGTCGAGACCACCAGTGCCACGGGGCGCGGTCGAGGCGACCGTCGGATCGCGTTCGACCCGCAGGACTGTGCCGCCGTCGGCGGGCTGAGCCACTTCGCGCTGTTGAACCACCCGACGGTCTACGACCAGCTCCTGGCCTGGCTCGCACGGGATCCGGTCCGGTCCGTCGCCGCGACCGGTCCCGGGAACCCGTCAGACCCGACCGACCAGCCACAGGACGGCGACCACGCTCAGGGCCACGACGGCGACGAGGACGAGCACCAGCAGCCGTTGGCCGGCACGTGACTGCAGCAGGTCGATGACGACCGGGTGGGTCACCAGGGTGTCGGGCCGGTAGGCGTTCGCCACCCGCCAGTCGCCGGCCACACCGCGGAGGTGGGTCGAGCAGTGGCGGCAGTCGCCGTCCTCGTCGAGGTCGATCGCCGCGCCGCACACCGGACAGCGCGTGGGTGGCCGAGCGGCCGCAGGGTCCGCCGGCGCCGGGCGCTCGAACACCCAGTCCTCGGCGATGTCGCCGCTGTCGATCGTGGCCACGAACCGGATCGTGACCACGTCGAGCGCGCCCCGCTGGACATCCACGACGGTGGCCTCGACGAGCGTGCGGATGTGCTGGTCCCAGGCGAGGTCGTCGGGATCGCCCGCCAGGTGGTCGCGCATCCGTGCCGTCAGCACGCCCTCGACGGCGGCCAGGTCACCGCCCGCCGTCGCCAGGTGGACGCGCTGGTAGACCGATTGGGCGAAGCGGACCAGCTCGTCGACGGGGATGTCCTCGCCGAGCGCCACCAGGGGGCCGGGAGTTGGGACCGGCTCGATCCGGCGAGGTGGGCGGATGGCCGAGACCCGCCACGGGCCGGGTCGGCCCGGCAGCGCGGCGCCGCAGTAGCGGCAGGTGTCGGTCTCCTCGAGCGCCAGTGCCGCTCCACACGATCCGCAGCCGAAGGAGCCGGCCTCGACGAGGCGGTCGGCGACGGGCCCCGAGCCGAGGTGTCGGTGGAGCTGCCCGTCGTCGCCGCGGACGGTCTCCGTCGCTGCTCGCCGCTCGAACGTCCAGTCGTCGACGCGGTCGCGGCCGTCGACGTGGACGCCGAACCGGACGGTGATCACATCGGTGGCGCCGTGTGACGCGTCGATGACGACCTCGTGGTCGTAGCGCTCGACGGGTGACCGCCACCCGGTCCGACCGACGAAGCCGGCGATGTCGCGCCGCGCCCCGCCCGTCAGGAGATCCGCGACGTCACCCAGGTCGTCGGTATCGGCCGTGGCGCCGGTGTGGGCTGCTCGGGTCGACGCGTCCCCGGCAGTGGAGCCCTTCCGGGCGACGACGGCGGCGTGGACGACGCCGTGCGCAGCGCGGGCCTGCTCGAGGAACGCGTCGACGTCGAAGGCCGGATCGGACGCGCTGATGACCCGGATGCCGGGGACCTCGGGCCCGTCGGGGACGACCGTTCCTCCGTAGACGAACATCGACGGTCATCGTGTCACCCCCGGGGGAGGGGCGCCCCGGCGGACAGGTCGGCGCGGTCGGCGGCGAGCCAACCAGCGGCCGCTCCGGCCGAGTCGCTCACGCGCATGGTCATCGACCCGAGGTCGGGGAAGCGACGGGCGATCTCCTCGTCGACGCGGTCCCGTCGATCGACGACGACCGGGAGCAGATCCCGGCCGTGTTCGGCCGAGGCGTCTGCCACCGCGGTGGCGGCGGCCTCCCGCAGACGTTCGCCGATGCGGAACCCGAAGGCCACGAGGAACGACTGGCGGAACGATCGGCTCCGGTCCTGGCGGTGCCGGGACCGTCTGCCGGCGTCCAGCATCGCCGCCGATGCCTGGACGAGCAACGAGGTGAACAGCAGGTCCGTGGTGTCGAGGTTCGGATCGAAGCCGTAGACGGTGGCGAAGCCGAGCCCGCTCGACCAGATGGCCCGACAGTCGTTGGCATCGGCGACCTCCGACAGCAGGGCGTACTTCGCCTTGGCGTAGGGGTCGTCGATGGTCACCCGAAGGCCGGTGGGCGCGTCGCCCCGGGTCCGTTCGTCGAGCATGGCCCGGTCGATGCTGAGGCGCGTCATGAGCTGCTGGGCCTTCGCGGTGAAGGCCTCGGCCTCGGCCGGGAACGTGGTCGACTCGGCCTTGGCCAGCAACGCCCGCACCCGCTGGAGCGACTGCTCGTCGACCTCGCCGGTGACACGGCGGGTGGTGCGTCGGGGACCGGTGCCCCAGCGGTCGGGCGGGTCGAGGAGCAGCTCGAGGTCGGGGAGGGCCTGCAGCCGGTGGTGGAGCAGGAGGCACTGCCCGAGCGCGAACCGCGAGGTGAGGTCATGGCGTGACGCCCACGCCAACAGGAGCTCCCCCGGGGCCCGGCGATCGGTGCGGGCCGGCGGGGCGGGAACCTGCGCCATCCACCGGGGGTCGGCAGCCGGGTCGTGACGGTACCGCCGGGCGTCGATCCCCACGAGCACCTCGGTCAACCGGACCAGCGCGCTCGAGCGGCCCCGGTCGACCGCTCGGGGGAGATGCGCCGGCTGCCAGCCACGGTTCCAGAGCGTGGCCACCTGTCGGGCCAGGACGTCGGCCACCACCTCGGAGACGAGGTCGGGCCGGGCATCCCACTGCTCGACGAGGGCGTCGACGTCGGGGTGGGTCCCGGTGACGTGGCGTGTCGTGAGCGCTGTGCTGACGTCGGCGAACCGGCGGGCGATGGTGGCGCGGTCCCACCTGCGGTCGGGACGCACCGTCGGATCGGTGGCAGGCGGGAAGAGGTCGTCGAGACGGAGATCGGTCATGGCACACCCTGGAGGTCGTCGCGGAGCTACGAGGTGGCCGCTCGGTGGGCCACGACACCCGGGCCTCCATCTTGGTCGGGGGGTGTGACATCGTCGGCGTGGCCGCGGCCCCCGGGTCCCGACGACGGACGGGTCACGAGCCGCCGAGCTGCGCGAACAGGCCGGCGTAGTCCACGAAGTGGACGTCCTCGACGACCCTGCCCAGCTCGTCGATGGTGGTGAAGGTCGCGCCCTCCAGCCGGAGGGATCGACCGCTGGCCGCCAGGCCGAGGAGCTCGCCGTCGTGGGTGCCGGTCATGCGCCAGCGGTCGGCGTGGCGCGGCCCGTCGATGAGCAGCACCAGGCGTTCGAGGCGGAAGTCGCTGAACGCGTCGAGCAGCATGCGGGCCCGGTCCCGCACCGGCCCCGGCCCGATCTCCCACGTGTCGGACCCGGCGTCACGCACCCGGGCGTCCTCGGTGAACACGGCGGCCACGGCGTCGGCGTCGTGGGCGTTCCAGGCCTCGTACGTGGCGTCGCTGACCCGCCAGGTGAGCCCGATCCAGTCGGGTCCGGCGGTGGCAGCGGTGGGTCCGTCGTCCACGGTGCTCACCGACGTCAGGACGCTGCGGGCACGGCCCGCATGACGTAGCGGCTGGTCGGCACGACGTCGAGGGTCGCGTAGTCGAGGAAGCGCTGGGTGCTGACCATCATCTGCTGCATGTGCGCGGCCAGCCGGTCTTCGTCGTCCACGGCGTCGAAGAACACGTGGGGTTCGGTCATGGCCCCGGCCGGGAAGCCCTCCTCGACGATCCCGCTCCACGGCGGCGCACCCTCCGTCAGGACCCGGGCCACCACGTTCTGCACGTACAGGAAGGTGTCCTGGGTGTCGATGGCCACCTGGGTGTGGCTGTTGAGCCAGACGTCGAGCCAGTCGGCCACGGCCTGGTCGGGTGGGCGATGCAGGAACGCCACCTGGGCCATGCCGTCGGTGCGGGTACCCGCCGCCGCCGGGAAGCGGGTGTTGGGGATGGGCACGGACTCCGTGACGAGGTAGGCGGCCATCGAGTCGCCCACCTCCGAAAGGGCGTCGTCGACCGGTTGGCGGAACCGGTGCACGGCGCTGTCGAGCCACACCGACACGATGGCGTCAGCCGGGCGGCCCGAGCCGTCCATGCGCAGGGCGGCTGCCGGCGCCACGTCGTCGTCGGCCACGTTGACCTGCACGCCATGGGCGCCGAGCGCCAGCAGCTGCTCGGTCGTGTCCCCGCACAGGCGGTCACGGAGGCTGGCGATGTCGGACCCCGTCGGTGTCACGAGCGTGTAGATGACCTTCTCCATGGCGCGAGACGCTACAGGTGGCGGCGCTCGTCGGCCGCGTCGTCCTCGGGCAGGCTGGAGGCCATGAGGGGTTCGACACCAGCGGTCGCGGTGCTCGTGCGGGCAGGTGTCAGCCATCGGCTGCACCGCTACGACCACGACCCGGCCACCGCGTCCTACGGCGAGGAAGCGGCGACCGTGCTCGACGTCGACCCGGCCCGCGTCTTCAAGACCCTCGTCGCGGAGGTCGACGGTCGACCGGTGGTCGCCGTGGTCCCGGTGACCGGCCAGCTCGACCTGCGCGCGCTCGCCGCGGTCGTCGGCGGCAAGCGGGCCTGCCTGGCCGGAGTCGACGACGCGCAACGGGCCACGGGCTACGTGGTCGGCGCCATCAGCCCGCTCGGTCAGAAGCGCCGCCTACCGGTGATCGTGGACCGGTCGGCCGGCGACCACGACACGGTGTTCGTGAGCGCCGGCCGGCGGGGTCTGGAGGTCGAGCTCGCGCCGGGCGACCTGGTGACCGTGACCGGTGCGAGCATGGCCGTACTGGCTCGGACGAGGTGACGGGCCACCGCTCCTCGCCGCCTGGCGACGGCACGCCTGCGGGCCGGGCCGTATCGTCGTCGCTGACCGCGGGTCGCCCCGACGAGAGGAGCCGTGCACCGTGTCCACGAGCGCTGACGCAACGTCGATCGGTCTGACCACGGCCACGTCCACGTCGGTCCGGCCCGGGCCGCCCTACCGGTCGGGTGCGCCCAACGTGGTGGTCGTCATGCTCGACGACACCGGCTTCGCGCAGCTCGGCTGCTACGGGTCCGACATCGACACGCCCCATCTCGACACCCTCGCCGGGCGCGGCGTGCGCCTCACCAACTTCCACACGACCGCGGTCTGCTCACCGACCCGGGCCTGTCTGCTCACCGGCCGGAACCACCACCGGGTCGGCTTCGGGATGCTGCCCGACCTGCCCATGCGCTTCCCCGCCTACACGGGCCGGCTGCCCGACGAGGCGGCCACGCTGGCCCAGGTGCTGTCCGCCGGGGGCTACGCCACCTTCGCCGTGGGCAAGTGGCACCTGACGCCGCGCGACCAGCGGTCGCCCTCGGGTCCCTTCGACACGTGGCCGTTGGCGAGCGGATTCGACCGCTTCTACGGGTTCCTGGGGGGTGACGCCAACCACTGGGCGCCGGAGCTGGTACGTGACAACACCTACGTCGATCCGCCCCGCACGCCCGACGAGGGCTACCACCTCACCGAGGACCTGGCGCACGAGGCCATCGCCCGCGTGCGCGAGCTGCGTCGCAACCATGCCGACCGGCCGTTCTTCCTGTACCTGGCCCTGGGGGCCACGCATGCGCCCCACCACGTCACCCCGCGGTGGTCCGACCCCTACCGGGGCCGGTTCGACGCCGGTTGGGAGGCGTGGCGCCGCGCCACCCTGGCCCGCCAGGTCGAGCTGGGCCTCGTTCCCGAGGGCACCGAGCTCCCCGCACCGTCGCCGTACGTGCCCGACTGGGACCGTCTCGACGGTGACCACCGCCGGGTGTACGCGCGCATGATGGAGGTGTTCGCCGGCTTCCTGACCCACACCGACGCCCAGATCGGCAGGGTGCTCGACGAGCTCTCGGCCACGGGTGAGCTGGATCACACGATCGTGGTCGTGCTGTCGGACAACGGCGCATCGGGCGAGGCCGGCCCGCACGGGTCGGTCAGCGAGTACCGCTTCGCGCAGGGACGCGACGAGGACTTCGCGCTCAACCTGCGTCTGGTCGACGAGCTGGGCGGTCCGAGGACCTACAACCACTACCCCTGGGGTTGGGCCGAAGCCGGCAACACACCGGCCCGTCGGTTCAAGCGCTACACCTTCGAGGGTGGCGTGCGCGACCCCTGCATCGTGTCGTGGCCGGGCGGAACCGGGGCGGCGGGCTCGCTGCGACACCAGTACTCGCACGTGATCGACCTCTACCCGACGATCCTCGACCTCGCCGGCGTCCCAGTCCCCGAGCGGGTGCGTGGCGTGCCCCAGATGAGCATCGACGGGGTGACCCTGCGACCGGTGTTGGAGGATCCCGGTGCCGCCGACCCCCGCACCAGCCAGTACTACGAGTGCTGGGGCAGTCGGGCCCAGTACGAGGACGGCTGGAAGGTGGTGACGAACCACGTCAACCAGCTCACGCACGCCGAACGGGACCTGATCGAGGGCAGCGACGACTTCGAGCGCGACCACTGGGCCCTGTTCGACACCCGCACGGATCCGGCCGAGAACCGCGACCGGTCCGCGGAGCGGCCCGAGCTGCGGGACCACCTGGTGTCCCGCTGGTACGAGGAGGCGGCGCGCAACGGCGTGCTCCCCCTGAGCGACGGGGTGCTCGACCGGCTGGCGCACCTGCTCCTGGCCTGGCCGTCGGGGTCCAGCAGGGTGGTCGTGCGACCGGGCGAGCGGGTCTTCGAGGACAACGTCCCGTCGATGGGCAACGGGTTCGTGGTCACGGCGCGCCTGGCGGACCCGCTGCCGGCGGGGGTGACCGGTGTGCTGGCCGAACAGGGGGACTACAACGGCGGGTGGGTCTGGTTCGGCGACGGCACGGACCTGGTCTTCGCGTGCAGCTACGTGAGCGAGCACCTGACGCGCGTGGTGGCACGGGTGCCGGTCGGTGCTCGAACGCTGCAGGTGGTGGGTGCACCGCACGACGGTGGCGTGTCCGTGCGGGTCGCGGCCGACGGTGTGGTGGTGGCCGAGGGCCGGCTCGAGCACGAGTGGCCCGGGTTGTGGACGCCGAACTCCTCGGCGTCGCTGCTGGTGGGCGTGGGCCGTCCGCTCCCGGTGTGCGACGGCTACGACCCGTCCGTGCCGTTCAGCGGCGCGCTCGACGAGCTGGTGGTGGAGTCGAGCCCGGGGGCCGGAGACGTCGACCTCGTCGCGCAGGTCGACGTCGCCTTCCGGTCCCAGTAGCCGGCTCACGGCAGGGGTGGATGTCGCGGCGGCCGACCTCATCCCGGGTGCTGCTGCAGCTCCTCGAACGTGGTTCGCGCCATGGGCACCGTCTTGGCCATGGCGAACGTGATCTGCAGCGCGAGGGTGAGGCCCACCCGGGGATCGAGCGCCTCGGCGGTCTGCGCGACGGCCGAGGCGAGGGCGTGGGCACACAGGACGTGGCGTCCCCACGCAGTGGGCTGGATCTCGGAGCCGCTGCGGAACGCCTCCTCGCAGTGCGCCTGCAGCGACTCGACCGTGTCGCGCAGCGCGAAGGCCATCTGGAGCGGGAGCACGCGATGGCGGTGGTCGGGGGCGACGGTGACCGCCACGTCGCCCCAGGGCGCTTCACCGACCGTTGCGGCAACCTGACGGTAGAGATCGCCGATCGGGGCGACGTCCGCGGCGGCGACGACGTCGGGCACCAACCGATCCCGGAGCAGGCCCGTCACGGAGGTGGCCGGCGCCGAGGCGAGGTCGGCCTCGTCGCCGCTCAGCAGCCGGTTGAGCTCGTCGCCGAAGACGGCGGATCCGGGGGTGAGATCGTTGTGCTCGATGTCGAACAGCCCGCTCGAGACGATCACCGCCTCGCCGGTCGCTGCGGCCAGGGTGGCCAGGTAGTCCTCGACCCGGACGCCGTGCTCGTCCTGCACGAGTCGCAGCGCGGCGTCCCGCAGCATCGCGTCGGCGGCGGCCAGCTCACGCATGGGTTCCCTTCCGTCGTTCCATCGTTCCGTCGTTGCGTCGTCAGGTCGGTGTGTCGGGAGCTCCCGCGCCGACCGGACCGGATCCGCCCCGGTCGGGTGACGCGTCTGGTTTTCGGTCTGCGGCGTCCCGGTCGATGCGTTCCACCTGCCGTAGGGCCTCGTTGATCTGGACGGCCACCGCGTCGAGCGCCTCGCGTCCCTCGCCGTCGAGGTCCGGGTGTTGCTGGCGGTCGTGGATCACCTCGAGCAGGTCGCCCAGCAGCTCCCGGCGCACGTCGGTGCCCGGGGTGGAGTGCTCGTGCAGGAAGGCCAGCAGTGCTCCCGTGACGTGGTCGAACAGGTGCGCGTCGCCGATGGCGTCGCGCACGCCGCTGTCCCGGAGACGGTCGCGCACCTCGGGCACCGGCGCCGCGATCCACAGCTCGACACCGTCGTGGTCCAGGCGCTCCCGCAGATCGGCCAGGGCGTCACAGCCCGGGACGTCGAGGTCCGGCGTGAGGGCGAGGTCGACCAGCACGACGGCCGGTCGCGGGTCGGCGTCGGCCACGGCGCCGGCGGCGGCATCCCTGATGGCGGTGGCGTTGACGAAGAAGAGCATCTGCTCGGGACGCACCACGATCAGTCCCGGCGGGGCGGGGAGCTGGTCCAGGCCGACCGTGCCGAACCCGCTCATGCTCGGACCCTCGACCCGCAGCCGTGCCTCGCCGGCGCGCCACACGACGAGGCCGAGCGAGACGGCCACGGCGAGCCCCAGACCGGGGAGGATGTCGAAGACGAGCACGCCGCCCAGCGCCACGAGTGCCAGCACGCAGTCGGCCCGTCGGAGGCGCCACAGCCGCCGCAACGGTGCCACGCGCTCCATGTCGGCCACGGCCACGATCACGATGGCGGCCAGCGCCGCCTCGGGGAGCTCCTGGAACAGCGGGGTGAAGAACAGGGCCACCAGCGCCGTCGCGGCGGCCGCAACCATGAGCGAGGCCGGCGTGTGGGCACCGGCTCGGTCGTTGGCCGCCGACTTCGAGAGGCTGGCGCCGATGGGGAAGCCGCCGAACAGGCCGGCCCCGGCGTTCGACGCGCCGAGGGCCACCAGCTCCTGGTTGGCGTCCACCTCGTAGTCGTGCTCGCGGGCGAAGCGCTCGGCGGGCCCGATGGCCTCGGCGAAGGCAAGCAGGGCGATGCCCAGCGCGCCGCCGATCAGCACCACGATGCCGTCCCAGCCGATGCCGGGCAGCGACGGTGCCGTCAGCCCCTCGGGGAGCTCCCCGACCACCTCGACCCCGTGCGCCTCGAGGTCCAGCAGGCTCGACGCGGCGATCGAGCCGATCAGCACCAGCAGCGCGGCCGGCAGCTTGGGCGCCACGCGTCCGAGGAGCACCATGGCGGCGACGCAGCTGGTGCCGACGGCGAGCGTCGTGAAGCTGGTCTCGCCCAGGTGCTGCAGCGTGCGCAGGAGGCCGACGAAGAACTCCGGCTCGCTCACGGGGATGCCCAACAGCTTGGGGACCTGCTTCATGGTGATGATGAGCGCCAGTCCGAAGACGAAACCCAGCAGCACCGAGGATGAGAAGAACTGGGCGATGCGTCCCAGGCGCAGGTACCCCGCCGCGATCGACACCAGACCGGCCAGCAGCGCCAGCGCGGCGGTGTAGGCGACATAGGTCGTGGTGTAGTCCGGCGTGTCGGCAGGGAGGACGGCCGTGATCGTGGCTGCCGAGGTGATGGCGACGGCCGAGGAGACCGCCACGACGAGCTGGCGCGACGTGCCCAGGACGGCGTAGGCGATCAGCGCCGCGGGCGCGGCGTAGAAGGCGGCTTCGGGACCGACCCCGGCGAGCTGGGCGTAGGCCATGCCCTCGGGTATGAGGATGGCGGTGACGGTGAAGCCCGCCAGCACGTCGGGTCGCAGCCACGCACGTTGGTAGCCGGCTGTCCAGCTCAGCAGGGGCAGGAAGCGTTGCACCCCGCTACGGACGGCCATCGCGGGATCACTCGTCCTCGTCGGACGCGAGCAGGTCCGCGCTGAGTGCCAGCGCCATCGCCACGCCCGCGGCCCGCTCGGCGACGGCTTCGAAGTAGCCGGCGGCGGCCCGCCCGTTGCCGACGGGAGGTTCGCCCAGGGACCGCAGCAGCGCGCCCGGATCATCGGCGAGACGGATCGGCTCCGCCTCGGGCAGCGCGGCCGGGCTGTGCCAGATGTCGTTGGCGCCGCGCCGCTTCGAGCGCGATCGGCGCCGTCGGTTCGAGTTGGCGGGCTGTGGCGAGCTCATCGGTTCTCCTCCGTGAGCACCTCGTCGGGCCGCAGGCCCAGGGCCAGGCGGAGCTGATCGGTGTCGAGGTCGGCGATGGAGCTCGACC
>JALOLF010000232.1 GCA_025456085.1 Acidimicrobiales bacterium
GGGCGGGGCGCCGTCCTGGCCGTGCACCTCGACGATCTCCCCGACCCGATCGGTGTCGCCCACCGCCCGTCCGTGCACGTGCAGACGGTCTCCGACGTTTGCCTTCATCGAACCTCCTGCTGGGCTCGCCGCCGTCGCCGGGCCCGGCTGGACCCGACGTCCCCATCTCATCGTCTGCGAGCGCCCGGAGGAAGGGACTTGTGGCCGGGGCGCACCGACGGACCGGACGATCACATGACGCGCGCGACGTTTCAGGACAGGATGGGCGTTCTACCGGACGGTCCCCAGCAGACGAAGGACGACGACGTGGTCGACCCCCTCAACCCCTCCGTGCGCGGCGCGCTCAGCCAGCTCTACGACATCGACCCCGAAGAGACCCGGGAGTGGTTCGAGTCGCTCGACTCGGCCATCGACGAGCGTGGCAAGCAGCGCACCCGGTACCTGCTGCTGGCCCTGCTCGAACGGGCTCGCGAGCGCGGCGTGGGGGTGCCGAGCCTGCTCTCGACCGACTACATCAACACGATCCCGCCCGAGGCCGAGCCCTACTTCCCCGGCGACGAGGCGCTCGAGCGGCGGATCAGGCGGCTCATCCGCTGGAACGCCGCGATCATGGTGCACCGGGCCCAGCGGCCCGGCATCGGCGTGGGCGGGCACATCTCGTCCTACGCGTCGAGCGCCAGCCTCTACGAGGTCGGGTACAACCACTTCTTCCGCGGCTTCGACGACGCCGGCGGCGGCGACCACGTGTTCGTGCAGGGGCACGCGTCCCCTGGTATCTACGCGCGGGCGTTCCTGCTCGACCGCATCCCTGAGCAGCGCATGGACGGGTTCCGCCAGGAGTTCAGCCACGGCGGACTGGGCGGCGGCCTGCCCTCGTACCCGCACCCGCGGCTCATGCCCGACTTCTGGCAGTTCCCCACCGTGTCGATGGGGCTCGGCCCGATGAACGCCGTCTACCAGGCCCGCTTCAACCGCTACCTGCAGCACCGCGGCATCAAGGACACGAGCGACCAGCACGTGTGGGCCTTCCTCGGCGACGGCGAGATGGACGAGCCCGAGGTGGTCGGCACGATCGGCCTGGCCGCCCGGGAAGAGCTCGACAACCTCACCTTCGTCATCAACTGCAACCTGCAGCGCCTCGACGGCCCGGTGCGCGGCAACGGCAAGATCATCCAGGAGCTCGAGGCGACCTTCCGCGGTGCCGGGTGGAACGTCATCAAGGTCGTGTGGGGACGCGGCTGGGACCGGCTGCTGGCGGCCGACGCCGACGGCGCCCTCGTGAACCTCATGAACACGACGCTGGACGGTGACTACCAGACGTACAAGGCGGAGTCAGGCGCCTACATCCGCGAGCACTTCTTCGGACGTGACCCGCGCACGGCCCGGCTCGTCGAGGAGTGGTCGGACGACCAGATCTGGGGCCTTCAGCGCGGTGGGCACGACTACCGCAAGATGTACGCCGCGTACCGGGCGGCGACCGAGCACACCGGGCAGCCGACGGTGATCCTCGCCAAGACGGTCAAGGGTTACCGGCTCGGCCCGCACTTCGAGGGCCGCAACGCGACGCACCAGATGAAGAAGCTGGCCCTCGACGACCTCAAGATGTTCCGCGACCGGCTCGAGCTGCCCATCTCCGACGCCCAGCTCGAGGCCGACCCGTACCAGCCCCCCTACTTCCACCCGGGACGCGACTCCGAGGAGTACCAGTACCTGCAGGAGACCCGGCGCAAGCTGGGCGGCTACTTGCCCCGGCGCCGCACCGAGTCGCACCCGCTGGTACTGCCCGGCGACCCCGCCTACGACGTGGTCAAGCGCGGCTCGGGAAAGCAGTCGGTGGCCACCACCATGGCGTTCGTGCGGCTGCTGAAGGACCTGCTGAAGGACAAGGAGGTCGGCCCGCGCATCGTGCCGATCATCCCCGACGAGGCGCGCACCTTCGGGATGGACTCCCTGTTCCCCACGCTCAAGATCTACAACCCGCGCGGGATGAACTACACGGCCGTCGACCGCGAGCTGTTCCTGTCGTACAAGGAGTCGACCGCGGGGCAGATCCTGCACGAGGGCATCAACGAGGCCGGCTCCGCCGCGTCCTTCACCGCCGCCGGGTCGTCGTACGCCACCCACGACGTGCCGATGATCCCGGTCTACATCTTCTACTCGATGTTCGGCTTCCAGCGCACCGCCGACTCGTTCTGGGCGGCGGCCGACCAGATGGCCCGCGGGTTCGTCGTCGGGGCGACGGCCGGACGCACCACCCTCAACGGGGAGGGCCTGCAGCACGAGGACGGGCACAGCCCTCTCATCGCTGCCACCAACCCGGCCGTGGTCTGGTACGACGCCGCCTGGGCCTACGAGCTCGGACACATCGTCAAGGCCGGCCTGCAGCAGATGTACGGCGAGCCCGACCCCGACGTCGACCCGAACGTCTTCTACTACCTGACGGTGTACAACGAGCCGTACGTGCAGCCTGCCGAGCCTGAGGGCCTCGACGTGGACGGCCTGCTGCGCGGCATGTACCTGTACCAGCCGGCGGAGGCGGCGGAGGGTCAGCCGCGCGCCCAGATCCTGGCGTCCGGAGTCGCCATGAACTGGGCCCTGGAGGCACAGCGGCGCCTGGCCGACGAGTGGGGTGTGGCCGCCGACGTGTGGTCGGTGACCTCGTGGACGCAGCTGGCCCGTGACGGCCAGGCCTGCGACCGGCGGCGGCTGCTGCACCCCGACCTCGACTGCGCGGCCTACGTCACCCGACGCCTCGAGCAGGCCCCCGGGCCGGTGGTCGCCGTCAGCGACTACATGCGTGCGGTGCAGGACCAGATCGCGCCGTACGTCCCCAACCACTGGACCTCGCTGGGCACCGACGGCTTCGGTGCCTCCGACACCCGCGCTGCGCTGCGGCGGCACTTCCTGGTCGACGCGCAGTCGATCGTGGTGGCCACGTTGCGCTCGTTGGCGCAGACGGGTTCTGTGGAGTGGGACGTGGTGCACCGCGCGCTGGCCGAGTACCGGCTGGACGACGTGAACGCCACCACGGCCGTGGAGGCCGGCGGCGAGAGCTGACGCGCGCCTCGCACGTCGCGCGCGTCCTCTCGCCCACGGGCCGGGCCCAAGATCACGACTTGTGGTGCCACAAGGCCAATTCCAGCCCTCTCCCACCACAATGGCGCGGGACGCGGGGGGCGCGCGCGGCGGGGGCGCGGGACGCGGGGGGCGCGCGCGGCGGGGGCGCGGGACGCGGGGGCGGAGGCGGCGGCGGGGGCGGTGGCAGGGGCTGCGCCCAGCGCGCTGCACGTTGGGTTGGGGGGCAAAGGGCCCTGACGGGGCCGGGCATCGGGACTAGCCTCCCCCCGTGGCCAAGGAGAAGCAGCAGAAGAAGTCCAAGAAGCCCAAGGTCGACGCGCACGGGCAGCCGAAGTACCCGAAGAAGGTCTACGAGAAGGAGCTGTACCGGCTGCAGGCCGAGCTCGTGAAGATGCAGGAGTGGGTGCGCGCCGAAGGCATCCGACTCGTGGTGATCTTCGAGGGACGCGACGCCGCAGGCAAGGGCGGCACGATCAAGCGGGCCATGCAGTACCTCAACCCCCGCGTCGCCCGTATCGAGGCCCTCCCCGCGCCGAACGACCGGGAGCGCACCCAGTGGTACTTCCAGCGCTACATCGAGCGGCTGCCCGCAGCCGGCGAGATCGTGCTGTTCGACCGCTCCTGGTACAACCGCGCGGGCGTCGAGCGGGTGATGGGCTTCTGCTCGCTGGAGGAGTACCGGCGCTTCCTGCACCAGAGCCCGATCTTCGAGCGGCTGCTGGTGGAGGACGGGATCCTGCTGCGCAAGTACTGGTTCTCGGTGAGTGACGAGGAGCAGGAGGCCCGGTTCCGGTCGCGGCTCACCGACCCCATGCGCACCTGGAAGCTGTCCCCGATGGACCTCGAGTCGATCAGCCGTTGGGAG
>JALOLF010000233.1 GCA_025456085.1 Acidimicrobiales bacterium
CTGGTCCGGCTGCGCCGCGCACCCGCTCGCGGCGAGTACTTCCTGCGCCAGTACGGCTGGGCCGACCTGCTGGCGAGCCTGCCGTTCCCTCAGGTGAAGATCCTGCGGATCTTCCGCCTGATCCGGGTGTCCCGGCTGCTCCGCCGGTACGGCGTCGGGAACATCGGCCGGAGCCTGCTCAGGGACCGCGCCGGCAGCGCGCTCCTCACCCTCCTGCTCGTCGGACTCCTCGTGCTGCAGTTCGGCAGCCTGGCCATGCTCGCCCTCGAGCGGGACGCGCCCGATGCCAACATCACGACCGCGTCGGACGCCCTGTGGTACCTGGTCGTGACCATGTCAACGGTCGGCTACGGGGACCAGTTCCCGGTGAGCAACCCCGGCCGCCAGCTGGGCGCGGTCGTCATCGTCGTCGGGGTGGGCATCTTCGGCACGCTCACCGGCTACCTCGCCAACCTGTTCCTCGCCCCACGCAACGAGCCTGCCGCCGAGGCCGAGGCCACCCAGGACGACGCCCGACGGCAGCTCGAGGACCTCAAGCAGCTCCTGCGCCAGCAGCAGGACGCCCTGGACCGGCTCGAGCTCGTCATCCGCGGCGGCCGCGACTGACTGCGCCGCACGGTCACCCGTCGCGCGGCCGGCCGTGGCATGCGGACCAGGGGACGTCCCGACCGCACGTGCAGGGCGCGCCCGGGTCCCGCCCGGCGTCCGCGGCGGCGTACCAGTCCCGAACCCCCGTGGCGTCGCGCCCGCGGCGGAGGAGGCCGGCCATGACGCGCATCGGCGCGTCGACGTGCCGGAAGAACAGCTGGTAGCCCTCGCACAGGTAGTGCAGCCCCGGCTCGCCGTCGGGGGTCCGCCGGAAGCGGTCCTTGGGGCACCCGCCGTTGCAGGCGAACCGGACGTCGCAGGCCCGGCAGTACGCCGGCAGCGTGTCGAGCTTGGCCGAGCCGAAGGCGCGCTGGCGGGGGGAGTCCACGAGCTGGAGCAGCGTCCGGCCCTCGGTGATGTTGCCGAGCAGGTAGTCGGGCTCGACGTAGTGGTCGCACGAGTACAGGTCCCCGTTGTGCTCCAGGGCGACGGCGTCGCCGCACGTCCGAGCGTGGACGCACAGGCCCACCTGGTGCAGCCCCATCCAGTGGGCCAGCGCCGTGTCGAACATCGACACGAAGACGTCGCCGATGTCGTGGCGGGCCCAGTCCTCGAAGACGTCGACGAGGAACTGCCCGTACTGCCGAGCCCCCACCGTGCGGTGGGTGACGAGGTCGCCCTGCTGACGGTAGAGCGGCCGGGACCCGGGCCGGGACCCCCAGCCGGCCTCGGCGAGCGGCAGCAGCTCAGGGGTCACGCGCTCGACGATGGGGATCAGCTGCACGAACGTCGCGGCGAGGTCGTCGCGGAGGAAGGCGTAGACCTCGCGGCCGTGGTCGCCGTTGGCCGCGTTGACCGTGGTGATGGCGTTCCACTCCACGCCGTGGTTCTTGAGGGTCGCCAGCCCTCGCAGCACGCGGTCGAAGGTGGGCTTGCCGCCCTTGTCGACCCGGAAGGCGTCGTGCATCTCCCGCGGCCCGTCGATGGATACCCCGACGAGGAAGCGGTTCTCGCGGAGGAACTCCGCCCACTCGTCGTTGATGAGCGTCGCATTGGTCTGCAGGGTGTTGAGCACGCGCTGCCCCGGGACCGCGTAGCGGCGCTCGAGCTCGAGGGTTCGGCGGAAGAAGTCGATGCCCATCAACGTCGGCTCCCCGCCCTGGAAGGCGACGACGACCTCGTCGAGACCGCGCTGGGCGGTGAGGAGCTGGCGGACGTACGCCTCGTGGACGACGGGGTCCATGCGGAAGCCGCTGCCGGGGTAGAGCTCCTCCTTTGACAGGAAGAAGCAGTACTCGCAGTCCAGGTTGCAGATCGCGCCCGTGGGCTTGGACATGACGTGGAACACCCGAGGGGCAGCTCCGGTGGTCACGGGGGTGGCCCGGTCGGGTCAGTCGAGCAGGAACCAGCCACGGACCTGCGCCTCGTGGTCGACGTAGCGCTCACCGGAGACGTCGACCACCACCTTGTCGATCGTGCCACCGGTGAACCGGTAGGGAGCCGTGTACGCGGGGGTGACGGCGGAGCCGTCGTCGCGCCCCACGCAGAGCCCGTCCCCCACCGCACAGAAGAGCCCCGGCTGCGTGACGATCTCGCCGCTGCCCACGACCTCGCTGTCGACGTAGAGCGTGAGCGTTCCCCGCGCGCCCGGCATGGCCGGGTCCTCGCTGCGCCCGGCGGCCACGAACTCGGCGGTGACCACGTGCGCCCCCGGCTCGAGCGGCCGGTCGGCCGTGATTGTCTGCAGGTGGGTGCCCACCCAGTTGAAGGCGTAGCAGACCCTGCGGTCCTGGACGTAGAGGCTGTGACCGCCCACCAGTCCTCCGTGCGCGAAGACGACGCCCTCGGCGCCCTCCGACGCAACGTGGACGCCCGCGGCGATCGTGTATGACCGGCCGGCGATCGACACGGCCGACTGCTCGGGCACGGGGGCGCAGTCGGGGAAGTACACGTACCGGTCGCGTGGCGGTGACCCGCTCGGCCGCTCGGCGAGGGTCTGCTCCAAGGCGGTGCGGTCGTCAAGCGGAAGCCCGTTGTACTGCTCGGCGAGCTCGAACCAGCGGGCTGTCATCCGCGCCAGGCGCTCCGGCTCCTCCTCCGCCAGGTTCGTGGTCTGCGAGCGGTCGGCCTCGACGTGGTAGAGCTCCCACACGTCGCTGTCGAAGTGGCCCCAGCCGCTCAGCGGCGGGTGCAGGGTCGTCGCCAGCCACCCGTCCTCGTAGAGCGCCCGCTGGCCCAGCATCGCGTAGAACTGGGTGCGCTTGCCGGGAGCCTCGGCGTCGGTGAGCGAGGCGGCGAAGCTCTCGCCCTCGATCGGGCGCTGGTCGAAGCCGTTGAGGGTCTGCGGCGGCGTGATGCCGATGAGCTCGTAGATCGTGGGGACGACGTCCACGGCGTGCACGTACTGCTGGCGTGGCGTCGGCGACGGGGCCACCTTCGCCGGCCAGGCCACCAGGCACATGTCCCCGATGCCGCCCTCGTAGCCCGCCCAGCGCTTCCAGTACGGGAACGGGGTGTCGAAGGCCCAGGCCCAGCCGGTGTTGTAGTGGTTGTACGACTGCGGACCGCCCAGCTCGTCGATGTGCTGCAGGGTGAGATCGGTCGGTGTCGGGACGCCGTTGAAGAACCGCCACTCGTTGAACGTCCCGTTCGGCCCGCCCTCGCCGCTGGCGCCGTTGTCGGACACCACGACGATGATGGTGTTGTCGAGCTCACCCGACGACTCCAGGAAGTCGATGACCCGGCCGACCTGGTCGTCGGTGTACTCCACGTAGCCGGCGAACACCTCGGCCATCCGGGCGAACAGCCGCTTCTCGTCGGCGGTCAGGGACTCCCATGGGCGCACCGTGTCGAGCATCGGCCAGGGCTGGCCGTCGGGCCCGGTCGTCGCGGGCTCGCCGTGCGGGTTGATGCCCGAGAGCTCGGTGTTCTCGGGCAGCAGCCCGAGCTCCTTCTGTCGCGCCAGGATCCCGGCCCGGATCGCCTCGTAGCCGTCGTCGAAGGCGCCCCGGTACTTGTCCGCCCACTCCCGGAACACGTGGTGCGGTGCGTGCGCGGCGTCGAGGGAGAAGTAGAGGAAGAACGGCTTGTCCGGCTCCACCGCCTTGGCGTCCTGGATGAACTGGATCGCCTTGTCCGAGAGGTCCTTGGCGATGTGGTAGCCCTCGTCCGGGGTCGCCGGCGGCTCCGTCGGATGGTTGTCGTGGATGAGGTCCGGGTACCAGCCGCTGGACTCCCCACCCAGGAAGCCGTAGAACCGCTCGAAGCCACGACCCAGCGGCCAGCGCTTCTTCCACGCGGCCATGCCGGTCTCCTCACCCGGCGTGAGGTGCCACT
>JALOLF010000234.1 GCA_025456085.1 Acidimicrobiales bacterium
CATCGGGCTGCCCGACGAGGAGGCCGGCGAGATCCCGGTGGCCTACGTGGTCCTCAAGGACGGCCACGACGTGACGACCGAGCAGATCCAGGCCTTCGTCGCCGAGCAGGTCGCCCACTACAAGCAGGTCCGGGTGGTGCACCTCGTGGACGCCATCCCCAAGTCGGCGTCGGGGAAGATCCTGCGGCGCATCCTGCGGGACCAGGCGAGAGGCGAGTCCTGACGGCCACCTCGGCTTGCTCCTCCACGGGCCCCGGTGGGTAGCGTCGGGGCGACCGTCGAGGCGAGCGAGGACGACATGACCAAGACCAACCCCGGCAACTTCTTCGAGGACTTCGAGCTGGGCCAGGTGATCCACCACGCCACCCCGCGCACGGTGACCGAGGGCGACCGCGCGCTGTACGGCGCGCTGTACCCCACCCGATTCGCCCTGCCCTCCTCGGCGGAGTTCGCAGCCCGCTGCGGGCTGCGGCCCGCGCCGGTCGAGGAGCTGATCGGGTTCCACATCGCCTTCGGCAAGACCGTGCCCGACATCTCCCTCAACGCGGTGGCGAACCTCGGCTACGCCGAGTGCCGCTTCCATCGTCCGGTGCGGCCCGGCGACACGCTGTCGACGAGCTCCGAGGTCATCGGCCTGAAGGAGAACTCGAACGGCAAGTCCGGCGTCGTCTACGTCCGCTCCACGTGCACCGACGCCGACGGCCGCGTCGTCATCGACTGGGCCCGGTGGGTGATGGTCCACAAGCGCGACCACGACGCCCCCGCCCCGGAACCGACCGTGCCCGACCTGGCCAAGGCCGTGGCCGCCGCCGACCTCGTCGTGCCCGACGGCCTGGACTTCACGGACTACGACACCGCGGCGGCCGGTGAGCCGCACCGCTGGGGCGACTACGAGGTGGGCGAGAAGATCGACCACGTCGACGGCGTGACCCTCACCGACGCCGAGCACATGATGGCCACCCGGCTGTGGCAGAACACCGCCAAGGTCCACTTCAACACCGAGGCCCGCCCCGATGGCGCCCGCCTCATCTACGGCGGCCACATCATCTCCATGGCCCGGGCGCTGTCGTTCAACGGCCTGGCCAACGCGCAGCTCGTCGCCGCCATCAACGCCGGCGCCCACACCGCCCCGGCCTTTGCCGGCGACACCGTGTACGCCTGGTCCGAGGTGCTCGACAAGGCGGAGACGACCGCGCCCGGCGTGGGTGCGCTGCGGCTCCGGCTGGTTGCCACGAAGGGCCGGGACGAGTCCATGACGTTGCGGGGCGACGACGGCAAGTACGCGCCCGGGGTGCTGCTCGACCTCGACCTCTGGGCGCTCTGCCCGCGTTAGGGCGGCGGCCCCGGACCGCCCGCTACCCCAACTCGGCGACGGCCACCTCCCTGCCCTCGGCCGCAGCGAGCTGCGCGGCCAACGCGAAGGCGAGGGTCTCGCGCGCCTCGGCCAGGGTGAGCTGCGCCGGACGGCCCTCGAGGACGGCATCGATGAAGTCGAAGGTGCAGTCCCGGAACGAGGCCGCCCAGTCGCTCTCGACCCGGTGGAAGGACCGCACCTCGCCGTCGCGGTACAGCACCACCGCCGGCTCCTGCAGCAGTTGGCCCGTGCACCGGTTCACCCAGATGATCCCCCGGTTGCCGCGGATCTCGATCCGGTCGTCGCTCACGTAGTAGTCGGACAGCACGTCGAGCTCGAGCGAGGCCACGAGCTCCCATGACCCGAACCGGGGAAGCGGCCCGCCGTAGCGCCAGCTGATCAGCGCCGGGGCGTCGATCTGCAGCCCGTCGCCGAAGTCGACCACGTTGATGAAGGCGTGTACCCGCTCCACCGGGGCGTCCACGAACAGGCGCCCCATCTGGAAGCAGTGGAACCCGTGGTCGAAGGTCATCATGCCGCCGCCGCACAGGGCCGGGTCCATGCGCCAGGCGTTCGCCTCGGGGGGCACCACCCACCCCTGTCCCTCACCCCGACCGCCGGCGGTCACGATGCGCACCGACAGCACGTCGCCGATCTCGCCCTCGTCGACGAGGCGGCGAGCCAGGCGGTGCGGCGGGTAGGAGCTGAAGTTCTCGAACACCCTGCACACGGTGCCGGCTCGATCAGCCGCCGCCGCGACGGCGTCGAGCTCGGCCAGGGTGGTCGTCGGCGGCTTCTGCAGGCTGACGTGCTTGCCGGCGTCCAGTGCGGCGATGGCCTGGTCGGCGTGCAGGTGGTGCGGGGTGAGGATCTCGACCGCGTCCACGTCGGGATCGGCGAGCAGGTCGTCGAGGTCGGCGTAGGCCCTGCAGGACCACTCGGCGGCGCGTGCGTCGCGGGTGGCGGCGTCCACGTCGCACACCGCGACGATCTCGCCCCGCTCGTGTGCCAACCAGCCGATCTTGTTGAGGTCGGCGATCCGTCCCCCGCCGACGATGCCGACCCGTACGCGTCCGGTGTGCTCAGCCATGTCCATCCCGCTCCGATGCTTCCGTGGTCGGGGCCCCGTGGTCCTGGGTCGAGGGTGCCAGCACGGCGAGGTCGGCCCCGAGATGGGCCGGCAGCACCTGTTCGCCGTGGAGCCGCTGCCACCCACGCGCCGGCAGGGGTGGGGGTTGCCAGTCGCCGCGGCGCCGCTCGAGCACCTCGGGTTCGACGAGCAGGTCGAGGGTGCCCGCCTCGACGTCGAGCGCGATCAGATCGCCGTCGCGCACCAGGGCCAGGGGCCCGCCCACGGCGGCCTCGGGCGACACGTGCAGCACGACCGTGCCGTACGCGGTGCCGCTCATCCGGGCGTCGGAGACCCGCACCATGTCGCGCACGCCTCGCGCCGCCAACGGTCGGGGGATGGGCAGGCTGCCCGCCTCGGGCATCCCGGCACCGCGGGGCCCGGCGTTGCGCAGCACGAGGACGTGCTCCGCGGTCACCTCGAGGTCCGGGTCGTCGAGTCGGACGGTCGCCTCCTCGACCGAGTCGAAGACCAGTGCGGGGCCGGTGTGACGCAGCAGCGACGGGCTCGCAGCGGCGGCCTTGATCACCGCGCCGTCGGGCGCCAACGAGCCGCGCACGACACGGATGCTGCCCGGAGGCCCGAGCGGCGCCGACGCGGTGCGGACGGTCCCCGTCGCCGGCGGCGCATCGCGGGGCCCGACGGAGGATCGCACGACCTCCCCGAGCGACACGCCGCTCACGGTGCCGGCGTCGGGCTCGAGCAGGCCGGCGTCGAGCAGCTCGCGCAGCAGCGTGGGCATGCCACCCGCACGATCGAGGTCTTCGAGGTAGCCGGCGCCGGTGGGCTTGCAGTCCACCAGCAGCGGCGTGGCCCGGGCGATGCGATCCACGTCGTCGAGGGTGAGCGCGACGCCGGCGCGCCGGGCGATGGCGATGAGGTGGATCACGGCGTTGGTCGAGCCGCCCAGCGCGACGAGTGCCGTCGCCGCGTTGTGGAACGACCTGCGGTCGAGGAACGTGGAGGGGCGACGGCCGGTGCGGGCCAGCTGGACGGCCAGGCGGCCGGTCTGGACACCGATCTGCAGGCGCCGTCCCGTCGCCGACGGCGGCGTCGCCCCGCCGGGCACCATCATGCCCAGCGCCTCGGTCAGGCACGCCATGGTCGACGCGGTGCCCATCACCATGCACGTCCCGGCCGTCGGGCACAGGTTGGCCTGCACCTCGGCGATCTCCGCGTCGTCGAGCTCGCCGGCGCGGTGCGACGCCCACATCCGCCGGCAGTCGGTGCACGCCCCGAGCCGCTCGCCCCGCCAGCTGCCGGTCACCATGGGCCCCACCACCAGCTCCACGGCGGGCACGTCGGCCGACACGGCGGCCATCAGCTGGGCGGGCACCGTCTTGTCGCAGCCTCCCACCAGCACCGCCGCGTCCATCGGCTGGGACCGGATCTGCTCCTCGGTCTCCATCGCGAGCAGGTTGCGGAACAGCATCGAGG
>JALOLF010000127.1 GCA_025456085.1 Acidimicrobiales bacterium
GGGTCGGCGGTGTTCCCGTCGCTGGTGCTGCACGACCTGACGGTTCCGTCGGTGTTCGCCGTGGTCAGGTGGATTGCCGGCCGTCTAGCCTCCGGCGAAGCGCGGAGGAGCGCTCGAGAAATTGGGGGGTACGGCAGGACGGACGAGGTCGCTGGGACGGGTGAGGTCGACGCAGCGGGGGAGTCGGCCTCGCGTCGAGGCGCCTTGAAGAAGTTTGCGGTAGCCGGTGCCGCAGCGTGGGCTGCCCCGGTGGTGTTGTCGACACCGGCCTACGCGCAGGGATCCTGCGGTACACCGACGATCACCCTCGCCTGTGTTGAGATTGAGGGGGCTTCGTGTGTGGACATCTCGGTGACGTGCCTCACCGGCCAGAACGTGGCGATCTATGTCGACTTCGTACCGGAACGCTGCATCGAGGGTGTCCAGGGTTCCTACACCGATTTGATCTGCGCAGACGGGGAGGTTTGCGTGTCGGTGAACACCGACTGCTCGAACGATGTGTTTGATCTGTCCGAGTGCATTGCGGGGTGCCCCCAGCCGTAGCTACCCGCTCGGGATCGGGCGACCTCGTGTCGATTCCCGCACCTTCAGTGGCGCGCCAGGCCCAGCCCACGGCAAGAGGACGACGGCCACTGCACGGCTCTCGTTCGCCACGGAACGCTCCTCGCTGAGGGTGGCCTTGTTCGGGCCGGCCGACGTTTGGTGGGGGTACGGTTGGGGCGGTGGATGTGACGTCGGTGATCGAGACCCGTGCGGGGGTGCGTGGCGGCAAGCCGTGCTTCGTGGGGACGCGGATCACGGTGTACGACGTGTTGGAGTACTTGGCGTCGGGGATGACGGCGGAGGAGATCGTGGCGGACTTCCCCGAGCTGTCCGGGGAGCACGTGCGTGCCGCCCTCGAGTTCGCGGCGTTGCGTGAGCGGCGTCTCGCCACGGCGTGAAGCTGCTGTTCGACCAGAACCTGTCGAGGCATCTGCTCGGCCAGCTGCGCGACGTGTTCCCGGGAAGCGAGCACGTCGCCGGCCTGGGCCTGGAGACCGCCACGGACCAGGAGATCTGGGAGTTCGCCCGCGCACACGACTACGTCATCGTGTCGAAGGACTCGGACTTCCGTCAGCTCGCCTTTCTGTTCGGCTCGCCGCCGAAGGTGGTGTGGTTGCGCGTGGGCAACGCGTCGACGGCGACGGTCCTGCAGGTCATCCTCGACTGCGTGGAGGCCATCGAGGCCTTCGTCGCCAGTGAGGACGAGGCGTTCCTTGTGGTACCCGGGCTGTCGCCCTGAGCGCAGCGGACGAGCGGAGCTCGACCCGTCCGCATTGCCGTAGGTCACCTGACCATCGCTTCGGCGGCGGGCCCAGGCATCGCGGGGTCGGTCAACCCGAACCGGCCGCGGTGTCTTCGAGCACTTGCCGTGGCCTCGCAGCCACGCTCGTGGGCGGCTACGCCACGCCCCGTACCTGTACGTGCCGGATGAGTGGGATTTCGCGTGTTGTTGGCGTCTGTGTCCCCCCTCCGACACGAGGGAACCCGCGTCTGGGCTGGTCAACGGCCCTTTTCAGGCGTGGGGGTGCAAGTCGGTGAGCACGGCCGGTGCAGCCTGTTGTGAGGGCGGTGTGCGGGTGGTCGCGGTCGCTGTTGTAGGCGAACGGGTGGTCTCAGCCCGCTGGCGGACGATCCTGGGGGGTCCCGTCGGGTGACCGGGCGACGAGGTGGGCGCGGTTGCCGGCGAGGTCGACAGCGAAGCCCGGTCGTACGGGTCTGATCCGGTGACGTCCGTGTGACCGTTGATGGCAGTGTCATGACGAACCGGCGAGCGCGCCTGGGTGCGGAGCGTCGTGGTGGGGGAGGGGCCGGTCAGTGAGGTCGGTAGGCGGCGTTTCGGTGGTCGATGCGCACCACGATCACTTCGTGGGTGTGGTCGTTGATGCGGTAGAGGATGCGGTAGGTGCCGCGTCGGGCTGACCAGATGCCTTCGAGCTCGAAGCGCAGGGGCTTGCCGACGCGTCGGGGCTGTTCGAGCAGCGCGGTGGTGATGAACTCGATGACGGCGGTGGCGACGGGTTCGGGGAGCTGCTCGGTGATGGCGCGACCGGCCGGTGGGGTGACGACGAGCTCGTAGAGGGTGTCGGTCACGACGGGCGCAGGGCGCGGACGGCGTCGACGCCGCGGGTGACGTTGCCGGTGCGGTAGGCCTCGTCGGCTTCGCGGATGTCGGCGAGGGCGTCGGGGTCGCGTAGGACGTCGATTGTCTCTTCGAGCTCGGCGAGGTCGTCGGGGCTGACCAGCACGGCGGCGGGGCGGCCGTTGCGGGTGATGACGACGCGGTCGTGGTGCTGCTCGACCCGGTCGACGTACTCGGAGAGCTTGTCGCGGACGGTCCGGAGGGGCTCGGTTGGCATGGCCACAATTGTAGCCACCCCTCCTGGGCAGAGCCGCCGGACCTTGCCGTTCACGCCACGTTCCGCACCCGGACCTGCCGTGAGAGTGGCATTTCGTGTGTCGTTGGCGTCTGTGTCGCCCCTCCGACACGCTCTGACCAGCACGAAAGTGCTGGTCAGTGGCTTTCCGGGGCAGGGTCGGGAGCCCCTAGATGTGTCGCTTGTCAGCGATCTGTCAGCGAACACCGCGAGTCTGGAGCGTGAGATCCCGTCTTCCTGGGGCTGCCGCGGATCAGTCATCAGAGGCTGGGGGACCGCCTCTACCGCCCGGACGCTCCGAAACCGGTGTCCCCTCGATGTGACTCGCCAACGTCCGAGACCTCAGCGATGGTCAGCTCACCGATCCGCAAAGTGAGTAGTTGGGCAATCCGGTCTCCGCGCTCGACGACCGTCCTGGCGCAGCGACCGTCCGAGGGCCGGCACCTGGAGGCACGGGACGAGCGTGGCGATCCCCTCCGCCCCCATGCGCTCCTGCGCGATGGCCATCGTCTCGTCCAGGCCACCGAGGAGGACCGACGTGACCAGCAGCTGGGCCAGGTCGGTGAGCGCCGTCTCGAACGCGGTCGGCGGGTCGGCCGTGGTCACGAGCAGCGCCACCCCGGCGGCGCCGAGCGCCAGCAGCAGGACGTCGGTGGCCCGCCGGGTGCGCGAGCGGTGCGCCGCGGAGGAGAACAGTCGCAGCCGCTGGGGGCGAGACCACAGGGTCCCGGTGCGGGCGCGACGCGGTGCCCGGATGCGCGCTGGTGTCCTGCCGCCGACGGGGTCGTCCCCGGAGATGTCCGTCACGACGCCGTCGAACCTCCTGTGCCCGACCTGCGCGCCATCACCACCGCCGCGAGGTAGTCCTCGCCCGACGCGACGAGCACCGATCGTCCACCCGGCCGCCACCCGCCGGTCCCTCCCGGTGCTGGCGCTGTCCACGACATCGTCTGCGGACGGGACCTCGTGCGCAGGCGCCGGCTGTCGGATGATAAGAGTTGGGGAGGTTCGCGTGCCGCTGGTCGACGATGACCCCCGTCCTCCTGCGCGGGCCCGCCCGAGTGCCCTCCCCGAGACGGAAGCCATGGCAGACGACGACCAGCACCCCGACATCGACCCGCCCGGCACCGCACGCACCCCCGATGTGCCGGGACGCCCCACCGACCCTGGCGGGTCGACGCCGAACCCCTACGGCGGCGACCGCGTCGCCTTCGCGCCCAAGCCACGGCCACCCCTGCTCCAGCGGGTGGCGCCCTTCACCGCCCACCTCCAGGGCTACCTGGGCCGCTACCTGCGCCCCGACCTCCTGGCCGGGGTCACCGTCGCCGCGCTGGCCATCCCGTCGGGCATGGCCTACGCCGAGGTGGCTGGGCTGTCGCCGGTGGCCGGCCTCTACGCGCTGCTGCTCCCGGTCGTCGCCTACGCGCTCCTGGGCTCGTCCCGCCAGCTCGTGGTCGGCCCCGAGGCGGCCCTGGCGCTGCTGGTGGCGTCGGTCGTGGCCCCGATGGCCGACGGCGACCCGGCCCGCTACGCCACGTTGGCGGCCATGCTGGCCCTCCTCACCGGCGGGGTCTACCTCATCGCGTTCGTGGCGAGGCTCGGCTGGATCGCCGACTACTTCTCCCGGGCGGTGCTGGTCGGCTACATCCACGGCATCGTCGCGGTCCTCGTGGTCGGGCAGCTCGAGAAGCTGCTCGGGCTGTCGATCGATGCCGAGGATGCGGTCCCCCAGCTCGTGGAGGTCGTCGGGGAGCTCGGCGACACGAGCGGGGTCACGCTGGCCGTCAGCGTCGCCTCCCTCGTGGCCCTGGTGCTGCTGAAGCGGTTCGTCCCGTCGCTGCCCGCACCGCTGGTGGTGGTCGTGGGCGGCATCGTCGCCTCCGGCGCCATCGGGCTCGCCGACGAGGGGGTGGCCACCGTCGGGGACATCCCGGCCGGGCTGCCGTCCGTGGCGTTCCCGTCGGTGGCCCTCGAGGACCTCGCCGTGCTCGTCCCCGCCGCCTTCGCCCTGTTCGCCGTCGGCTACGCCGACGGCGTGCTGACGGCGCGGTCCTTCGCCGGGCGGCACGGCCAGAGCGTGCGGGCCAACCAGGAGATCCTCGCCCTCGGCGCCGCCAACGCCGCCGCCGGGATGACGCAGTCCTTCGCCGTCGGGGCCAGCGGCTCCCGGACGGCGGTCAGCGACCAGACGGGCGGCAAGACCCAGGTGGTGGGGGTCATCTCCGCCGCCGTCATCGCCCTGGTGCTTTTGTTCCTCACCGAGCCCGTCGAGCTGCTGCCCAAGGCCGTGCTCGGCGCCGTGATCGTCGTCGCTGCCTTGGGCCTCGTGGACCGCTCCGAGTGGCGGGCGCTGCGCGCCGCGGGGACGGCCGAGGTGGTGATCGCCGCCGTCACCATGTTCGGCGTCGTGGTCGTGGGCGTGCTGTGGGGGCTCGCCGTCGCGGTGGCGCTCTCGATCGTCCACACGACCTCCCGTTCGGCCCGCCCCCACGACGCCGTGCTGGGCTGGGTGCCGCGGCTGGGTCGCTACGCCGACGTGTCGACGCACCGCTCTGCGCAGATCACGCCCTCCGTCGTGGTGTACCGGCTCGACGACCGGCTGTTCTTCGCCAACGCCACCTACGTCCGCGCCCGGATCCTCGAGGCGCTCGACGGGGCCACCACCCCGACCCGCTGGCTGGTCTTCGACGCCGAGGGCGTGCCCACCATCGACTCGACCGGCACCGAGATGCTCGAGCAGCTCATCGAGCAGCTCGACGCGATGGACGTCCGGATGGCCGTCGCCCGAGCCAAGGCGCCGCTGCTCGAGGCGCTCGACGCCAGCGGCCTCACCGAGCGGATCGGCGCCGGGAACCTCTACCCGAACGCCGAGGCGGCCGTCGCCGCCTGCGCCGAGGGGCCCGGGCCGACGTGAGCGGCGAGGCGGCGGCCGTGCTCGCCGTGCTGGTCTTCGGCTGGGCCATCGTCTCCGGCTCGCTGGCCCGACGCAACGTGACCGGACCGCTCGTGTTCACCGTCGCCGGGTACGTGATCGCCAACCCCGACTGGGGTCCGAGTCGCCGTCGACGTCGACACGGCGTCGGTCCACCTCATCGCCGAGGTCACCCTGGCGCTCCTGCTGTTCACCGATGCCGCACGGGTGAACGTCCACGAGCTGCGCGCCGACGCCGGGCTGCCCGTGCGGCTCCTCGCCATCGGGCTCCCCCTCTCGGTGATCGCCGGCGCGCTCCTCGCCGGCACGCTCCTGGACCTGCCGTGGGGGCTCGCCCTGTTCCTCGGGGCGGCGCTGGCGCCGACCGACGCAGCGCTGAGCGTGCAGGTGATCGACGACGAGCGCATCCCCATGCGGCTCCGGCGATCGCTCAACGTGGAGAGCGGCCTCAACGACGGGATCGCCACGCCGATCGTGACCGTCGCCCTCGCCGTGGCGGCCAGCCAGCTGGGCATCACCACCGAGTCGGTGTCGCTCGAGCTCGGCGCCGCGCTGCGCGAGCTGGGAACCGGCGTCGCCGTCGGGGCGCTGGTCGGCGGCGTCGGCGCCCTCGTCCTCAACCGGGCGGCCCGGGGCGGCTGGATCGCCCCCGGGGGTCGCCGTCTGGCGGCCCTGGCGCTGGCCACGGGGGCGCTCGCCATCACGCTCGCCGCCGACGGCAACGGGTTCATCGCCGCCTTCGTGGCCGGCGCCGCCTTCGGTGCGCTCGCCGACCGCCGGGAGCTCGACCTCGACCGGGTGGACGAGCTCCCCGAGCTGGGCGGCGAGCTGCTCGCCCTCGTCGTGTGGTTCCTGTTCGGGGCCACCCTGCTGCCACTGGCCGTCGAGCACCTCGGTGGCGCCGTCGTGCTCTACGCGCTGGCGAGCCTGACGGTCGTGCGCATGGTGCCGGTGGCGCTGGCGATGCTCGGCTCCGGGCTCGACGGGCCCACCACCGCCTTCCTCGCCTGGTTCGGGCCGCGGGGGCTGGCGTCGGTCGTGTTCGCGCTGCTGGCCATCGAGGACCTCGGCGGCGGCGACGAGGCCACCGTGACGGCCATCACTGCCGTCGCCCTCACGATCGCCGCCAGCATCCTGCTCCACGGGCTCACGGCCGGTCCCGGCGGCCGGCGCTACGTCCAGCGCGAGCACCGCGACCGCAGGGCCGGGCCCCGGGCCCGCCGCATCCTCAGCCGGTGAGCGCTCAGCCGGTGATCAGGGCGTCGGCCCACCAGGCCGGCGGCTCGAGCGTCGGGCCGACCACCGGCCAGCGGACCGGATCGACGACCGCCTGACGGGCCACGACGGGCTCGGCGGTGACGTTGAACACGGTGAGGTCCTGGCTGATGACCACCGGGCCGTGGTGCGTGGTGCGCATCTCGGAGAAGACGGGACCGACGGTCTCGACCCGGCTCATGGGGGAGGTGCTCAGTCGTGCCTCTCCGGCAACGCAGCGTCGCGCGCCAGGACTTGGGCTTGTGGCCGGTTGGGGCCGCGAACGGCGCCGGGTTCGCCGAGCCCGTGCCGGTCGGCAACGAGCGCGAGCTCGCGTTCGGTGGGGTCGGGCCAGGACCTCGCGATGGTCTGGTCGAGGAGGGTGAGCTGTTCTTGGAGGGCGGGACGGCGGCTGGGAGGCGCGTCGAGGATCAGGTCGTCGAGCAGGGCGCGCTGTCGGCGCATGACCTGGGCGGAGGTGGCGCCGTAGTGGCGGATCTCGGTGAGGCTGACGGCGAGGAAGTCCTCCCAGCTCGGCAGGGGGATGATCAGGCGCACCTTGCCGTGGTCGTCCCGGATGGTTCCCTGGTCGAGGCGGCGGTTGGCGAGCAGTTCGAGGATGGCTTCGATGCGGTCGAGGGTCTGCACCGCGGTGGTGGGGTCGTTGACCGCGGGAGACAGCGCTCGCGTGGCGATGTCGACGAGGAGTCGCAGCGCGTAGAGCGGGTCCTGGTCGATGGTGCGCTCGTCGGCCAACGTGATGGCGTCGCGGAGGCGTTGCCCGTCGAGACCAGGGTGCGCGTCGGCGACATGGAGGAGCGCGCGGCCCGATGGCACGTAGCTGCCGATCGCACAGGCCAGCGTGACGGTCGTGTCCACGCGAACCGCCTCCGCGACGAGGCTCTCCACGTTGAGGTTGGCGACGACGCCGGGGCCCTCCTCGTTGCGGATGATCACCGCCGGGGCGACAGATGGCAGCGCGACGTCGGTGCGGTCGACGTCGGCACCGAGCGGTTCGCGGTAGATGGTGGCGATCACCCGCTCGGCGCGGTGGTGGACCCTGTCGATGATCTCGACGAGGCGCAGGGTGTGGCCCATCTCGCGGACGAGCACGAAGAGAGCGACCACGTCGAGCACGAGCAGCGGGACGACCAGCCAGACCGCGAGATCGGGGACGTAGTTCGGGTCGCTGGGGGGAGCCACGCGGTTGAGGACCAGGAACGCGTAGACGACGCTGAGCAGGAACAGCCCGAAGACGTGGCGGATGGTGGTGTTGCGCTGCAGCTCGCGCACGATGCGCGGGGTCACGGTGGTGCTGCCGAAGGTGAGCCCGGCCAGCACGACCGAGATGATGAACCCCATGACCGTGATGAGCCCGGTGGCGAACGCAGCGAGCACGGCCTGTGCCGCGCCCACCCCGAACTCGGCGGGCACGGCGTCGCCGAGCACCCGGTCGAGGGCGGGCACCCCCGCGCCCAGAACGCACGCCACGAGGAGGTACGCGGCCGGGACCGGCCACACCGCGGTGTCGAGGTACTGGCGCAACCGGCCGCGTCGAGTCCAGGTGGTCATGTCACCCGCCCGTCCGTTCGGGTGGCGCGGCGCAGCATGAGCGCGTCGAGGAGCAGGAACGTCCCAGTCGACAGCCCCCAGACGCTGAGCGCGATGCGGATCTGGTCGGTGGCGGCCTGTTGGCGAGCAGGAGCGCGACGCCGAGCAGCACCTCGAGGGTGCCGACCACGAACCGGTACCGGTGGCGGGGGTGGTCCGGGGCGAGCTGGTCATCGTGGATCGTGCCCAGCAGCCGCAGGCCTCCGACAGCGATCGCGCTCGCGCCGAGCAGGTCGAGCAGGAGCCCTTCGCCGACCAGCGCGTGGATCACCGAGCGCAGCACGACCGCCAGCCCCGCGACGAGCGCGAGCGTGCCTGCGACGAATGCCAGTCGCCGGTGGGGTGCCACTCGGTGGACGAGGACCCAGTGCAGCGTCAACAGGGCGGCGACGATCCAGTAGATCGCGAAGAACGTGGTGAGCCGCGACAGGTTCGCGCCTGCGAACAACAGCGAGACCCCGAGTGCCAGCGCGACGGTGCCACGAGCGACGAAGATGACGTACGCCCATCGAGGAAGCGGGTTCGACGGCGGCTGCTCGTTGATCGGTTCCTGCTCGACCGCGGTCGCTGGGGGCACGGCGTCGTGCGACGGTGATCGCCGCGCCGTTGTGTCCACGCCTCGACGGTGGCGAAGGTGGGTGGTCACGTCGTCGTCGTGGGTGGCGCCCGTCGAGGCACTGTCCCCACCGCTCGGCTTGGCCATGTCAGTCGGTCATGAGGGCGTCCGCCCACCACGCGGGCGGGGGGTGCGGTGCGGACATGGGTGGGCCCGTCTCCTGGGACTGACCGACGAGGCGAACCACTCCTCGAGTACCAGCACCAGTGACCCTTGTTGCGTTCAACACCAACGGGTGTTGCATCAGCCTGCTACTTCTGCGAGACGGTTTCCGGCGGGGTGAACAGGGCTTTGTCTTCCCCGATCTCGTCCGCAATCAGCGCATTGAGCTTCTGGTTCATGGCCGACAGCAAGGCTTTGTCGTACTTGGGGTGGGCCGGGTCCGCCAGGTTGTCCATCTCCTCGGGGTCCGACTGCAGGTCGTAGAGGGCGACGTCGTTGTCGGCCAGGAGCTGCTGGACCGATGCCGGCAGGTTGTAATGGCCCATCCCGAAGTAGCGGATCAGCTTGTAGCGGCCATCGAAGATGCCGCGGAACATCTCGCGGGCATCGAGGTCCGGCACGCCGATCTCGTCGACGAGGCCCTTGAACTCCTCCATGCCGCGATGGAACTCCTCTCCAGCAGCGGCGGCGGCCGCGTCGAACACCTTGGTCACGTTGCGGACGAACCACTCGGCGTCGACGGTGGCGATCATGTCGTAGGTGATCAGGCTGCCCTTGCCGGGTGTCGCGCTGCTGCCACGCGGTCCGCCGGATGCGGGGTCCTCGACAACGCTCGAGAGGTCATGGCCCTTCAGGTCTGGGTAGCGCTTCCGCCGGTCGTCCTCCGACAGGCCGGCGAACGCGAGGATCGTGGGCACCAGGTCGAGATGGGAGCCGACCGCGTCGGAGCGGCTGGCGCCGGGGTGGCGCGGATCGGCGATGACCAGCGGCACGTTGACGGACTCCTGGAACGCCACACTGCCCTTCTGGCGCAGGTGATGGGCGCCGCCCTGTTCGCCGTGATCCGAGGTGAAGATGACGATCGTGTTGTCCGCCTGACCGCTTGCTTCCAGCCCATCGAGCACCGCTCCGATGTGCCGGTCCACGTCGAGGATGCAGTTGAGGTAGTAGTTGACGTGGTTGTGCCACATGTCCCGGCGATCCTTCGGGATCCGGCCGTAGTACAGGTCGCACAGGCGCTTGTAGCTGCGGACCGCCGGCGGCTGCCCCTCCAGGTCGTCGAAGAAGGAGGCAGGCAAGCTCGTCTGCCATTGCTGATGGTAGAGCGGCGTGTCGGGCGCATCGAAGATCGGGAACATGGCCTTGGCTTGGACCATCTCCTCCGCGTCGGTGTCGAAGAACATGACATCGTGGGGGTTGACGAAGTTCACGGTCATGAACCAGGGCGTGGCGGCGGCGACCTCGGCCGCGCGCGTCGCCAGCCAGTCGACGGCCTCCTCCGCGATCTTCGGATCCTTGAGAACCCCGTCCATCGGCCCACCGATCACATCGCCGAAATCCTGGTACTCGGAGAAGCCGTAGGGTTCCATCGCTTCGCTGGACCCCTCAGTTGGCAGCTCCGAGAGGTGCCACTTGCCCTTGTAGACGGTGTGGTAGCCCAACTCACGCAGCATGTGGCCGATGGTGGGCAGGGCGTCCGGATCGGCCTTCATGTCGTCGATCCAGGCGAAATTGGTGTTGTCGAACATGCCGGTGTGCGGCGCATGCCGACCCGTGTACATGACCGACCGGGAAGGCGTGCACACGGTGGTGGTGCAGTGGTGGTGGTTGAACGTGACGCCCCGGGCGCGGATGCGCTCCCTGCTCGGCAAGGCGAAATCCTCGGGCATGGGCTGGTGCGCATATTCCTGATCGGTCACGATCATCAGGATGTTGGGTTGCTTAGCCATTGTTCATGCTCCGTTTTGGATGAGGGGCAAGTTCAGGCGATCATCTGCGGCCCACGGCTCACGCTGTGGATTTCGGGCCGCGTGGGTCCTGCTGCGGACGCCTGTCCAGACTGGCGTGCGCTCGGTGGTCGGGAACAGGGGACTAGGTCCCATGGCCACAGCGCATCGCGCACCCGGCCCCTTGGCGGTCCAACCCGTGTCGTACCTGCTCGACGCGCTGCGGTGCGCTGTGCGGCGATGTGGGCCAACCCCGCGAACCGGTCGTTCCCATGGACATCACGTGACCGTATCCGAAGACCGCGGGTCGCCACGGCCACGACGCTGGGGCCCGACGGCGCACCGTCGGGCCCCGAGCACGTCCGTCGCGCACTGCTCGATGCCGCCGCGATGTTGTGCGCCGAGAGCGGCGTCGACCGCGTACGCACACGGGACGCTCACGACGGACGGTGCTGAAGTCGCCGCCGAGCACCCGGGTCGCCCACGACTTGGCCACCACTGTCGATCTCCATGAACGGGCAGCGTGTCGAGCTGTCGTGGTGAGCGCGATCGATGAGGCCGCGCCGTCGTGGTGGGAGCGCCTTGGCTTCCACCCGTTCGATCCCGCGGATCCGGGCCATCCCGACCTGTACCTGCTGACCAGCGAGATCGAGGCCACGCTTCGGTCCCCCGGTCGACCGTCAGAGGCCTGCGGCGAACCGGCCGTGCCCGAGCGCTCGTGGGGGAATGGTTCCACTCGCCCCTCCGACACGCAACGGTGGGAACGCTCGCGTACCGACCCACCCCCGGCGAGGCCGGCGTGGCGGCCGCGGGCGGCGTCATCGGTCTGCGCCCCCGGACGTGACGCGCGTCGAACCCTGGTCACGGCGCCGGAGCCGGTTCCGTACCCGTGCGGCCCGGACATCGGATCGGAGCGAGGAGATCCCCAGCGAGGCGAACCGGCAAGGGTTCGAGCCGACGGTGGGCTGGGCTGCAGCGGACTGGAGCGACAGTGTGATCCATGCCGCTGCCACAGCGGCAGCTCCGCCCAGGAAGACCGTTCGCCGGCTCACCGTCGACTGTTCTGCCATGTGCCCGGATCCTCGCCTGGCCCCGCCACGCCACGAGTCCGGGCGGACTCCACCAATGCGGCCACCGCACCGCCGTTCGTGAGGCGG
>JALOLF010000128.1 GCA_025456085.1 Acidimicrobiales bacterium
CCGGCCTGCTCGGCGTCCCAGGTGGTCGGGGTCACGCCCTCGTCGCGCAGCTCGTACTTGAGCACGCGCCCCACCGGGTTGCGGGGCAGGTCGGGACGGAACTCGATGTAGCGCGGCACCGCGAAGTAGGGCACCCGCTCGATCGACCACCGGCACAGCTCCTCCTCGGTGAGGGTGGCGCCGGGCACGAGCACCGCGGTGACCTTGACGTCGTCCTCGGCCAGCTCGCTGCACACCGAGTGCACGGCGACATCCGCGATGGCCTCGTGGCCGAGGAACGTCTTCTCCATCTCGAAGCTGGAGATGTTCTCGCCGCGCCGACGCAGGTAGTCCTTCTTGCGGTCCACGAAGTAGAGGTAGCCCTCCGCGTCGATGCGGCCGAAGTCGCCGGTGTGGAACCACCAGTTGCGGCTCACGGCCATGGTGGCCTCCGGTCGGCCCCAGTAGCCCTCGAACATCACGTGGGGCTGGCGGGGTCGGCACACGATCTCCCCCACCTCGCCGGGGGGGACCTCGACGTCGTCGTCGTCGAAGATGCGCACGTCGAACTCGACCCCGTTGGCCCGGCCCGCCGCGTTGGGCGGGTTGACCTCGCCGGCCGGCAGGCTCGACAGCAGCGACGCCTCGGTCACCCCGTAGCCGGCGCTGAAGGTCGCGACCCCCCACCGGTCCCGAAAGGCGTCGCTGACCGACGGCGGCAGCGGCGCCCCGGCCACCAGGCGCAGCGTCGTCCCCTCGGACTCCGGCCGGTCGTCGCCGTTGGCGATGAGCACCGCAATGGAGCCGAGCACGGAGGCCACCGTGGCCTCGGTGCGGCGGATCTCGGGCCAGAAACCCGACAGGGAGAACTTGCGGGAGATGGCGGCGCGGCCGCCGACCAGCATCGTGCCCACGACGGCGATGGCCAGGGCGTTGAGGTGGAACAACGGCAGGGGCGTCCACACCACGTCGTCGGGTCGCCGCTCCCAGGCCCGGGCGATCTGACGGGCCATGTTGACGACGTAGTTGTGGCTCAACATGCAGCCCTTGGAGGCACCCGTGGTGCCGGCGGTGTAGATGAAGGTGGCCAGGTCCTGGGGCCGGCAGGCGACGTCGGGGCAGGCCCCGGCTCCGCCTGCGCCCAGCTCGTCCCAGTCGTGTCGGGGTCGGGCGGTGACGTCCTCGTCGGGCTCGCCCACCACGATGACACCCTCCAGGTCGGGCAGGTCACCGGCGATCTCCGCGGCCCGGTGGGCCAGGTCGCCCTGCACGACCAGTTGCCGGGCGCCGCAGTCACCCACCTGATGGGCCAGGAACCGGCCCTTGTAGGCGGTGTTCACCGGCACCGAGATCGCGCCCAGCCGGGCTGCGGCGAAGACCGAGATCACCGCTGCCGGTCCGTTCTCGAGCAGCGACGCCACCCGGTCGCCCCTCCCGACCCCGAGCGAGGCCAGTCCGCCGGCCATCCGACGGGTGGCGGCGTCGAGCTCCGCCGCGGTCATGGTGGTGCCCACCACGTCCAGGAACGGACCATCCGGGTCGGCCGCCAGACGCTGCTCCAGCACGCTCGTGAGCGTGTGCCACTCCCCCGTCGACCAACCGTTCCCCGTGCTCATGGCCGGCGATGGTAGGCACTCCGACTCGTCGCTGCAATCGGATGCCAGTGAGTTGAACCGGGGTTCAGTCCGGTGGGGAAGCCTCGGGACGATCCGCCGACAGCTCGGTCGTACCGATGCGCTCCTCCTCGCGCAGGCGGTGCAGGTCGGCCTGCAGCTCCCAGTAGGGATCCACTCCCTCGTGGAAGTGCAACGGCCGCATGGCGAGGTCGAGCGCGCTCCAGATCGTGCGCGACCAGGGGAAGAACACCAACGGGACGAGCAGTGCGGTCGCGCCGCCGAGCCCGGCGAGCACGGGCAGCGAGACGTCCGGATAGGTGACGGTCATGATCACGCTGACCACGACCACGACCGCCGCCTGCGAGACGCACACGTTGATGAACCACGAACCCAGCCAGTGACCGTCGATGCGCCGGAAGATGAAGCCGCAGCGGGGGCAGCGCTCGGCCATGTGCACCCAGTGCCGGAACAGCTTGTTCTGCCCGCACACCGGGCAGCGTCGACGAAGACCCCGCTTCAGCACCGTCTCGGTCGGCAACGACACCGCCCCATTGTGGCCGAGCCCGCCCGATCACGGCAGATCGGACCACGACCGACGGGTCAGCCCGCCTGCGCCACCAGGTCGGCCATGGCTTCCTCCCACTCCTCGCGCCCGCCGAAGGCCGGCTCGAGGGCGTAGGCCCGCTTGAGGAGCAGGTGGGCGTCGACCTCCCACGTGTAACCCATGCCGCCGTGGACCTGCACGCACGTCTTGCCGTTGCCCAGCGCCGCCTCGGCCGCGGTGATCCGGGCGGCGGCGACGGCGCGGCGCACCGATCCCACGGCCGGGTCGTCGAGGGTCACCCCGGCCGCGTAGACCGCGCCCCGGGCAACCTCGGCTCGCACGAACATGTCGGCCATCAGGTGCTTGAGGGCCTGGAAGGCGCCGATGGGGCGGTCGAACTGCACGCGTTCCTTGGCGAAGCCGACCGCCAGGTCCGTGGCGGCCTCCGCCACCCCCAGCATCGTGGCCGCCACCAGGGCCGCGCCCTGCTCCTGCAGGGCGGCCGGGTCCTCCACGCCGACGATGCGCTCGCCCTGGGGAAGCAGTCCCGTCACCCGCCACACGGGGACCAGCGGATCGAGGGGATGGGCGACCGGTTCGAGCTCCAGGCTCGACGGATCGACCAACCAGGCCCCGGCGTCGTCCAGCACGACCAGCGCATCCAGCGACGGTGCGTACTCCACCAACCGGCTCTGGTCGTCGCGGGGCAGCCCCCCCACGATGGCGGTGCCCTCGGCGGCACCCTCGACCAGTCCGGCGACGAGGTGGGTCCACACCAGCGGTCCGGGCACGATGGCCCGGCCCAGCTCCTCGAAGGCCAGCACGGCGTCGGCCCAGCCCAGGCCCACACCCCCGTCGGCCTCGGGGAGGCGCAGCGCGAACACACCCATCTCGGCCAGCTCCCGCCACAGCGCCCGGTCGATGCCGCCCGTCGCCTCCAGCTCGCGCACCGCCGCCATGGGCAACCGCCCCTGACAGAAGGAGCGCAGCCCCTCCTGGAGGGCGACCTGGTCGTCGCTCAGCTCGAAGTCCATCAGCTCACCGGTCCTTGGGGAGGCCGAGGATGCGCTCGGCGATGATGTTGCGCTGGATCTGGCTGGTGCCGGCGGCGATGGTGAACGAGGTGGACCGCAGCCGCTCCTCGACGAAGGTCCCCGAGGCCAGCTCACCGACGTCGTCGCGTGACAACCCGGCCCGGCCCAGCAGCTGCATGGCGAGGTCCGTGACCCGCTGGAACAGCTCGGAGTAGTACACCTTCACCACCGAGCCGGCGGGCCCGGGCACGCCGTGGCGCTCGGCCTGGGCCAGGTTCCTCTTGGTCATGGCCCACAGCGCGTCCATCTCGGCCTGCAGGTGGCCGATGTCGCGGCGCAGGGCGACGTCGTCCCACGCCGTGCCCGAGCGGCGGGTCACCTTGCGGGCCAACGCCGCCAGCTCGGCGATCAGGCGGTCGGTCTCCACGAGATCGGAGATGAAGCCGGTGCCACGCTCGAAGCCGAAGGTGACCATGGCGACACGCCAGCCGTCGTTCTCGGCGCCGACCCGGTTGGCCACCGGCACCCGGGCGCCGTCGAAGAACACCTCGCTGAACTCGCTCGAGCCCACGATGGTGCGGATCTCACGGATCTCGATGCCCGGCGTGTCCATGGGGAACATGAGCCAGGTGATGCCCTTGTGCTTGGGGGCATCGGGGTCGGTGCGCACCAGGAGCTCGCACCAGTCTGCGATCTGGGCGAACGACGTCCAGATCTTCTGGCCCGTGATCACGTACTCGTCCCCGTCGCGCTCGCCCTTGCACGACAACGAGGCCAGATCGGACCCGGCTCCGGGCTCGGAGAAGCCCTGGCACCACACCTCCTCGCCCCGCAGGATGCGGGGCAGATGCGCCGCCTTCTGCTCCTCGGTCGCCTCGGCCATGATCGTGGGGCCGGCGTGGAGCACGCCCACGAAGTTGACGCCGATGTAGGGCGCGCCGGCCCGCGTCGTCTCCTCCAGGAAGATGAGCTGCTCGGTGAGCGTCGCCCCCCGCCCGCCGTACTCCGTGGGCCAGTTGATGCCGGCGTAGCCGGCGTCGAACAGCATGCGCTGCCAGGTGGTGTCCCAGGCCCGCCGCTCGGCCCACTCGTGGGGGCCGGGCTCCGGGGGGATGGCGGGCAGCACGTCGCCCAACCACTCGCGCAGCTCCTTGCGGAACTGTTCGTCGGATGCCGAGTAGCGCAGGTCCACGAGCGTCGCCTCCCCGTCGGGCCGCCTCGGGGGCCCGACACGAAATCTGACGCCACGTTAGGAAATCGCCGCGCGGCGCGCCAAGCGCTGCGGCGGATCAGGGCCGGGGGAGGCGGACGAGACAGCCCGCCTCGGCCACCCGGGCGTCGCTGAAGGTGTGACAGGAGTTCGTCATGGCCTCGTACGCCACGTCGGCCGCCACCTCGATGTCGGCCCACGGCAGGAGGTGGTAGCCCATGGCCACCGACAGGGCGCGGCGCACGACGCGTCCCAGCTCGTCGCCGGTGTCGCCCACCGCCTCGTCGAGGGCACGCCAGCCGGCGTCGCCCAGTCGCAGGCCGGCCAGGGGCGGGGGCGCCGTGACGGTCCAGTCGGCCAGCTCGCAGTCGGCCACCTCGACGCCGTCGCGTCGCGCCACCAGGGACCGGGGCGTGACGACGACCTCGTAGCTCCGCGCCCGGTGCCCCGCCGCCGCCAGCCGGACGAGATCGTTGAGGTGCACGCAGGTCGTGTCCCGGGGCGCCCGGACCATCGCCGCCGCCGCCCCGGCCAGCGGGCCGCGCAGGGCCGCGACGGAGGCCAGCGAGCCGGGACACGTCGTCCAGGGGTGGCGGGGCGCGACGGCCGACGCATCGACGATGCGATCGTCCACGCAGTGCAACTCCACCGTGAACCCATGCATCGGGTCGTCCACCGTGGCCCGGTGGATCCGGCTACCAGCGGCTCCCGGCGTGGTCGACAGGGTGACGGTTCGGCGGAAGGGCCGCAGGTCTTCGTTGGTCACGCCGTTCCGGCGGCCGCAGGCGGCGGTGGGGGAGGAGGAGGCGGCGGTGGTGGTGGTGGTGGAGGAGGCGCCTCGGCACGCCCGGCAGCGTCGACCTCGACGTCGAGGAGGTGGAAGGTGTGAACCGGCTCGTCGGGCGGCGCCGCGGAACCGTCCAACGGCGGTTCGGCCGGCGGCGGGTGGAAGCCGTCGAGGAAGCTCGGCGGTGCCGTCGCCGCCTCGGCGACGGCAGGGTTGCGGGGCGCCACGTCGATGACGATCCCCCCGATGGCGTCGACGTCGTCGACGGTCTCGGCGGACGCGACGACGCCATGGGGGTGGACGGGATCGAGCGGTGGCTCCCACGGCGCCGGAGGAGCCTGCACCGGCGGCGGATGCCCGACCGGTGCACCGGCAGCAGGCGAGTCCGACCAGGGCTCCCCACCCCAGGCGGGCACGACCGCATCGGGCGGCGGCGGTGGCGGCAGACCCAGACCCGGTGGGGGCAACGCCGCATCGCGCGGCGGCGGCAGGCCCAGACCCGGTGGGGGCAACGCCGCATCGGGCGGCGGCGGCAGACCCAGACCCGGCGGCGGCAACGCCGCATCGCGCGGCGGCAACCCGAGACCCGGTGGGGGCAACGCCGCATCGGGCGGCGGCGGTGGCGGCAGACCCAGACCCGGCGGCGGCAACGCCAGTCCCGGCGGGGGCAACGCCGCCGTGTCAGCGGCGGAGGGCGCCGCAGGCACGGCGGACTCCCCGGCCGGCCCGCCCGGTGGGACTCCCGCACCGGGCGTCTTCGGGAGGTTGGAGCGGTCGGGCGTCAGGATCGCGGTGCAGATCCGACAACGCCGCACACCCTGTTCGTTGCGCGCTCCGCACTGGGGACAACGGAGCTGGGGCTTCTTGTTCCTCGACACCGCCGATCCCTCTCGAAGCTGCGCGGTCGCTCGGGCGCATCATCTCACGTGTCGCGTCACGAACGGTCGAGCTCCGCCTTCCCCCGGTCGCGCAGCTCGTACTTCAGCACCTTGCCGGTGGCGTTCAGGGGGAGAGCGTCCACGAAGCGCACGTGTCGGGGCACCTTGTAGTTCGCCATGTTCTCGCGGCACCAGGCGATGATCTCGGCCTCCGTGGCCTGCTGACCGGGTCGCAGCAGGACGAAGGCCATGCCCACCTCGCCCAGGCGCGGGTCGGGGACGCCCACCACCGCCACCTGGGCGATGCGGTCGTCGGCCAGCATCAGGTTCTCGATCTCGGCCGGGTAGGCGTTGAAGCCACCCACGATGAACATGTCCTTCACCCGGTCGGTGATGCGGATGTAGCCGCGCTCGTCGAGCACCCCGACGTCACCGGTGTGGAGCCACCCGTCGGCGTCGATGGTCTCGGCGGTCTGCTCCGGGTCATCGAGATAGCCCTTCATCACGTTGTAGCCCCGGAGCACCACCTCGCCCGCCTCGCCCGCGGGCACCGGGTCGCCGGCCTCGTCGATGCAGCGGACCTCCACCCCGGGGATGGCCCGGCCCGACGTGGTGGCGATGGTCTCGGGGTCGTCGTCGTAGCGGCACATGGTGGCGATGCCGCACGCCTCGGTGAGCCCGTAGCCGGTGATGACCGTCTCGAAGCCGAGGACCTCGCGCATCTGCACGACCAGCTCGACGGGGATGGCGGCCGCGCCGGTCACCGCCAGGCGCAGCGAGGAGAGGTCGGTGGAGCCGAAGTCGGGGTGGTGGATGATCGTCTGGTACAGGGTCGGCGTGCCGGGGAGCATGGTGATGCGCTCCTCGGCCACACGGTGCATGACCGTGGGAACGTCGAGCACTGTCTGGGGGTAGATCGTCGCGCCGGTCATGAGCGAGGCCAGGATGCCGGCCTTGTAGCCGAAGGCGTGGAAGAACGGGTTGATGATGAGGTAGCGGTCGCCCTGGCGCAGGCCCACCACGGTGGCCCAGTCCAGGAACGCCCGAAGGTTCTGGCCGTGGGTGGTCATCACCCCCTTGGGGTTGCCGGTGGTCCCGGAGGTGAACAGCATGTCCGACAGGTCGTCGGGGTGAACGGCCTCCGCCCGGGCGTCGGCATCGGCCTCGCTCACCGCCGACGCTCCGTCGAGGAACTCGCTCCAGGACTGCGCACCGTCGGGGACGGCGCCCCGCAGCACCACGATGCGCTCGAGCCGCGCCAGACCCGACACGGGGCGCCCGTCGGCGGGACCGCCCCGAGCCGCACGCAACAGCGCCACGTAGTCGGCGTCGAGGAAGTCCGTCACCGCGAACAGCAGACGGGCACCGCTGCGCTCGAGCACGTAGCCGGCTTCGTTCCCCTTGAACCGCGTGTTGAGCGGCACCAGGGTGCCCCCGGCGGCGTGCAGACCCAGCGCGGCCACGATCCACTCGTGGATGTTCGGCGCCCAGACGGCGGCCACGTCGCCGGGCTGCAGACCGGCTGCCATCATGGCGCGGGCCGCGTCGCGCACCCGGGTGGCGAGCTCGCCGTAGGTCAGCGTCAGGTCGGCCTCGACCACCGCGGGCACGTCGCGGAGGCGCTCCCCGACATCGCGCACGAGACGGGGCGTCGTGCCCCATCGCAGGTCGCCACGGGTTCCCTCGTCGAGTGGTGTCTCGCTCATGGGCCGACACCCTATCCGGCCCACCCTCCCGAATCTGATGGATCGTCAGGAACCCCGGGGTCGCGCCGTCGCCACCCTCGGTAGGGTGAGCCGGTGCCGCCCGCGCCACCCCCGCCCGACGAGCCGGCTCCGGCCCCGACACGCGGCTTCGATCCCGACGCCACGCCGGGCGGCGACGTGCTCGCCGGTGTGGCGAAGCGGTTCCGCATCCTGGCCGACACCGAGTTCCACGGCGACAGCCCGGCCTACGAGCGCATCGCCCGGCGCCTGGCCGAGGATCCCGGCCCCGTGGCCGACCTCGTGGGGGTGACGGCCGAGCGGTTCCTGCCGGTGCTGACCCTCGCCGCGGTCCACGAGCTCGCCCTGCGCGAGCCGCGCGGCGCGCTCGCCCGGGCCTACGCCGACGGGACCGACCCGTGGCCGGCCTTCCACGACGTGCTGACCACGCGGCTGCCCGAGATCCGGGCCACGATGGCCACACGGCGCATCCAGACCAACGAGGTGGGCCGGGCGGCCGTGCTGCTACCCACGTGCCACCTGCTCGAGCAGCGCCACCGACGACCGCTGGCCCTGGTGGAGATCGGCGCCTCGGCCGGCCTGAACCTCTACTTCGACGAGTTCGCCTACCACTACCGCGGCGGCAACGCCGACCCCGAGACGGTGCTCGGCGACCCCGACTCCCCGGTGCAGCTGCACTGCGAGCTGGTCGGCGACGGCCACCCACCGCTTCCGCCTCCGGGCGTGCTGCCCACGGTCGTGGCCCGCGACGGCATCGACCTGCACCCCGTCGACGTCACCGACCCGGCAGCACGACGGTGGCTCCGTGCCTGCCTGTGGCCGGGCCTGCCCGAGCGGGCCGAGCGCCTCGACGGGGCGCTGGCACTGGCTCTTGCCGACCCGCCGACGCTGTTCGCCGGCAACGCGCTGGATCTCCTCGCCGGGGTGCTGGCCGCCCTGCCCGAGAGCGCCTTGGCCGTCGTCAGCTCCACGTGGGTGCTGGCCTACTTCGACCCCGACGAGCGGGCGCGGTTCTGGGAGCTGCTCCAGGGTTGTGGCCGAGCCCGCGACCTCGCCGTGGTGACGGGGGAGTTCCCGACCGTCGTGCCCTGGGTCCCCGCGGCACCCTCGCCCCCTTCGATGGAGGGACGCGGGGCGTCGCTCGTGGGGCTCGCGACCTGGTCCGACGGCGCCTGCACGACCGAAGCGCTGGCCTGGGTCCACCCCCACGGCCGGTGGCTCGAGTGGTTCGGGTGAACGATCGACGAAGGTGATCGCCATCGCCGCTCGCAGCGCGATAGCGTATCTCGCGTTCCGTCGCCGAGGCGAGGGTTCGCAGTCCACAGTCCGGCAGAGATTCGACTCAATGGGGAGACGATGATCGCCATGAGCACCCACCCATCCTCTTCGGGCTCGGCCGTCGCGGCCGAGCGCTCACCGAAGGTCCTGTGCGCCTACTCGCCACGCTGGCTGAGCGGGCCCACACCGGGGTACCAGGGCTTGTGCGCGACGTGGGCGGTCGACACGACCGACACGCAGCACACGGCCAACTGAACCCCGCCGACGTCCGGCACCACCGACCGTCGCCCACCCGGCGGGCCCGCCGGCCGGTGCGTCGCGCCCGGGGACGGTAGCGTCCGGGTACTCGCCTGCCGGGACCCCGATCGACACCATGGCCGCCTTCACCCTCCGACGCCGCGCCGCTCGCGTGGTCCTGCTCGACACCGCGGGGCACGTGTTGCTCCTACGGGCCAGCGATCCCGCCAACCGCGCCAAACCGCCCTGGTGGGAGATCCCCGGCGGCGGGATCGACCCCCACGAATCCAGCGCCGACGCCGCCCGACGGGAGCTGGTCGAGGAGACCGGCATCACCGAGGTCGAGGTCGGTCCGTGCGTGTGGGAGCAGGACGTGACGTTCGTGTTCGGCGGCTGGCACTTCGAGCAGTTCGAGCAGGTCCACGTGGCGTGGTGCGACACCACCCACGACGTACGGCCCCAACGCCTCGAGGCCCTGGAGGCCGCGGCCTTCGCGGGGCACCGGTGGTGGGGACTCGAGGCGCTGCTCGACAACGACGAGCCCGTGATCCCGTACCGACTGCGGGAGTTCCTGCCCGATCTGGTGCAGGGCGTGCTCCCGGGATCGCCTCTCGACATCACCCCGGGCCCCGAGCACGACCCGTTCCCGCCGCACTGAGCGGCGCCGGTCCGTTGCGGCCCGACGAGCGCCCTGCGCTAGAACGAGGTGGTGACTCCACCCCGCGCCCGGCCCTCCTACGGCATCGACCAGCCAAACCTCGTCGTCGGGTTGGGAGCGGCGGCGTTCATCCTCGTCATGTTCGGTGTGTTCCTGGCCGGCGGGACCGGTGCCACCGCGAGCGGCTTCGGACCGTACGTGGCCGGGCTGGTGTGCCTGCTGGGGTCCCTGGCGATGATCGTCGGGAGCCTGCGGGGCAAGCCGAGGTTGTGGCGCCAGGTGCTCGACCGCCAGGAGCTCCGGGGTGACGAGACGGCGCTCGACGCAGGCACCGGCCGGGGCCTGGTCGCGGTGGAGTTGGCCCGCCGGCTCCCCGACGGCCATGTGGACGCGGTGGACATCTGGCGGGGACGCGACCAGACCGGCAACAGCCGCGAAGCCGCCCAGCTCAACCTCGAGGTCACCGGGACCGCGGAGCGGGTCGCCCTGCACCGCGCCGACCTGCGCGAACCGCTCCCCTTCCCCGACGGCCACTTCGACCTCGTCGCCGTGTCACTGACGCTGCGCTCGCTGCCCCTGCGGGGCGAGCGGGACGAGGCGACCCGGGAGCTCACGCGGGTGCTGAAGCCGGGCGGTCGCCTCATCGTCGTCGACACCGCACGCACGGCCGAGTACGAGTCGGTGCTGCGGGCGCTGGACCTCGACGACGTCGTGCGTTCGGGCCCGTGGCTCTCGATCTACCCTCCGGCCCGCGTCGTGACCGCACGCAAGCCCGGGCGGACGTCGACGCGCACCAGCGGGAAGCGGTGACCGGCGGGGTCAGCCCTCGCCGCTGACGTCGCAGTAGTCGATGATCGAGCTGAGCTCGGGATAGACCTCCCAGATCGAGTACTCGTCGCCGGCAGCCTCGTACTCGTCGTTGTAGGCCACCCAGTCCTCGTAGGGGATGTCGGCCGTCACCGAGTAGGCGACGCACGAGCAGTAGTCGCTGTTCCCTCCGGCGGCGACGCACTCGTCGGTGAAGTCGTCCTCGAAGCCGACGGGGTAGGTGGTCAGGCTGGGATCGGCGCCCCACTCCGAGCCCGAACCCCACTCGCCGGGGTCCGGGAGGGAGTTCTCGGTGATCCCGCCCCCCTCGTCGGTGGTCTCGGTGGTGGGCTCGTCGGGGTCCGAGCCGCTGCTACCACCGCCGGCCTTCTGGTCCTCGCCCCCACCGCCGAACAGCACGAGGCCACCCACCGCGGCGGCCAGGATCAACAGCACGACGATGCCCACCGCGACCAGGGTGCGCGACGTGCCGCCACTCGAGCCGCCCGAGCCGCCCGGCGTCGGCGCCACATAGGGCGCCGACTGCATCGTCGGGCGCCCGGGGCCGCCGGCCCCGTACCCCGACGAGGAGGACTGCACGGTCGGCGACGGCGCCGTCGGCCGAGGCGGGGCGCCGGCCGACGCCGCGGCGAAGCCGCCGACGCTGGGCTGGGGCTGCGGGAGCGGCCCGGTGGGTCGAGCCGGCGGTGCGGGCGTCGGGGCGGCACCGGCCACCGGCACTGCGGGCCGGCCCGGCGGGGGCACGGCGGGCCCGGGTGTGGTCGCGGGGCGTGGCGGCGCCATGGGCGGTGCCGCGGACGCCACCGGGGGCACCGTCCCCGGGCCGGGCGGGGTCGGGGCGCTCCCACCGGGGGTGAGCACCAGCGACTCGCCGAGGAGCTTGGCCGCGCCCATGGCCACGACGCACTTCGGGTCGTCCCAGGTGGTGACCCGGTCGCCGTAGCGCTCGGAGAGGAGCTGGTGCACCAGGGGGATGCGACTGGAGCCGCCGGCGAGGTAGACCCGGGCCACCTGGTCGTCGGTCAGCCCTGAGCGCGAGATGGTGGCGCTGAGCTCGTCCACCGTTCGGCGCACGTCGGC
>JALOLF010000129.1 GCA_025456085.1 Acidimicrobiales bacterium
GTTCGTAGCGTACGCCCCGACCGACCCGCCGCGCAAGGGGTGACCGGTCAGTCCCCCGTGATCGACGACAACACGTCGAGGCGACCGGCCCGATGGGCGGGGAACACGGACGCGACCACGGCCACGACCGCCGCCCCGATCACGGACACCACCAGCCACTCGGGCGGCACCACGAAGGTGTTGATGCCCTCCTCGGCCAGGGCCCGGACCATGGCCCAGCTCACGAACACCCCGACCCCCAGGCCGAGGGCGGTGCCGAAGAAGGCGATGATCGCCGACTCCCAGCGCACCAGGGTGCCGATCTGGCGGCGGGTGGCGCCGACGGCCCGCAGCAGTCCGAGCTCCCGCGTGCGCTCCACCACCGACAGGCCCAGCGTGTTGGCGATCCCCAGCGTGGCGATGAGCACGGCCAGCGAGAGCAGGGCGAACACCAGGGTCAGGAGCTGGTTGATGGGTGCGGCCTGGGCCTCCTTGAACTCGGTGAGGTCCTGCACCGACGCGGTGGGGTACGGGTCGGCGACGGCCTCCACCGAGGCTCGGGCCTGGCCCGGGTCGACGCCGTCGGCGACGCCCAGCCAGATCTGGGCGTCGAGCTGCTCGGTGACGGCCGACTCGAAGGTCGACAGATCCACGAAGTAGTCGCCGGCCAGGTCGCTGTTGTCGTAGACGGTGGCCACCGTCAGCGTCCGGGCGCCCGTGTCGGGGAAGCGCACCTCCAGCGGATCGCCGACGGCGAGGCCGTGCGAGTCGGCGTAGCCGGAGGACACGGCCAGCTCGCCGTCGCCGATGACCGCGACACCGTCGCGCACCCCGATGTCGAACAGCCGGGTGGCGGCATCGACGTCGAGCGCGGGCAGGAGGTCCGCCGACCCGTCCACCTCGGCGGTGGTGAAGCGCAGTCCGGTGGCCACCTCGACCTCCGGGAGCGCCACGAGCTGACGGGCGAGCTCCGGGTCCAACCCGCCGAAGCCGAAGGCGCCGGAGTCCACCACCAGGTCACCGACGAAGGAGTCGTCGATGGTCTTGTCGATGGAGGCGGTGGCCGACGCCGCGAACACGGCGAAGAACACGGCCACGCCGACACCGATCATGAGCGCCGCGGCGCTGGACGCCGTGCGGCGCGGGCTGCGGGACGCGTTGTCCCGGGCCAGCCGGCCCGGTACCCCGCGCAGCGTCGGCAGTGGGGCGCCGAGCAGACGGCTCACCGGCCCGGCCAGCACGGGGCCCAGCACCGCCACGCCCAGGAACAGCGCCGCGGTGCCCAGTCCCACCAGCAGGCCGGGGTTCGACGGGTCGCCGAACAGCCCCACCAGCAGAGAGGCGATCCCCAGGCCGGCGATGGCCACGCCGGAGCCGATGCGGGTCGCAGAGAGCGCGCCGTCCTCGTGGGCGACGGTCCGCAGCGCGGCGATGGGCGGGACGCTCGACGCCCGACGGGCCGGCAACAGCGAGGCGACCAGCGTGACGGCGAGGCCCACACCCACCGCGACGGCCACCGTCGAGGGCTCGACGACCAGGCCGGTGGCGGGGATGTCGAAGCCGAGCGCGCCGAACAGCCCCTTGAGGCCCAGCGCCACGCCGACACCGACCCCGACGCCGACGAGCGATGCCACGAGACCGAGCACCGCAGCCTCGCCCAGCACGGCGGCCCGCACCTGGCGGCGGCTGGCGCCGACGGCGCGCAGCAGGGCCAGCTCCCGGGTGCGCTGGGCCACGACGATGGCGAAGGTGTTGGAGATGATGAACGCGCCCACGAACAGCGCCACACCGGCGAAGATGAGCAGGAACGTCGTGAAGAAGGACAGGCCGTCCTGCACGCCGCTGCGCTGCTCCTCGGTGGCGGCGTCACCGGTGATGGCCTCGACGTCGTCGGGCAGCGCGATGGACAGCCGGCGAACGAGCTCCTCCTGGCCGACGTCGTCGGCGGCCACGACGTCGATCTCGGAGACCTGACCGGTCGTGCCCACGAGCTCCTGGGCGACCGAGCCCTCGAAGGCGGCGATGGTGGCACCGGCGGGGCTGTCGGCCGAACCGAACCGTGCGATGCCGACCAGCGTCACCTCCTGCGGACCGTGTGCGGTGAGCACGGTGAGCGGATCGCCCACGACGTAGCCCGTGGTGCCGGCGGATGCCTTGTCGATGACGACCTCGCCCGGCGCCGTCGGGGCGCGGCCGTCGGTCAGGGTGAAGGGGTTCAGCGCCTCGACCGCGGGCCAGGACATGCCGTAGGTCGGTGCCCCCTGGCCGGGGTTGCCCAGGGCATCGCCCGATCGGTCGACGATCTGGGCGTAGCCCATGGTGACGCCCTCGGCCGCGGCCACGCCGGGCACGGCGGCCACGTCGTCGAGGAGGTCGGTGGACACCGTGGCCCGCTGGTCGCCGGCAGGCCCGCCGGTGACGACCGATGACGAGCGCACGACGGCGTCGGTGCCGGCGTTGACCTCGGTGAACAGGTCGTCGAAGGTGCGGGTGACGGTGTCGCCCAGCACCATGGTGCCGGTCATGAGCGAGACGCCCAGCACCACGGCGAGGGCGGTCATGGCGAAGCGCAGCTTGTGCGCCAGCAGTCCCTTGAGGGTCACGTGCAACATGGGGGTCTCCGGGTGGGAAGCGGGAGGGAGGGGTGGTCGGTAGCCGGCAACGAGCAGCTCGGGCTCAGTCGCCCAGGTGCTTCATGCGATCGAGGACGGTCGTCGCCGTGGGTTCGAACAGCTCGTCGACGATGCGCCCGTCGGCCAGGAACACCACACGGTCGGCGTAGGCGGCGGCGCCGGGATCGTGGGTCACCATGACGATGGTCTGGCCCAGCTCGCGCACAGCGGTGCGCATGAAGGCCAGGATCTCGGTGCCCGAGCGCGAGTCGAGGTTCCCGGTCGGCTCGTCGGCGAAGATGATCTGCGGCCGGCTGGCCAGGGCGCGGGCCACGGCGACGCGCTGCTGTTGACCGCCGGACAGCTCCGAGGGGCGATGGCCGAGCCGTTCACCGAGGCCGACGGTGGCGATCACGTGGTCGACCCAGGCCGCGTCGACCTTCCGGCCGGCGAGGTCGCCGGGCAGGGTGATGTTCTCCAGCGCCGTGAGCGTCGGGACGAGGTTGAAGGCCTGGAACACGAAGCCGACCTGGTCCCGCCGCAGCCGGGTCAGCTCCCGTTCGCGCAGGCGGCCGAGCGGGGTCTGCCCCACGTAGACCTCGCCGTCGGAGAGGGTGTCGAGCCCGGCCAGGCAGTGCATGAGGGTGGACTTGCCCGAGCCCGACGGACCCATGATGGCGGTGAAGCGGCCCCGGTCGAAGTCCACCGTGACGTCGTCGAGGGCCCGGACCTCGGTGTCGGCCCGGCCGTAGACCTTCGTGGCGTGCAGGGCCCGGGCGGCGACGGCCCGGTCGTGTGTCCGATCCGAGAGGGTCTCGGCCGGCCGTTCCGGTGTCGGGTCGGGGGCGGTGGTGAGCAGCGACATGGCGGTCTCCGTTCTGGGTGGGGACCTCATCGTCTGCTCGCGACGGCCTCGCGTCATCGGGCCCGGGACCGATCTCGATGTCGTTCCCGGGAACGGTCACGGCGTCCTCCCGGGGGAGGAGGTGGTCCCTCCGGCGGAGGGCCGCTGTCGGGCGTCGGCGCACGTGTGTGAGCGCCTTGATCGACTCTTGACCGGGACTTGACCGCTCTTGAGTCAACCGCCGGGCGCGACCGGTCGTTCATGAAACTGCAACGAACTGCCCGTGCGGGCGCCCCGAGAGGTCGGCAGGCGACGGCGACAGGTGGCGGGTGGTCGACTCCTCGACGGTGAGGCGGCCGAGATGACCATGACCATGTCCGATTCCACGACCGAGCAGGACGCCACGTCGACGGGGCGCCTTCCGACTCGGTCTGCTCCGCCGGCAGCGGCGCCGGCGGCCCCGGTGGCCAACAACCCCGAGCACGTCCGGCCGTCCGCCCTGCGCAAGCTCCTGCGCGAGGACTGACAGTGAGCGCCCGGGCTCAGGCGCGGCCGAGGACCCGATCCACGGCGATCTCGATGACGACGCGGTCGGGGCGCTCCTTGGGGGGCCGGTAGCGCGTCGTGTAGCGGGCGATGGCGTCGGCGCACACGGTCGGGTCGTCCGACAGGGTGGCCGGGCCCTCGAGGCTCAGCCAGCGGCCGCCGTCCACCTGGCACACCGCCGCCCGCGCACCCGGTGTGGCAGCCACGTTGCGGGCCTTGCGGCTGGGGGCGAAGGTGATGACCCGTGCGACGTGGGCGTCGTCGTCCCAGGTGAACCCGACCGCCACCACGTGGGGCGAGCCGTCGGGGCGCAGGGTGGTGAGCGTGGCCAGGTGCCGCTCACGCAGGAAGGCCAGCGCCTCGGCGGGCAGGTCGGTGGGGTCGAGCGCCATGGTCGTGCAGGTTACGGCGACGGTGGGCCAGGCCGGCTACGAGCCTGCACCGGGCACCACGAGGCCCGACTCGTAGGCCACCACGACGGCCTGCACCCGGTCGCGCAGGCCCAGCTTGGTGAGGATGTGGCCCACGTGGGTCTTGACCGTCGTCTCACTCACGTACAGCTCCGCCGCGATCTCGGCGTTGGAGAGGCCCCGGGCCAGGGCCCGCAGCACCTCCACCTCGCGCTCGGTGAGCTCGGCCAGCCCCGGGGGTGGAGGCGCCGGCGCGCCTGGACGGGACCGGGCGAACTGCTCGATGAGGCGGCGGGTCACCGACGGGTCGATGAGCGCATCGCCCCCGGCCACGACCCGGATGGCGTGCACCAGCTCCTCGGGCGGGGCGTCCTTGAGCAGGAAGCCGCTGGCCCCGGCCTGGAGGGCGGCGTACACGTAGTCGTCGAGGTCGAAGGTGGTCAGCACCAGCACCCGGGCGGGGTCCTCGACCCCGGGCCCGGCCAGCCGTCGCGTGGCCTCGACCCCGTCCAGGTTGGGCATGCGGATGTCCATGAGCACGACGTCCGGGCGCAGCTCCCGGGTGCGCGCGACGGCCTCGAGCCCGTCGGCGGCGTCGCCCACCACCTCCAGATCCGCCTCGGCCGACAGGATCATGGCGAAGCCGGTGCGGACCAGGGCCTGGTCGTCGACCACGAGCACGCGGATGGTCACGGCCGGGCCCTCACGCCGGCGTGCCGGCGCTGGCGGTGGCGGTGAGCGGGAGCACGGCGCGCACGCGCCAGCCACCACCGTCGGCGGGGCCGCACTCGACCGAGCCGCCGACGAGTGCCACCCGCTCGCGGATGCCGTCCAGGCCGTGCCCGCCGGCGGTCACCGCCGCCGCGGCGCCGCGTCCGTCGTCGGTGATCTCGAGCTCCACGGCGTCGTCGCCCACCTGGATCCGCACCGCCGCCCTGGCCGCCGTGCCGGCGTGCTTGGAGACGTTGGTGAGCGCCTCCTGGATCACCCGGTAGGTGGACAGGTCGACGCCGGGGGGCACCTCGACGCCGTCGCCCGTGATCTGCAGCACGACCGGCAGACCGGCCTCGTTCCACTTGGCCACCAGCGTGGGCACGTCGTCGAGGCCGGGTTGGGGTGCCAGGTCGGGCGAGTCGTGGCCGTCGGCGCGCAGCACGCCGAGCAGGCGGCGCATCTCGACCATCGCTTCGCGGCCGGTGCCTTCGATCTGGGCCAGGGCGTCGCGGGCCTGGCCCGGGTGGTCGTCGAGCACCCGCCGGGCCCCGGCGGCCTGCACGGTCATGACGCTGAGCGAGTGGGCCACGACATCGTGCAGCTCCCGGGCGATGCGGGCCCGCTCCTCGAGCACCGCCTGCTGGGCCTCCTCGGCGCGCAACCGCTCAGCGGTCTCGGCCCGCTCCTGCAGGCTCTCGACGAGCTGGCGACGGTTGCGCACGGCGTCGCCGAGGATCCAGGCCGTTCCGAAGATGACGAGGTTCCCCACCACGCCCGCGACGGGCAGGTTCTCCTCGTCGGAGATCACCCCCGCCACCAGCACCGGCAGCATGATGGCCATCGACCAGCCGAAGGCGATGGTGGTCTCGCGACGTTCGCAGTGCGCGGCCACGGTGTACATGGCGATCAGCGACGAGGTGGTGCTGCCGACGTCGGGGTAGTCGAGGATCAGGAAGGGCACGGTGGCCACCAGGGTGGCGAGCAGCACCAGGCGTGGTGCCACCCGTCGCCAGGCCAGCGGCACGACCGTGGCCACCAGCAGCACGCCACCGATGAGGTCGGGGTCACGTTGGCTCGGGTAGTCCTCGAGGTCGATGGTGAGGAACATCGGCAGACAGATGGCCAGGATCAGCCCCGTCAGCGCCACGTCGGCCGCGAAGGGGTGGGCCTTCAGCCACTCGACCGGGCGTCGCACCACGGAGATCTCAGTCACGGCACCTCACCGGTTCCACCGTACCGACTCGGCGTCCGCCGGTCATCGGCCCTGGGGAGGAGGTCGCCTCGTCCTGCGGGAGGATGCCCCCACCCTCGAGGGACGGTGCCAAGCTGGACGCCGCATGGCCGACGGTCGCTTCGCCCCCAGCCCCACCGGTGCGCTGCACCTCGGGAACCTGCGCACGGCGCTGTTGGCGTGGCTGTTCGCCCGCTCCGACGGGTCGCGGTTCCTGCTGCGGGTGGAGGACCTCGACCCTTCGGCGTCGCGCCGCGAGCACGAGCGGGCCCACCAGCACGATCTCGCCGCGCTCGGTCTGGACTGGGACGGTCCGGTCCTGCGCCAGAGCGAGCGCTTCGCCCTGTACCACGAGGCCATCGACGTCCTGGTGGAGGCCGGGCGCACCTACCACTGCTACTGCACCCGGCGCGAGATCGCCGAGGCGGCGTCGGCTCCGCACGACCACCTGCCCGAAGGGGCCTACCCCGGGACCTGTCGGACCCTGGCCCGCGCCCAGCGGGCGGCGCGCGAGGCCGAGGGACGACGCCCCGCGCTGCGGCTGCGGGCCGGAGGGGTGACGGTCGGCCTGGTCGATCGTCTGTGCGGCCCGTACGAGGGCTATGTCGACGACTTCGTCATCCGGCGCAACGACGGGGCGCCCGCCTACAACCTGGCGGTGGTGGTGGACGACGCCGCCCAGCGCATCGGCGAGGTGGTGCGCGGCGACGACCTGCTGGCCACCACCCCCCGCCAGCTCTTCCTGGCCGGGGTGCTGGACCTGCCCGCGCCCGGCTACGCCCACGTGCCGCTGGTGCTGGGACCCGACGGGCAGCGCCTCGCCAAGCGCCACGGCGCGGTGACCCTGGCCGAGCGGGTCGCCCACGGCGACACCCCGGATGCGGTGCGGGCCGCGCTGGCGGTCGGTCTCGGCCTGGCCGAGCCGGGTGAGGAGCCGTCGCCGGCAACGCTGCTCGAGCGCTTCGACCCCGACGCCCTGCCCCGCACGCCCTGGGTGCTGCCCGAGGCGCTGGCGGCCTGAGGAGGCGCTCGTGCCCGAGGGCGACACCATCCACCGCACCGCCGCCCGCCTCCGGCCGGCACTGGTGGGAAGGCCGCTGGTCCGTCTCGATCTTCCGAGGGTGGCCGGTCCACGCCCCGGTCCGGGTGTCGCGGTCACCGCGGTCGAGGCCGTGGGCAAACACCTGCTGGTGCGCTTCGACGACGGTCGCGTGCTGCGCACCCACCTGCGCATGTCGGGGAGCTGGCACCTGTACCGGGCCGGCGAGCGCTGGCAGCGGGCTCCGCACCGGGCACGGGTGGTGCTCGACGTGGGCGACTGGGTGGCGGTGTGCTTCGACGCCCCCGTGGTGGAGCTCACCCGTGACGACGCGGGCACCGCCCATCTGGGTCCGGATCTGTGCCGGTCCGACGCCGACCTCGACGAGGCGCTGGCACGGTGCGAGCGCCTGGTGGAGCCGGGCACGTGGATCGCGGACGTGTTGCTCGACCAGCGCGTCGCGGCCGGGATCGGCAACGTCTACAAGTCGGAGGTGCTGTTCCTGCACCGCCTCGACCCCACGACGCCGATCGAGGCGGTCGAAGCGGCCACCCGTCGGGCACTGCTCGCCACGGCGGCGACGCTGCTCCGGGCGAACCTGGGCGGGTCCGCCCGCACCACGGCGCCCGGCCCGCCGGGCTCCCTGTGGGTCTACGGACGGGCCCGGCGGCCCTGCCGGCGCTGCGGCACGCCGATCCGGATGGGACGGGGCGGGGCCACGAACCGCTCCACGTACTGGTGCGGTGCGTGTCAGGCGTGAGCGCAGCGTCCACCGCCGCGCCACGGGCGGGACCGGCGTTGCGTCACCGGCGTTCGAACCCGGTGCGCAGTTCCCGGCGCCCGCCGAGTGGGAACCGGGTCGAGGCGGCACCGTCGCGCACGTCGAGGCCCTCGGCGCTGCCCACGGTCCAGCCGTCCACACCTCGGATGGTGACGGAGACGTCGTCGGCGTTCACCGTGCCCTGCCGGCCGATGGCCAGTCGGTAGCCGTCGTCGACGGGCACCGCGCCCGTGAGGTCGAACTCCAGGGTCCGGGTGGCGCCGGCGGCGACCGGGACCAGCAACGAGTACACGCGGCCACCCAGCTCGTCCTGGGCCTGTACCGCCACGGCGAAGCCGTCGAGCGTGGCCGCCTCCAACCCCAGCGGTGAGTAGAAGGACAGGTACACGTGGTTCGTGCCGCGCGGGTCGCCCAAGGTGTTGCCGATCACGTAATCGGGCAGGCCGCCCGACGGGGCGCGGTTGGTGAGGGTGATCGTGGCCGTCGCGTCGACGGCGCCGGAGGTCGGGTCGACCGTGGCGTCGTAGGTCACGCCGCGCTGCAGGAAGGTGTCGATCTTGTTGCCGCCGCGGTTGTGGTTGTGCAGCGAGAAGTAGTCCGACGCGCCGGTGTCGAGGAACTGGCCACGGGCGCCGACCCGCTCGAAGTAGGCGTTCTCCCGATCGTCGAAGGTGGTCACGACGAGGTGCCCGCCGTCCACGGCGGGGCCGAGCGCCCGGGCCACCTCACGGGGCGAGGGCAGATCGCGCTCGGTCAGCGCCTCGAACGTCACCTCCGACGCCCCGACGAGGGCGTCCTTGCGCTCGTCGTCGGTGGCGAACTGCGGGTCGGTGTACTGCTGGCGCTGCAGGTAGTCCGCGGCGTTCGAGCCGTCGAGCACGATGTCCGACCCCGGGAGTTGCACCGGGCCGGTGAGCTGCAGGAGGGCGGCCAACCCGTCGGGGTCCACGTAGATGACGCCGTCGACGGGCACCCCGTCGGCCTGCGGGAAAAGCTGCGCGATCGCTTCGGCGTTGGTGGGGTGGTCCGGCGAGGCGGTGAGGTTCTGGAAGTACCGCGTCGGGTCGAACGTCGACAGCCGTCCGAGGTAGTCGGGCGGCCCGGTGAGGGTGCGGTGCGCGTAGCCGGGCGCGTTGCTCAGCTCCGAGATGGGACCCGAGCGGGCGAAGGTGACCTTGCCGCCCTCGGCTCGCAGCACGCCGTAGGCGCCGATGAACCCGCCGAAGAACCGAGCCTCGGCCGGGTTGGCGAACGCGATGAAGTACCGCCGGGTGCCGTCCCCGCCGAGCAGCCCCGGAGCCACCTCGAGGCTGTCGGAGGCCATCCGGGCCTCGCCCAGGGCGTCGTCCACCCGGCCGGCGTAGTCGTCGAGCCGGTCTCGCACGGGCTCCACGAGCCACGGCGACGCGACGCCGTCGAGGGTCCGCTGTGCCTCTTCGAGGGCCAGCACGGACTCCGCGACCGGGACCTGCATCGACCGCAGCGTGTCCAGGTCGACCTGGCCGGCGGAGGGCCGCAGCCGTTGGTACGGGGCGACCTCGGCGGCGCGACCAGCGGTGCGCGACAGATCCTCACCCGTGGCGGTCACCTCCGCAAGGGTGCGGGCGTGCGGGCCCAGCACGGGCACGACACGGGCCGGCCACGACAGGGGACCGCCCAGCACGTCGTTGGCCCGGTCGAACGCGCCCGTGGCCGTGGCGAAGTCCTGCGCGGCGCCGCTGTGGTCACCCTCGGCGAGGCCGTCGAGCGCGTCCTCCGAGGCCGACACGGCGCGGGCCATGTCATCGTCGACCAGCAGCGCCGCGAGGGCCAACGCCGCGGTGGCCACCAGCGCGAAGCCCACCGCGGCCAGCACGACCTGGCGGACCCGGCGTCTGGTGGCGCGCGAGCTCACGTCGTAGGCCTTGACCAGCACGGGTGCCACGGCCACGGTGGCGACGGCGGCCGAGAGCATCGACGGGGTGTCGAAGGGCAGTCGCAGCAGGGTCTGCACCGCCAGCGCCCCGACGAGGGCCCCGACGGGCCGGCTGCGGTGGTCCACGACCGCGGCCCCGAAGGCCAGCACCAGGGCGACGGCGGCCGGCGCCACCCACATCGAGTCGTAGCCGGCGGCACAGGCGATGGCAGCGAGCCACAGCCACGCCCACCGGTGGGTCCGTGACGCGGCCACGCCCACCAGGTAGGCGAACCCACCGGTGAGCACGGCGTCGCCGACGGGCCAGCCCGTGGGGGTGACCGCCCCCTCGACGGCCGCTGCGGCGGCGACGAGCGCGCCCACCAGGGCGATGCCCCGCACGAGCCACCGGGGGACCGGGTCGGTGGGGCGCTGGCGGTGGAGGCTGGCCCCGGTCGGTAGCTGGCGGGTCCGCAGCGCCTCGTGGTCGATCGCCGGTCGGGACCGCACGGCTGCGGCCGCCGCAGCAGGCTTCGTGGCGGGCACGGCCAGGGACCCGGCGGCCTGTCGGCCCTCCTGCTCCGCGCCGAGCAGACGCGGTTCACCGGCGCCGGGTGCGACGCCGGTTTCTGACGGGCTGGCGTCGGTCTCGACGAGCGTCGCCGACGCCGCAGACGGGTCCGACCCGGCCGGTCGGTCGACGGCGAGCAGCAACTCGGTGATCGCGTCGGGCGAGGGCGGTGCAGGGGTGCCGACGGTCGGTCGTGACCGTCGCACGCGACGACGGCGACGACGCCACGGGCTCACGCCGCCGCTCCCGGGCGCGTCCCGGCCCGGCCGGTCGCCGTGAGAGGTCGAGGGCTGGTCTCCCGCACGGCGCGAGTCTCGCAGCCCCGGGGCCCCCGGTGTGCGCGCGACCGGTCACAGCGCGACCCGGCGGTAGGCTCGGTCGGTGATCTTCGTGGCCACGGTGCACTACCGCACATCGGCCTGGATCGACATCCAGCAGCGGTACCTGCGGCGATTCCTGCCCGCCGACCACGTCGTCTACGCCTCGTTGGAGGGCATCGACACCCGGCACGACGCCGCTTTCACCCGGGTGGTGCGCAGTCGCAACAGCCATGCCGCGAAGCTCAACAACCTGGCCGCGGTCATCAGTCGCGACGCCGATGCCGACGACGTCATCGTGTTCCTCGACGGTGACGCCTTCCCCGTGGCCGACGTCCGCCCGGTCATCGAGCGCGGCCTGGACGAGGGGGTGCTCGTCGCCGTGCGCCGCGACGAGAACGGCGGTGACCCGCAGCCCCACCCCTGCTTCTGCGCGGTGCGGGTGGGGACCTGGCACGACCTGCACGGCGACTGGGGCGACGCCCACGCCTGGCGCACCGCCGCCGGCTCGACCCGGGCCGACGTGGGCTCCAACCTGCTGTACCTGCTGGAGGCGCGCGGGCTGCCCTGGGTGCCGCTCCTACGCACCAACGAGGTGAACCCCCACCCCCTCTGGTATGGCATCTACGGCGGGGTCGTGTACCACCACGGGGCCGGCTTCCGTTTCGACAGCCGGCTGTCGAATGCGGAGGCGGAGCGGGACGGGCTGCGTCAGCCGGGCGGAGCGTGGGCGGCGAACCGGGCGACCCGCAAGGCCTGGCAGGTGCGACGGGACCGCCGGGCGGCGCGTCTGCACCGGGCCAACGTGGCCGAGGGCGAGCAGGTGTTCGAGCGCATCAGACGTGACCCGAGCTTCTACCGGGCCTTCCAGCCGTCGCTGT
>JALOLF010000130.1 GCA_025456085.1 Acidimicrobiales bacterium
AGGTGCTGCGGGCCGTCGGCGACCGGGTCGACGTCCTCACCTACCTCGGGGAGTACACCCGGTCGCGCATCGCCGCGGCGCTGCACCCGGCCGCGGCCGCTCGTATGCGCCAGCTCACGCCGGGCGTCGACCCGGCGGTCTTCCGCCCCGACGCGGACGGAACCGCGGTGCGCGAGCGCCTCGGGCTGGCCGGCCGTCCCGTCGTCGTGAGCGTGTCGAGGCTCATGCCCCGCAAGGGTCAAGACATGCTCATCAGGACGCTGCCGCAGGTGCGGGACGCCGTCCCCGGAGCGGCCCTGCTGCTGGTCGGCGGCGGTCCGGATCGCACCCGCCTCACGCGGCTGGCGCAGCGGTCGGGCGTCGCCGAGCACGTGGTGATGACCGGCTCGGTGCCGCTGCCCGAGCTGCCCGCCTACTACGCCGCCGGCGACGTCTTCGCGATGCCCTGCCGCACCCGTCATCTCGGCCTCGACGTCGAGGGCCTGGGCATCGTCTACCTGGAGGCGTCGGCGACGGGGCTGCCGGTCGTTGCGGGCCGCTCGGGCGGAGCACCCGACGCGGTTCGTCCCGGGGAGACGGGAGTCGTGGTGGACGGGACCGACGAGCGGCAGGTCGCCCACGCGCTCGAGCGGCTGCTGCTCGACCCCGACCAGCGCGCTCGCCTCGGTGCCGCCGGCCGCGCCTGGGTGAGCGAGCAGTGGACGTGGGAGCACGCGGTCAGGCGCCTGCAGCACCTGCTCGGCGGAGTCTGAATCGGTCCGCAACGGGCCGTTCTGCCCTGTACGGCGGGGTATTCCGGCCGCAACCTGTTGCCATCGCGACTGGCAGGTAGCATGATGTTACTCGCCAGTAACCCCCGCGCACCCGTCGGAGGACGTCATGGGCCACTACAAGTCGAACCTGCGTGACATCGAGTTCACCCTCTTCGAGGTGCTCGGTCGCGACGAGGTGCTCGGGCACGGGCCCTTCGAGGAGACCGACGGCGAGACCGCGCGGCACATCCTGGCCGAGGTCGACCGCCTCGCCCGCGAGGACATCGCGGCATCGTTCACCGACGACGACCGCTCGCCGGCGGTGTACGACCCCGAGGCACGTACGGTCACCGTCCCGGACGGCATGCGCACGGCGTTCCGCGCCTGGATGGACTCCGGCTTCTGGCACGTCGGCCTCCCGCACGAGATCGGCGGGCAACCCGCGCCGGCGTCCCTGGTGTGGGCGATGAGCGAGCTGGTGCTCGGTGCCCATCCCGGTGTCTACCTCTACAACATGGGGCCGTCGTTCAGCGCGATCCTCTACCGGCTCGCCACGCAGGAGCAGCAGAAGGTCGCGCGGCTGATGATCGAGCGCGAGTGGAACGCCACCATGCAGCTCACCGAGCCCGACGCGGGGTCGGACGTCGGCGCGGGCAAGACCAAGGCCTTCCCGCAGCCGGACGGGACCTGGCACCTGCAGGGCGTCAAGCGCTTCATCACCGCTGGTGAGCACGACCTGTCCGAGAACATCGTGCACCTGGTTCTGGCGCGGCCGGTCGGCGTCGAGGGGGTCGGCGGACCCGGCACCAAGGGGCTGTCGCTGTTCATCGTCCCCAAGTACCTGTTCGACTGGGACACCGGCGAGCTCGGTGCCCGCAACGGCATCTACGCCACCAACGTCGAGCGCAAGATGGGCATCAAGGTCTCCGCGACGTGCGAGATGACGCTCGGGGACGGCGAGCCGTGCGTCGGCTACCTCGTGGGTGAGGTGCACGACGGCATCGCCCAGATGTTCCAGGTGATCGAGCAGGCCCGCATGATGGTCGGCACCAAGGCCATCTCCACCCTGTCCAGCGGCTACCTGAACGCCCTCGAGTACGCCAAGGAGCGGGTGCAGGGTGCGGACCTCACGCGCGCAGCCGACAAGACGGCTCCGCGCGTGGCGATCACCGCCCACCCCGACGTGCGCCGCTCGCTCATGACGCAGAAGGCATTCGCCGAGGGCATGCGTGCCCTCGTGCTCTACACCGCCACCATGCAGGACCGCGTTCTGCTCGCGAGCGCTGCGGGCGAGCACGACGACATGGCCGAGCGCGTCAACGACCTGCTGCTGCCCATCGTCAAGGGCTACGGCTCCGAGCGCGCATGGGTGCTGCTGGGCTCCGAGAGCCTGCAGACCCTCGGCGGCTCGGGGTTCTTGCAGGACTACCCGATCGAGCAGTACGTGCGCGACGCCAAGATCGACACCCTCTACGAGGGCACGACGGCCATCCAGGGTCAGGACTTCTTCTTCCGCAAGATCGTCAAGGACCAGGGCCAGGCCATCACGTGGCTGGCCGGGCAGATCACCGAGTTCGTCGGCAGCGAGGACGAGGACGGCCGTCTCAAGGAGGAGCGGGCCTTGCTCGGCACCGCCCTGGGCGAGGCGCAGGCCATGCTCGGCACGATGTTCGGGTTCCTCATGTCGGCCAACCCGCAGGCCGAGGGCACCGACGTGCGCAACGTCTACAAGGTGGGTCTGAACACCACCCGCCTGCTGATGGCGATCGGCGACGTGGTCGTCGGCTGGCTGCTGCTGCGCCAGGCCGAGGTGGCTCAGCGAGCGCTCGCGGGTGAGGTGTCGGACGCCGATCAGGCCTTCTACACCGGCAAGATCGCCGCAGCGCAGTGGTTCGCCCGCCAGATCCTCCCCCGGCTGGCTGCCGAGCGGGCGGTCATGGACGGCACTGACAACGCCGTGATGGACCTGCCCATCGAGGCCTTCTAGCCGCACCGACGCCGGGACGGCGTCCCGGCGTGGTCGCTGCAACGATGTGGCGGCCGTTGGGCGGTGGTTGCTGCCCTGGTGTCGCTGGCCGCGGATGGATGCGGCACTGGGGTGGCGGATCCGCTCGTGGGTGGAGGTCTGTGGTCGCTATAGCGACCACAGGGCAGCAATCATCCCGCGAGGGCCCTTCCCCTCACAGCCTCCGAGCTGCCAGGGTGTCGGTTACCGTCGGCCGGGTGACCCGTCCACCGTTGCAGTTCGCCACCGCCACCTCGTCGTACCAGGTCGAGGGAGCTGTGGGCGAGCACGGTCGCGGGCCGAGCATCTGGGACACGTTCTGTGCCCAGCCGGGCCGCATCGTCGACGGCAGTGACGGCAGCATCGCGTGCGGGTCGTACCACCGCTGGAGCAGCGACCTCGACCTGCTCTCGGCCCTGGGCGTGGACACCTACCGCTTCTCCGTCGCCTGGCCACGCGTGCAGCCCACCGGCAGCGGGCCGCCGAACCCTGCCGGCCTCGACCACTACGAGCGTGTGGTCGACGGCCTGCTCGAGCGAGGCATCGCCCCCAACGTCACGCTGTACCACTGGGACCTCCCGCAACCACTCGAGGACGCGGGGGGGTGGCCGCACCGCGACACCGCGTCCCGGTTCGCCGACTACGCCACACTCGTGCATGCCCGCCTCGGCGATCGTGTCCGGTGGTGGGGCACCGTCAACGAGCCGTGGGTGGCGTCGTTCCTCGGGTATGCCGCCGGCGTGCACGCGCCGGGACGGCGAGACCCGGCCGCAGCCTTCGCGGCGGCCCACCACCTGCTTCTCGGGCACGCGCTGGCAGCTGAGGCGATCAGGTCCGCCGACCCCGCCGCCGATGTCGGGCTCGCCCTCAACCTCACCACGGTGCTCGTCGACGACGAGGAGGCCTTCGAGCCGGGCGAGCAGATCGACGCCCTGCACAACGGCTTGTGGCTGGACCCGCTGCGTGACGGACGCTACCCACGCACCGTGCTCGACCTCGCCCCCCTGCTGGGCGACCCCTCCGTCGTGCGCGACGGCGACCTCGCGCTGGTGCGCGGCTCGGTGACCTGGCTGGGCGTCAACTACTACACGCCGATACGCATCGCCTCGCATGGCGAGAGCCATGGCGGCCCCGGCCAGGAGGTGGCCGCCTTTCCCGGCGTCGCTCCGTTCGCGGTCGCGCCGCGGGGCGCCGTCACCGCGATGGGCTGGGAGATCGAGCCGCTGGGGCTGCGCGACCTGCTCGACCGTCTCCACTCGTGGGACCCGACGATGCCCCTGCACATCACCGAGAACGGCATCGCCCTGCCGGACGACGTCCGACGACCGGACGGCAGCGTCGACGACCCCGCCCGGATCGACTACCTGCGCCGCCACCTGGCGGTCGTCGACACGGCCCGCAGCCGAGGCGTCGACGTGCGCACCTACACGGTCTGGTCGCTGCTCGACAACTTCGAGTGGGCCATGGGCTACACGCAGCGCTTCGGCCTCGTCGAGGTCGACCCGCTGACCGGCGAGCGGAGGCCGAAGGCGTCCTTCACCTGGCTCGCCGAAGAGATCGCAAGGCGCCGCGACGGGTAGCCGTCCCGTCGGTGTTGCGGCGGCTACCGTCGCGGCCCAGTCAGCGGCCCTTGCACGGCGAAACCCTGCTTTCCAAGGCCGATCGACCTTGGAAAGCAGGGCTCGGCGTGCCAAACGTGATCGTTCGGCCGGGAGGTCAGCCCTTCACGCCACCTGCGAGCAGGCCTCGGACGAAGAACCGCTGGCCGAACAGGAACACCATCAACGGGACGATCAGGGCGACGAACGCGCCTGCGGACAGCAGGTGCCAGTCCTGGCCCCGCGTGCCGGACAGGTCGGCCAGGCGCACCGTCAGCGGAGCGACGTTCGGCGTCCCGCCGGCGAAGGTCAGCGCCACCAGCAGGTCGTTCCACACCCACAGGAACTGGAAGACCGTGAAGGCCGCGATGGCCGGCACCAGCAGCGGCATGAGCACCGTGAAGAAGATCCGCACGTGACCGGCGCCGTCCACCCGCGCCGCCTCGACGAGCGAGCGTGGGATGTCCTTCATGAAGTTGTGGAACAGGAAGATCGCCAGCGGCAGCGCGAAGATCGAGTGCGACAGCCACACGGTCCAGAACGAGCCAGCGAGCCCCAGGTCCACGTAGATGGTCAGCAGCGGGATCAGCGTCACCTGGAGGGGGACGATCTGCAGGGCGAAGACCGCCACGAACAGCAGGTCGCGACCGCGGAAGTCGATCCAGGCGAACGCGTACGCCGCGAGCAAGGCGATGGTGATCGGGATGACCACCGCCGGGATCGCGATGACGATCGAGTTGACGAAGTACGTGGAGAACCCGGTCGAGCTGCCGAACAGCACCTCGTCGTAGTTCTCCAGCGTGAACTCGGGGTTGGTGAACCACGTCCACCACCCGCTCGTCTGGATCGATGCCTGCGGCCGGATCGAGGTGATCAGCAGGCCCAGGGTGGGGATGGTCCAGAGGAAGGCCATCACGAGGGCGATGCCCGTCGCCCACGGCGAGCTCAGCTTCGTCTTGGCCTCGGACGCGCGCAGCTCGGCCTTGGTGAGCTTGCGCGGGCCCTTGACGGGCTGCTCGACCATCACCGGGACGGGGGGAGTCGTGGTCATCGGATCTCCTCCGAGAGGCGAAGCTGACGCACCTGGTACGTGATGACAGGGATGACGATGATGAACAGCACCACCGCCAGGGCGGCTCCCAGGCCGAAGTTGAACTGCTGGAAGCTCTGTGTGTAGAACTCGTTGGCCACGACGCTGGTCTGGAAGTTGCCCCCGGTCATCGTCCGGACGATGTCGAAGGCCTTCAGGGTCGTCATGGTCACCGTGACCCATACGACCAGCAGCGCCGGTCGGATGCTCGGCACCGTCACGTACCGGAACATCCCGAAGCCGGTCACACCATCCAGGCGGGCCGCCTCGATGATGTCGTCCGGGATGGCCTTGATGGCCGCCGACAGCACCGTCATCGCGAACCCTGTCTGGATCCAGATCATGACGACGATCAAGAACAGCGTGTTCCACGGAATCTCGAGAATGAACTGGTACGGATCCAGCCCGAGCCAGACGAGCACTTGGTTGGCCAGGCCGATCTGCGGCAGCGAGGCGTCCTTGTACTCGTAGACGAACTTCCAGATGATGCCCGAGGCCACCATCGAGATGGCCATCGGAAGGAAGATCAGGCCCTTCGACACGGCCTCGCCGCGGGTGCGGTCGACGAGCACCGCGTACAGCAGGCCGAGGCCGAGTGCGACGAGCGGGGCGAGAAGCACCCACACCAGGGTGTTGCGCAGAACGATCTGGAATGTCGACTCCGTGAACAGGGTGGTGAAGTTGTCGAAGCCGACCCACTCCCGGCGTTCCGGGTCGGTCCAGGGCTGGCGCCCCGCGAACGACTGCACGAACGTGCTGATCATCGGGTACAGCAGACCCAGCGTCAGCATCGCCACGGTCGGCCCGATGAAGGCCAGGACCACGGTCCAGTTGGGGACGCGCTTGCGGCTGTCCACCGAGATCAGCAGCACCGCCATGACGGCGACGAACAGGCCGACGGCCAGGAACATCAGCCCGAACTTCTCGACCGGGGTCTGCGACACCACGACGAAGTCCGGCCAGATGTCCGCCAGGGATTCCGGCACCGCTCCCAAGATGCTCGCCACGATCAGGTAGAGCACCAGGGCGAAGACCAGGAGCATGGCCACCCCGGCCGTCACGGCGCCCACACTGATGCTGGGACGCTTGGAGACGGGAGGTGCCGTGGATCGGGACTTCTTGACGTGCTCGGGTGTCTGAGTGCTGGACACCTGGGTCACCCCCAACAGTTGGGTCCGATTCGGACGCGGGGCCGGGACCTTGAAGAGGTCCCGGCCCCGCACACTAGGCCACCGGTCGACTCACGTCACCGGAACCGTCGATCAGTCGGGCCAGGACGCCTCGATGGCATCCAGCACTTCCTGGTCCGGCTTGTCGTTGGCGATCCAGTTCGTCATCTCCGTCCAGAACGACCCGGAGCCCACGGCGCCCGGCATCAGGTCAGAGGCGTCGAAGCGGATGATCGCCTCGGGGTCCTGGAACTGCTCGGCCGTCAGCTTGTCGATCGGGTTGGCGAGGTTCGCCGGGTCGAGACCGAGGTTGGCGCTGACGAAACCGCCAGCCTCACCGGGGACGGCGGCACGCACGTTGGCGTAGTCGCTCGTCGCCAGGAAGGTGGCGAATGCCCGCACCTCAGGTCGGTCTTCGAACGCGGTGATGAACTCACTACCCACCAGGACAGGCTTGTCGGCCGAGCCCTCGTTCGGCGGGAGGTAGAACGCGAAGACGTCGCCGTCCTCGGCGATGGTCGTGCCCTCAGGCCAGAAGTTGACGTAGAAGGACGCCTGCCGGTGCAGGAAGCACGTGCCCTGGGTGATGGGGATGCCACCCTCCTGGAACTCGGTGGTGGCGATCGTCTGCACACCGCCGATACCACCGTTCACGTACTCCTCGTTCTTCAGGATGGTCCCGACCTTCTCGAGCACGGTCAGCACCTGAGGGTCGTTGAACGGGATCTCGTGCGTGTACCACTGGTCGTAGACGTCGGGCCCGAACTCGCGGAGCATGACGTCTTCCATCCAGTCGGTGGCCGTCCAGCCAGTGGCCACACCCGACTCGATGCCGGCACACCACGGCTTGGTGGTGCTACCGGCGTTGTCGGCCACGATCTGGTCCGACAGCTCGATCATCTCTTCCCAGGTGGTCGGCACGGTGTAGCCGGCCTCCTCGAAAGCGCTCGGCGAGTACCACACGAACGACTTGGAGTTCGACGAGTTCGGAGCGGCGTAGAACGTGCCGTCCACGGAGCCGTAGCCCTTCCAGTCCTCCGACCAGTTCTCGTCCACCAAGGCCTCGACCTCTTCGAAGCCGGGGAGCACCGCGCCGGTGTCGCGCACGAGCGTCGCGAGCAGGCCGGGCTGCGGCAGGATGGCGATGTCAGGAGCGTTGCCGGACTGGACCCGGACCACGATCTGAGCCTCGAAGTCCTGCGTCCACTCAGGCACCACGTCGACGCCGGTGCACTCCTCGAAGGTTGCCCAGGCGGTCTCGTAGTACCCGCTCTCCGGGTCGCCGATGCCGGCGAACGTCGTCACCGAGGTACCAGACAGGTCACCGAACTGCTCGTAGACCGAGCAGTCGACCGGCGGCAGGTCAGAAGTTGTGCCGCCGCCGCCGGCAGCACCTGTCTCCTCCGTGGTGCCGCCGCCTTCGTCCCCGCCGCCGCAGGCAGCGAGCACGAGCGACAGGGCGCCGATGGCGGCGACAGTCGCCGTCTTGCGTCCGACTCGAACCGTCATAAGGTCCGACTCCTTCCTTGATGAAGCCACGCAAGGCACGGCGCCCGACGTGATCAGCCCATACCCAACCGTGCGGACGTTCACGTGGCCAGGTTCCATTGGTCCTAACCGTGACGGAGTTATCAAAGTGTTACCGGCACACCGGGCAAATCGGGCATCACCCCGTCACGCCAGGGCCCACCCCAGGCCCGGGTCGCCGAGCACGCCGGCGACATCGGCGAGGAACTGCGACCCCTGCTGCCCGTCCACGAGACGATGGTCGAACGACAACGCGAGACTCGTGACCCACCGGGGCTCCACTGCCTCCAGGCCGTCGTGCGTCACCACCCACGGGCGGCGGGCGACCTGTCCCAGCGCGAGGATCGCCGTGATACCCGGGGGCATGATCGGCGTTCCGGCATCCATGCCGAAGACCCCGATGTTGGTGACGGCGAGCGTGCCCCCCGAGGTCTCGGCGGGTGTCGTCTGCCCCTGTCTGGCCCGACCGGCGAGATCGGCGATGGCCGCTGCGAGACCGCGAAGGTCGAGGGCGTCGGCATCGCGCACCACCGGCACCATGAGGCCACGTGGTGTCGCCGTGGCGACAGCCAGGTCGACGTAGCGGCGCAGCTCGATCTCGCCGGCGTCGGCGTCCCACAGGGCAGTGATCTCGGGGGTGCGACGAGCCGCGCGACACATGGCGTAGGCCGCGAGCGTCAGCGGCGAGAGCCGGGAGTCGGCGAACCGCCGGTCGCGGCGCAGCCGGTCGAGCAGCTGCATGGACGCGCTGACGTCCACCGTGAGGAACTGCGTGACGTGCGGAGCCGTGAACGCCGAACGCACCACCGCCTGCGCGGTGGCCTTGCGCACCGAGCGCACCGGCAGTCGCTCGGTGCGCGGCAGCCCGTCCCAGCCGGGACGGGTGTCGCGCCGCAGCGTCTGCTCGGTGCGGGCGGCGAACGCCTCGACGTCGGCGCGGGTGACCACGCCGCCCGCGCCGGTGGGCGGCACCGCCGTGAGGTCGACGCCGAGCTCACGGGCGAGCCGGCGCACCGGCGGCTTGGCCAGCGGGCGTGCCGCCGGGTCGGGCCCAGGCGGCGGAGGGAACTCACCGACCGTCGGTAGGGGCTCGGGCTCGGCGGCCGGCGCCGGCTGCACCGGGTGCGGGGGCTCGGGCGGTGCCACCCGCACCCCCACCTCGTACCCGGTCGAGAACGCCCCGTGCAGGGCGGCCGTTCCCTTCGACGCGGGGCCGGAAGCGCGGCGTCGGCGTCGCGAGGCACGCGGCCCGTAGCCCACGAGCACCGGCTCCCGCGGCGGCTCGCCGGTGGCATCCCCGGCCGCCGCCGCGTCGGCCCCTGACGGCGCCGAGCCGGTGTCGACGCGCACGATCGGGGTGCCGACCGGCACGGTCTGCCCCTCGGCCACGAGCAGCTCGGCCACCGTGCCGGCGAAGGGGGAGGGCAGCTCCACGACCGACTTCGCCGTCTCGATCTCGACCAGCACGTCGTTCACGGCGACCTCGTCGCCGGCGTTCACCTTCCACGCCACGATCTCGGCCTCGGTGAGGCCCTCGCCGACGTCGGGCAGCACGAACTCGGGCATGGGTTCCTCCTACGCCAGCACGGCCTCGACGGCATCGAGCACACGGTCGACGTCGGGGAGCCAGACCTCTTCCATGCGCGACGGCGGGTAGGGCGTGTCGTAGCCCGTCACCCGCAGCACCGGGGCCTCGAGGCTGTAGAAGCACTCCTCGCTCACCCGGGCCGCGATCTCGGCGCCCAGCCCGGCGCGCCGGCTGGCCTCGTGCACCACCACCATGCGGCCGGTGGCCCGGGCAGCGTCCAGCACCAGCGGCCAGTCCAGCGGCGAGAGGCTGCGCAGGTTCAGCACCCCCACGGAGTGCCCCTCCTCGGCGGCCACCTCGGCAGCCTCGAGACAGGTGCGCACCATCGGGCCGTACGCGACGAGAACGACGTCGGTGCCTGCCCTCTCGGTGCGCCCGGCGAACAGGGGCGCCTGCGGGTCGGCGGCATCGGTCTGCACGAGCCCCTTGTCCCAGTAGCGGCGCTTGGGCTCGAGAAAGATCACGGGGTCGTCGGAGGCGATGGCCTGCTGAACCATCCAGTAGCCGTCCTCGGGGGTGGACGGCGTGACCACCCGCAGGCCGGGCGTGTGCACGAAGTACGCCTCGGGGCTCTCGCTGTGGTGCTCCACGGCGCCGATCCCTCCGCCGTAGGGGATGCGCACCACCACTGACGCCACCGCCTGCCCCGACGAACGGAACCGCATCTTCGCCACCTGGGTGACGATCTGGTCGAAGGCCGGGTAGACGAAGCCGTCGAACTGGATCTCGCAGACCGGCCGGTAGCCGCGAAGCGCCAGGCCCACAGCCGTACCGACGATGCCCGACTCGGCCAGGGGGGTGTCCATCACCCTGTCCTCGCCGAAGTCCTTGGCCAGGCCGTCGGTCACCCGGAACACACCGCCGAGGCGTCCCACGTCCTCGCCCATCAGCATCACCCGCGGGTCGGACTCCAGCGCGCGCCGCAGCCCCGCGTTGATGGCCTTCGACAGGGTGAGCTCGGTGCCGGTCATGCGTCCACCTGCTCGAGCAGGGCAGCCATGCGCGCGATCTCGTCGCGTTGGGCCGCGAGGTCGGGGTCGAGCACGGCGTAGACGTGGTCGAACACGGCGGCAGGGTCGGGCTCGGGAAGCGCACGGCAGCCCGTGCGGACGCGCTCCGCGAGCTGCTCGGCCTCGGCGTCGAGCGCGTCCAGCCAGTCGGGGTCGGCGAGGCCCCCGCGCAGCAGGTAGGCCTTCACGCGCTCGACCGGGTCCTTGAGCCGCCACTGCTCGAGCTCGGCCTCGACGCGGTAGCGCGTCGGGTCGTCGGAGGTCGTGTGGGCACCCATGCGGTAGGTGAACGCCTCGACGAGCATGGGGCCCGACCCTTCGCGGGCCCGGGCCAGCGCCGCTCGCGTGACGGCCAGGCAGGCGAGCACGTCGTTGCCGTCCACCCGTACCCCGGGGAACCCGAAGCCGTGAGCCCGGCGGAACAGCGGGATGCGGCTCTGCCGCTCGAGGGGCTCGGAGATGGCCCACTGGTTGTTCTGGCAGAAGAACACCACGGGGGCGTTGGTCACGCTCGCCCAGATGAAGGCCTCGTTGACATCGCCCTGGCTGGTGGCGCCGTCGCCGAAGAACGCGAGCACGGCGGTGTCGCGGTCGGGGTCACCGGTGCCGACGGCCCCGTCGCGCTGCACGCCCATCGCGTACCCGGTGGCGTGCAGGGTCTGGGCGCCGATGACGATCGTGTAGAGGTGCATGCCATGGCGGCGCGGGTCCCAGCCGCCGAGCGTGACGCCGCGGAACAGGCCCAGCACGTCCAGCGGGTCGACGCCACGGCACCAGGCCACGCCGTGCTCGCGGTAGGTCGGGAAGGCTGCGTCGTGCGCGCGCAGCGCGCGTCCAGCGCCCACCTGAGCGCCCTCCTGGCCCAGCAGGCTCGCCCACAGCCCCAGCTCACCCTGCCGCTGCAGAGCCACGGCCTCGGTGTCGAAGCGGCGCACGAGGACGAGGTCGCGATACAGGGAGCGCATCGTCTGGTCGTCGACGTCGGCCACCCAGGGGTCGTACGTGTCGTCGGCCACCCGCACGCCCTCGGGCGTCAGCAGCTGGACGAGATCGCTCATGGCTCACCTCGCT
>JALOLF010000003.1 GCA_025456085.1 Acidimicrobiales bacterium
GCGGTCAGGTGCTCGTCCTTGCGGGAGGCGATGGCGATGGCGGCGCCCAGTCGGGCGAACTCCGACGCGATGGCCTTGCCGAGGCCGGTGCCGCCACCGGTGATCAGCACGACCGTGCCGTCGTAGGTGCCGGCGGGCAGCGCCGTGGTGCCCACGGGAGGTGGCTCGGGAAGTCCCATGTGTCGATCTCCTGATCGTTCGGTCGTGGTCCGGTGGCGGGTCAGCCGCGGACGTAGCGCGGCTCGCGACCCTCGGTCCGTGCAGCGCGCAGCTCGGCCATGTCCTGGGAGCTCGTGAGCACCGTCTGGGCGAGCAGCTCTTCCTCCATCGAGGCCCGCACGTCGGGCGAGGCCAGGTTGGCGATGACCCGACGGGCCAGCTTGACGGTGAGCGGCGGCGCGGTGGCGATGGCGTCGGCCATCTCGCGGGCGGCGGCGTCGAGGTCGTCGAGGGGCACGACGCGGCTCACGACGCCGTGGGTGAGGGCCTCGTCAGCGGTCATGATGCGCCCCGTCAGCACCATGTCGCTGACCAGACCGTGGCCGGCCATCTGGTACAGGCGGGCCACGCCACCGGTGTCGGGGATGACGCCGTGGGTGACCTCGGGGAGGCGGAAGCGGGCGCCCTCGGCGGCGACGCGGATGTCGCACAGCAGGGCCCGCTGGAACGAACCGCCCATGGTCCAGCCCTTGCACGCCACGATGACGGGCACGTCGAGGTCGAGGACCTGCAGGATGCCGCGGTGGCCCCGTTGCATGAGCTGGTGGTGGGTGAGCTCGGTCTTGTTGGTGCCGATCGAGCCCACGTCGCGGCCGGACGAGAAGCTCTTCCCCTCGCCCCGCCACACGACGGCCCGGATCTCCGGGTCGGCCGCGACCTCGCCGAACGCGGCGAAGAGTTGTGCGTCCATGTCGTCGTCGAACGCGTTGTGCTTGTCCGGGTTGTCGTTGGTGATCGTGGCCACGTGGCCCTCGATCTCCAGGTGCACGGCACCGGCCATGGATCCCCCCTGAGTCGATCTCCTGACATCGTGTCAGATCCCGACGTGGTCCGGGGACGGCCGACGGCCCGGATCCCGGGCTGGGGCTGTCCGGCGGCGTTGGGGCGGGCTGCGGCCGTAGCATCGAGCCGGTAGGGGTGGAACCCGGGGATGCGGATCTCGAGGCAGTGCTGTCGGCCCAACCACGACAGCGGTGGGAGGAGCTCGAGGCGGCTTTCGCCGCCGTCGAAGCCCTCGGTTCGGACGGCCTCGGTGACTGGACGGGCGGCGACGCTCGGACGATGGTCGTGGACGGCGTGCCGCGGCAGGTCTTCTCCATGCCCTGGGTCGACTACCCGCCGGAGGTGCTCGAGCTGCTGCGCGCCGCGGCCGGGGTGGGCGCCGTCCACCCGTTCGACTGGATGGCCTGGGAGGGGTTCGAGCGCTACCGGAGCGGCAGCGGTCTCGACCGTGCCCCGGCTGCAGACTGCGTCCGGGTGGTGACCACCATCGTCCGGGGCGACCGCTTCAGCGAGGGCACGCTGCTCGGCGCGCTCCGGGACGGCACCCTGCTCACGGCGCTCCGCCGCCTGCTGCGCTGGCATGGCGAGCTCCCCGGCGGGTCGGCGTCCGGGCCGGGCGGAGGGTCCGACCGCAGCTGAACCGGGGTCCGGTCGGGCCGTCGTCTTCGCTGTCGCTCGCCTTCGATGTCGCACCCCCTGCGTACGCTGGGTTCGTGGGAAGCGAACAGGAGTTCGATAGGAGCACGGCAGAGTCGGATCCGCTCGCGTTGGCGGTCGGGGCGCTCGAGGCGTTGGCGGCACAAGACGTCGGAGGCTGGTCGACCGACGCGGTGGGCAGCTCGGCGGTTGCGGTGCTGGGGCTCGGGGAGCGGGCGCGGGCGGTGGCCGTGCTGCGTCTGGGCCGGTTCCTGGCTACCGGCGGGCACGTGCGGGACGGGTCGCGTGGCGCGGTGTCGTGGCTGGTGGCCCGCTCCGGGCTGGCGCGCCCCGACGCGGTGGGGTTGGTGCGCGCCGCCCGCTTGTGCCACCGCTTCGGGCTGGTGGCCGGCGTCTTGCAGGCGGGCGAGGTGGGGCTGTGCCGGGTGGCGCGCCTGGCCCGGGCCGCGGTCGGTCGGTCGGGCCTGTTCGCCCGCGACGAAGCGCTGCTGGTCGAGCTGGCCCGCACATTGGACGACGCCGACTTCGAGGACGCCGTCGCCACGTGGGAGGGCTACGCCGATGACGTCCTGGACCGGGGCGATCCGAGCCACCGCCATGCCCGACGGGGCCTGCGGCTGGCCGAGACCACGGGCGGGACCCGCATCACCGGGTTCCTGCCGGCCGGGGTCGACGCAGTGGTGCGCCGGGCGCTGGACGACCTCGCCCCGCCCGACCCCGTCGGCTGTGCGGGTGGGCCTCGCAGCCTCGCGCAACGCCGCGCCGACGCCTTCGTGGAGTTGGCGCACCGTCACCTGGCCGGGCGCAACCACGCGGCCGGCGGGCCGGTGGCCACCGTCGACGTCACCGTGGACGCGGACGTGTTGGTGGCCCACGCCGGCCGCCACCACCACCAGGGTGCACCCATGGCCGTCCCCGTGCCGCTGCCGCTGTCGCTGGAGGCGCTGCTGCGGCCCCGCTGCCACGTCGACGGCCGTCCCGCCCCGGTCAGCGTGGTGGAGCGGTTCCTGTGCGAGTCCTGGGCCGGACGCCTCGTGCTGGGAGCCGACGGCGAACCCCTCGACGTCGGCCGTCGGCGTCGCACCTTCTCCGCCGCGCAGCGGCGGGCCATCACCGCCCGGGACCGGCACTGCCAGTTCCCGGGCTGCGACCTCGACGCCGACTGGTGCGACGTGCACCACCTGCACCCCTGGGAGGTGGGCGGGGGCACCGACCTCGACAACGGCGTCCTGGTGTGCCGCAGGCACCACACCGTCGTCCACGACCAGCGCTGGCAGGTCGGCCGCAGCCCCGACGGGCGACCCGTGCTCCAGCCGCCGTGAGTCGCGGCACGCAAAGGGGCTCGAAATCGAGCGATCGGTTGCCGTTGTCCTCTGGCGCGGACGGCGAACCATGGTGGACGGTGGTTTCGACCGGAGATCCTCGGGTGTCCGGGTGATCCTCGGGTTGCTCATCGTGGTGGCGTCGCGCTGACCGCGAGGCCGAGGCGCTGCCGGAAGGGAGCGCTCATGAAGTCGACATCCGCCATCACGGCTGCCGTCGCCGTGGTCCTCTTGGCGACGCTCGGCGTGGTTCGAGCGCCCGACGCCGCCGGGTACCCCACCGGCGACGACGGCTATCCGGTCCACGAGTACGCCGCCATGACGGCGATGAACCTCTTCTTCGCCCCGCAGGCCGATCCCGAGCTCTTCCAGTACGCCGCGAACGTCGAAGCGGGTTCGCGCCACGAGGACTCCCACGACCACGTCTACGGCCAGCACTCGGGCGCCTATCCGTTCACGCCCACCATCACGCACTTCTGGAACGCCGACGGCGGCCCCGCCGACCAGTTCTACGAATCCAACCTCGGCTACACGTTCCCGAACGCCTGGCAGAAGGCCCACGCGCTCTGGGCACTCGCCATCGGCGAGTACCAGGCGGGTCGCAAGGCGAACGCGTACGAGTACCTGGGTCACGTCGCCCACATGCTCGCGGACATGTCCGTCCCGGCCCACGCCCACGAGGACGCCCACAACCCCGGGGCTCCGGACTGGGAGCCGGACACCTACGAAGGGTGGATGAAGACGAACTTCCAGCTGAGCCCGGCCGAGCAGCAGCAGCTCCGCACCGAGGGCCCGGTGGCCGTCGATCCCTCGGTCGTCACTCCGGAAGGTGCGCTGTACTACCTGATGTACGTGGTCAACCAGGTGGGCGACGTCTTCCCGTCCGATGACGCGCCCGGCGACAAGGTCAACCCGACCGGCTGGTACCAGGCGGAGCTCGCCGCGGTGCCCTCCACCGATCTCGTGCCCAGCATCATCCGCCAGTACTCGTACCTCCACGCCATCCGGGCGACGGCCACCCTCTACCAGCTGTTCGAGCTGGCGGTGGCGCAGTCGACGTTGTCGGTCTCCGTCGTCCGAGTGGCCGAGGATGGCGTCCACGACCCGGGGAGCGATCCCGACTTCTACGCCAAGGTCGTCGTCGACGAGGGCCAGCCGGACGCGATGTGGTCCAGCAACCGGGGCGATCAGATCACTGCCGACATCATCACGCCGACCCAGCGCTGGACGTTCGGGGCACCCGTGTCGCCGGTCGACGCGGAGCACTCGGTGCTCATCGAGATCTGGGACGCCGACGAGTGGCTCACCTTCGGTGACGACCAGTCCGACATCACGCCGGGCACGGGCTCGTCGCTCGACCTCGCCGTCGACGTCACCAAGTGCCTGGCAGGGCAGGCTGGTGGCTTCCGTGGTGCGGGCAACGACACCGGCCTGACGTTTCCGGCGAACCCGCAGGCGGTGTGCGGCGTCTACACGCATCTCGACATCGGGAACAACCTCACGGCGTCGTCGCGGATCAGCTTCGTCATCTCCATGACCCCGCCGCGCACCTACCAGCCGCTCGTTCCCAAGCGGCTGCTCGATTCTCGGGACGGCACCGGTGGCTATGCCACGGCTTGGAACGCGGGCGAGACCCGCACCCTGACCGTCACCGGCGGCACCTCCACCGTGCCCCCCAACGCGACGGCCGTCGTGCTCAACATGACTGCGGTGGCGCGCAAGGACGCGTCGCACCTGACGGTGTGGCCCTTCAACTCTTCGATGCCCCTGGCGTCGAACCTCAACGTCGGCCCCGGCCAGTCGGTGGCCAACCTCGTCACCGTGAAGGTCGGCGCGGGCGGCCAGATCTCCATCTTCAACAACGCCGGGGAGGTGGACGTCGTAGCCGACGTCGTCGGGTACTACGGGCGCGATCGGTCGGGATCCGTGCTCACGGGTGTGGTTCCCGAACGCGTGCTCGACTCCCGCGACGGCACGGGCGGTTACGCCACGGAGTGGCACGCCGCCGAGACGCGGTACGTGACGGTCACCGGCGGCACGACGGGCGTCCCCGTCGGCGCGAAGGCCGTCGCCCTCAACGTCACCGGGGTGTTCCCGACGCAGGGGACGCACCTGACGGTGTGGCCCGCAGACACGACCATGCCGTGGACGTCGAGCCTCAACCTGCCGGCGAACGACGTCCGGGCGAACCTGGTGATCGCCAAGGTGAGCGCCACTGGCCAGGTCGCCATCTTCAACAACAGCGGCGACGTGGACGTCGTCGCCGACGTCGTCGGGTACTTCTCCGGCGCGGCCGTCGACGTCATCGGAGACGGTTCGACGCTCACCGCGGTGCAACCGAAGCGGCTGCTGGACTCCCGTGACGGCACGCCTTCGCCCTGGACGCCCGGGGAAGTCCGCACGCTGACCGTCGCCGGGGGCACCACGCAGGTCCCCGGCCACGCCGTCTCGGTGGTGCTGAACGTCACCGGCGTGGTCCCGACGGCGGCGACGCACCTCACCGTGTGGCCGACCGGCGCCCCGCAGCCGTTCACGTCGAACCTCAACCTGCCGGCGAACGACGTGCGACCGAACCTGGTGATCGCCAAGGTCGGCGCCGACGGCCAGATCTCGATCGCCAACAACAGCGGCAAGACGCACGTCGTCGTCGACGTCGTCGGCTACTACACGATGCTGAGCGGCATGAACACGCCGATCTGATGATCGCCGAGGTCGGCGGCCGTCCGTGGCGCGGTCACCCCAGGTCCTCTCGGACCATCCCGGCGACGTGGAAGGCCGAGTCGACCGCCTGGTGGGTGCCGGCGCCGCGGCCGCCGGCGTCGCAGCCCACGAGGTACAGGCCCGGCAGGGGCGTGCGGGGATCGGGTTTGGACGTGCCCACCTGACCGACCACTTGGGCCAGGCCCACCGCCTCGCCGCCCACGCCTGGCAGCGTGGCGTCACGGGTCATGCGGGAGATGTGGCGCGCCCCGTAGGGCTCGCGACGGATGACGTGGACGCGCCAGCCCGGCCAGACCTCGTCGAGCACGAGCTCCGAGCGGCGGATGGCCTCGTCGGCCATGGGTGAGCGGGGGTCCGGTGAGGTGAACACCTGGGTCACCGCCACCTGGTGGCCCGGTACCGGGGTGAGCGACGGGTCGAACACCGTCGGCACGTCCACGGCCAACATGGGTACGTCGGGCCACTCGCCGCGCTCCATGGCCGCGAAGCGCTCGTCGTCGAGCCAGCTCTGATCCGAGAACACCGGGATCAGGGCGGCGTCGAACACCTCGGCGTCGAGCACGTAGCGCACGCCGGCGATGGCCCAGCTGGGTTCGAGCTCCCGCACGCGGGCGACGTAGTCGGCCGGGAAGTGCGTCTCACCGGTGAGTGCCAGCACCGTGGGCTGGATGCCGGCGTTGGACACCACGGCGCGGGCGGCGAGGAACCCGTCGTCGGTCTCGACGCCGACGGCGCGGCCGCCGTCCACGACGACACGGCGCACCCGGCGCGACGTCGTGAAGGTGCCGCCCTGCTCCACCACGTAGTCGGCGCACACCTCGGCCACGCGGCCGTAGCCGCCGACGTGGTAGCGGCCGGTGCCGCCGGTGGCCATCTGGGCCAGGATCAGCGCCGTCTCCGACGCCGCCAGTCGATCGACGGGCACCACGAACAGCATGTTGAGGATGGCGCACCACTGGCTGAGCAGTGGCGTCGACAGGCCGAAGCCGCGCAGCCAGTCCAGTGAGCCGATCTCGTCGAGCGCCTCGACGTCGGCGGGCTGCAGCGCCAGCGCGGTCATGAACATCGAGGCCATCGCCTCCAAGTCGGCGTCGGTGGCACCGAACACCCGGCGCAGGTTGGCGATCTCGGTATCGCTCCCGGTCTGGTGCGCCGGCGACGACATGGCCCGCCACTCGCCGGAGGTCGCCTTGTAGCGGATGCCGGCCACGTTGTCGCCCTCGGGGATGAGGAACGGTGCCCGCTCGGCGATGCCCAGCGTGTCGACCAGCTCGTGGAACCTCGACCCGGTGGCGGGGATGCCCACCGCGCCGAACATCTCGTAGCGGTAGCCCTTGCGGGGCAGCGTCTGCGTCTTGCCGCCGGCGCGCGGGGTCTTGTCGATCAGGGCGACCCGGTAGCCGGCGTGGGCCAGCAGACCGGCGACGCTGGCGCCGCCGTAGCCGGCACCGATGACGACGACGTCGTGGGACTCCATGAGCCGTGCATCGTACGAGGACCGGGCGGGGCGGGCTGGCGATCAGACCAGGTCGAGGCTCCCCAGGTCGCGCACGGCCTGGCACGATCGGCGGATCATGGTCACGAACATGGCGTCACCCCGGTCGGTGCGGGTGCCGTAGGCGGCGCCCAGCACGGTGATCAGCGGGCCCTGCAGCATGCCGAACCGATAGTCCTCGAAGCAGGTGTGGGCCGGGTAGTCGACGACCCCCTGGCGACACAGCTCGTCGTGGTACGTGGCCACGAGATCCTGTTCGTGCACTCGGCGGTGCTCGGCCTCGAGGCCGGTGCCGAGGAAGAACGCCAGGTCGCGCGCCGGCAGCCCGAGGGCCAACGTCTGCCAGTCCACCGCGGCGACCTGCGGGTCGTCGCCACCGTGGAACAGCAGGTTGTCGAGGCGGTAGTCGCCGTGCAGCAGCCCGAACCGCTCCGGGCGGCCCAGCACCCAGCGGTCGACCACCTCGGTCACGGCCCGCAGGGTGGCGAGGTCGTCGTCGTGGACCGCGCCGGCGAAGTGCTCGGCGAACTGCTCCACCGCCAGGCCGGTGATGTCGTGCAGCAGGGCCGCTCCGGCGTCGTCCACCAGGGTCAGCGTCTCCAGCTCGGTCAGCGTGGGATCGCACCAGCGGGGTGCGTGGAGGCCGGCCAGGTTGCGCACCGCGGATCGGGCCTGCGCCACCGTGCACCCCGCGAGCTGGTCGCCCTGCTCGGCCGGGTGCAGGTCTTCCAGCACCAGCACGAAGGCGGTGCCGTCCTCGCTGCTGGCGGCGTACCAGCAGTGCGGCGTGCGCACCGCCAGCTCGGTGGCCAGCTCGGTGTAGAAGGCGACCTCGCAGCGGTAGACCCCGGCCACCAGGGCCCGTGCCGCGGGGTCTGCGACGGGGAGCTTCACCACGACGGTGTCCGGCAGCACGTCCGGTGGCAGCCCGTGGTCCAGGCGGGCGCGGTAGCTCTCGCCCATCTGTCCGGTGCCGATGCGCTCGAGCTCCACCGAGTGCACGGTCACGCCCGGGGCCACCGGGGCCAGGGCCGCGGTGAACCACGCGGGCGTGAGCTGGTGGTGCTCGGCGACGACGCCGGCGGCGGACGGGTGGACCGCCATGGGGATCAGGTGGCTCCGAGGTTCAGGCGGTGGCCTTGGCCTGGATCTCGGCCACCGTCTTGGCGCCGCTCATCTTCTGACCCGTGGAGCGGATGGTCACGTCGTGGCCCGCGGCCTCGGCCCGCAGCGCCCCCACCGTGCACTGCTCGCGGGGGCGGGTCGAGAACGGGTCGTAGTCGAACAGCCGCATGGCGTTGAGGTGGGTGATCTTGTCGACCTCGTCGTCGGGCACGCCGGCCAGCTCCTGCTCGACGCATTCGGGGGCGTCGGGCCAGGCGGCGTCGGAGTGGGGGTAGTCGCACTCCCACGTGATCATGTCGATGCCGATCTGCTCGCGGTTGCGCACGCCGGCCTGATCCGAGATGAAGCAGGTGATGACGTGCTCCCGGAACAGCTCGCTCGGCACGTGGCCCTCGAGGTCCTGGCCGGTCCAGGCGCTGTGGCGGTCGTAGGTGCGGTCGATGCGCTCGAGGAAGTAGGGGATCCAGCCGATGCCGCCCTCGCTCAGCGCGACCTTCAGGTCGGGGAAGCGCAGGAAGATGCCCGACCACACGAGGTCGGTGGCGCACTGCACCAGGTTCAGGGGCTGCAGGGTGATCATCACGTCGGCCGGGGCGTCGGGGGCGGTGTTGACGAGCTGCGACGACGAGCCGATGTGCATGCACGGCACGGTGCCGGTGTCGCTGCACGCCTTCCAGAACGGGTCCCAGTAGGTGTCGTGCAGGCTGGGGAAGCCGAGCACGGCCGGGTTCTCGCTGAAGCTGATGGCGTGGCAGCCCTTCTCCGCCACCCGGTACACCTCCCGGGCGGTCAGCTCGGCGCTCCACATGGCCGGCAGGGCCAGGGGCATGAACCGCTCGGGATAGGCGCCGCACCACTCGTCGATGTGCCAGTCGTTGTAGGCCTGCAGCACGGCGAGGGCGAAGTCCTTGTCCTCCGTGGCGGCGAAGAGCCGGCCCGAGAAGCCGGGGAAGGAGGGGAAGTTCAGCGAGCCCAGCACGCCGTTGGCGTTCATGTCCTTGACCCGCTCGTGGACGTCGTAGCACCCGGGACGCATCTGCTCGAACGAGGTCGGGTCGATCCCGTACTCGTCCTTGGGGCGCCCGGCCACGGCGTTGATGGCGAGGTTCTGGATCTTCTGGCCCTCGTACATCCACACGTCGATGCCCGTGCTCGTGCGCCGGACGTAGGGGCGACGGTCGGCGTACCTGCCGGTCAGGTGGTTCTCGAACATGTCGGGCGGCTCGACGACGTGGTCGTCGACGCTCACCAGGATCATGTCTTCGGTCTTCATCCCCTCGGTCCTCCCCGTCGTGAGCAAGGTGCTCGTCGCAGGATACGACGCGCAGGGAGCCTGTGTCGAGCCCTGGTTCAGAATCCTGAACCGGCGTTCAAACCCGACGCGAACAGTCCCCGGGAGGCCAGGACCTCGACCACCTGGTCGCCGTGTCGGCGCATGAGCCGGCCGTACCCGGCGGCTGCCTTGTCGCCGTCGCCGGCGCGCACGGCCCGGGCGATGGCGGCCAGATCTCGTCGCTGGGCGTCGGCGGCCCCCGGAACCTGGGCCATGAAGTTGCCCGGCACGAGGGTCGGCATGGCGCGCAGCACGGTGCGGGTGCGCGGCGAGCGGGCTGCCTCGAGGATCTCGGCGTGGAAGGCCTTCACGAGGCGTTCGCAGTCGTCGGCGTCCTCGGCGACCTGCAGATCGCGCACCAGCGCCTGGAGGCGGACCGCGAGGTCGGGGCCGCCGCGCGTCGTGGCACGGTCGGCGGCGAAGCCCAGCATGAGCCCGTAGAGGGCGTAGTGGTCACGGACGTCCTGTTCGTCGAACGCGCAGACGAAGGCGCCGCGGTGGTGCTCGAGGGTCACCCAGCCCTCTCGCTCGAGCGCGATCAGCGCCTCGCGCACCGGCATGCGGCTCAGCCCCAGCGCAGCGGCGACATCGTCCTGGGGCACCCGGGTCCCGGGGCGCAGGTGTCCGTCGAAGATGAGGTGGCGGAGGTACAGCTCGGCGATCTCGCTGCTGGAACGGGGGCGCTCCGTCGCCGGGGGCGGGAGCGGTCCCGAGGGCCACCTCGCCATGGTCAGAGCAGTTCGAGCACGAGCGCCGAGCCCATGCCTCCGCCGGCACACATCGACACGCATCCCAGGGTGCCACCCCGGCGGCGCAGCTCGTGGAGCATGGTCACGACCATCCGCGCGCCCGTGGCCGCGATGGGATGGCCGAGGCCGCACCCGCTGCCGTTCACGTTCACCAGCTCCTCGTCGAGGCCCAGGGCCCGGATGGCGGCCACGGTGACCGAGCAGAACGCCTCGTTGATCTCGAACAGCTCGATGTCGCCCACGCCGAGCCCGGCCCGCTGCAGGGCCTTGGGGATGGCGTCGATGGGTGCCATGCCGGTGCGGGCGGGCTCCACGCCGACGCTGGCCCACGACACGACGCGGGCCAGGGGGGTGTGCCCGTGGGCGCGGGCGTAGTCGTCGCTCGCCACCACCAGCGCCGCCGCGGCGTCGTTCAGGCCGGCGGCGTTGCCGGCCGTGACCGTGGCGTCGTCGAGCTCGGGGTGCAGCACCGCCAGCGAGGCCAGGCGCTCCAGCGTGGTGTCGGGGCGGGGCTGCTCGTCGGTGTCGATGGTGCGCACCGTGCCGTCGGGCTGGGGCGCCTCGACGGGCACGATCTCCTCGGCGAACCAGCCCCTCGCGATGGACTCGGAGGCGCAGCGGTGGGAGTGCAGCGCCCACTCGTCCACATCGGCACGGGTGAGGCCGGCCTCGCGGGCGGTGTTTTCGCCCACGGTGATGGACATGTCGAACGCCGGTGCCTCCGGGGTGGCACGGTGGCTGGGCGACATCCACTGCTGGTAGTCGCGCCTGGACGCCGGGATGGACTTGAGGCCCTGGGGCATGGAGCTGAGGCTCTCGGTGCCGCCGGCCACGACGAGGGCGTCCATGCCGGCGCGGATGGACCCGGCCGCGATCTGCACCGCGCTCAGGCCGGCCGCGCAGTGGCGGTTGTCGGCCAGACCGGGCACGTGGGCCAGACCCAGCTCGACCGCGGCGTACCGGGCGATCACGCCGCCGCCCTGCAGCGACTCGGCCACGACCAGGTCGTCGATGTCGGTGCGGTCGACGCCGGAGCGGTCGATGGCTGCGCCCACCGCCACCTGGGCGAGCTCGAAGGCGTCGACGTCGATCAGGCCGCCCTTGTTGGCACGGCCGATGGGGGTGCGGGCACCGCTGAGGATGACGGCGTCAGGCATGGGAGGGGCTCCTGGTTGGTGGGACGGTGGGGGACTACCTGGGGTCGAAGCGGATGGCGCCGTCGAGGCGGAACACCTCGCCGTTGAGGTAGCCGTTGACGAGCAGGTGCTCCACGAGGGCCGCGAACTCCTCGGGCCGGCCGAAGCGGCGGGGGAAGGGGACCTTGGCCTCGAAGGCCTGGCGCATCTCGGCCGGCGCCTGGTCCCAGGCCCGGGTGCCGATGGTGCCCGGCGCCACGGTGTTGACCCGGATGCCGTGCACGGCCAGGTCCCGGGCGGCCACGATGGTCATGCCGATGATCCCTGCCTTGGCCGAGCCGTAGGCGATCTGGCCGATCTGGCCTTCGTAGCCGGCGATGGATGCCGTCAGCACGATGGCACCGCGCTCGCCGTCGTCGCCGTCGGGCTCCTGGGCGGCCATGGCCGCTGCGGTGAGGCGCACGGTGTTGAAGGTGCCGGTGAGGTTCATGGCCACGATGTCGTCGAAGAGCTGGCGGTCGTGGGGCGCGCCGTCACGGTCGAGGGTGCGGGCGCTGCGGGGGGCGCCACCGGCGCAGGCCACGACGCCACGCAGCGGTGCCAGCGTCTGGACCGCGGCGATGGCGGCGGCCGTGTCGCCGTCGGAGAGCGTGCTGCCGGCGACGAAGGCGGCACCCTCGCCCAGCTCCTCGGCGATGGCCGTGCCGCGCTCGGCGTTCAGGTCGAACAGCACCACCCGGGCGCCGCGGCCGTGGAGCCAGCGCGCCGTGGCCTCGCCCAGGCCCGAGGCCCCTCCCGTCACGAGCACGCCGTTGCCGTGGATGTCCACGATGCCTCTCCTCGTCCGGCTCCCTGGCGCCGGTTGACGCCCCCGTTCAGGCGGATCATATATTTGATCAAATCTGGTGCCCAGCCGCCGGTCGGCGGGACGGCACACCGAGACGACGCCGGACGCTGCCCGTCCGGCACCCGGCACGAGGGGGCGACATGGCTGAGCTGCGAGGCGAAGAGCGGCTGCTGATCGGCGGCGAGCTCGTCGGAGCGAGCGACGGGTCCACGTATCCGGTGGTGAACCCGGCCACGGAGTCGGTCCTGGGGGTGGCGGCCGACGCCGGTGCCGCCGACTGCGACGCCGCGGTCGCCGCCGCGCGGGCCGCCTTCGACGCCACCGACTGGTCGACGAACCTCGAGCTGCGGGTGCGCTGCCTGCGCCAGCTCCACGCGGCCCTCGAGCGCAACGCCGAGGAGCTGCGGGCCACGATCGTGGCCGAGGTGGGGTGCCCGGTCATGCTGACCCACTCGGCCCAGCTCGACATCCCGGTCTCGGGTGTGGGCTGGGTGGCCGACCTGGCCGAGCGCTACCAGTGGGAGACCGACCTCGGGGTGCTCGACCTGTTCGGCATCCCCGCCCGTCGCACCCTGCGACGGGAGGCGGCCGGCGTGGTCGCGGCCATCACGCCCTGGAACTTCCCCATGCAGATCAACCTGGCCAAGGTGGCGCCCGCCCTGGCCGCGGGGTGCACGGCCGTGCTGAAGCCGGCCCCGGACACGCCGTGGACGGCGGCCGTGCTGGGCCGGATCGTGGCCGAGGAGACCGACCTGCCGCCCGGCGTGGTGAACATCGTGACGTCCTCGCGCAACGAGATCGGCCAGCAGCTCGCCGAGGACATGCGGGTCGACGTGGTGTCGTTCACCGGCTCCACGGCGACGGGCCGCAAGGTCATGGTCGCCGGCGCCACGAACCTCAAGCGGGTCTTCCTCGAGCTCGGGGGGAAGTCGGCGTCCGTGGTGCTCGACGACGCCGATCTGGGCTCGGCGCTCGGCAACGCCGCGTTCCAGATCACCACCAACGCCGGTCAGGGTTGCGCCATCACCACCCGGCTCCTGGTGCCCCGTTCGCGCTACGACGAGGCGCTCGACTCGCTGGTGGGGATCCTCGGGACCTTCCCCTACGGCGATCCGACCGACCCCGGCAACCTGATGGGTCCGCTCATCAGCGAGCGCCAGCGCCAGCGGGTGCTGGGCTACATCGAGACCGGGGTGCGCGAGGGCGCCCGGTTGGCCATGGGCGGCGGGGTGCCCGAGCACCTGCCGACCGGCTTCTACGTGGAGCCGACGGTGCTGGCCGACGTCGATCCCGACGCCACCGTGGCCCAGGAGGAGATCTTCGGTCCGGTGCTGGCCGTGATCCCCTACGACGGCGGCGACGACGAGGCCGTGGCCATCGCCAACAACTCCGTGTACGGCTTGTCGGGGGCGGTGTTCTCGGCCTCGCCGGAGCGGGCCCGTGCGGTGGCGAACCGCATCCGCACCGGCACCCTGGCGGTCAACGGCGCTCCGTACTACGGACCCGACGCTCCCTTCGGCGGCTACAAGCAGAGCGGCATCGGCCGGGAGATGGGCGTGCTCGGCTTCGAGGAGTACCTCGAGGCCAAGACGCTGGCCGAACCGGCCTGATCGCGCCCGTCGGATCGCTACCGGCCGCCCAGCTGGCGGCGCATGTCCGCCACGCGGGCGCGGAACTCCGGCGTGGTCATCGACCACGCCTGGGCCTCCAGCTCCACCTCGAAGGCGCGGGCGGGGTCGTCGATGCCCGGCGACGCGTCCAGGACGGTCTTGGCCCGGCGCACCGTGGCCGCCGGTCGACCGGCGGCCCGCCTGGCCATGCGCATCGCGGCGGGCAGCAGTGCCTGGTGGGGATGGCAGGCCCACGCCAGCCCGATGCGGGCCGCGGTCTCGCCGTCCACGCTCTCGCCGCACAGCGACAGCGCAGCCGCGGCCTGCCGACCGACGCGGTCGCGCAGGCGCCACAGGTGGCCGCCGCCGGGGTGGATGCCCAGGTCCAGGAAGCGGGGGTCGAAACGGGCCGACGGGCTGGCCAGGATGACGTCGCAGGCCAGCGCCAGGTTGACGCCGGCGCCGATGGCGGGGCCGTTGACGGCGGCGATGGTCACCACCGGTGCTTCGGCGAGCGCCAGGTAGCCGGCGTAGAGGTCGCGCAGCGGGGCTCTCGGCTCCAGCAGCTCTTCGGGGGAGCCGCCGGCGCAGAACACCGGCGGCGTGGCGGTGAGCACGATGGCCTCGGCGCCGCGATCGAGCGCCTCGGCCACCCGGTCGGCCAGCGCCCGCACCAGGGCGTAGCGCAGCGCGTTGCGGTTGTCGGGATCGTCGAGGCGCACGACGGCAACCCGGGTGTCGGCGTCGAGGTCCAGGGTGACGAGCTCGCGACCGTCGGGGTCAGGGGTGGCAGCCAAGGGTGGACCTCCGGTGGGGCGCCGGGAGCGAGGTTCTGAATCCCGGTTCGACAGATTGAATCACGTTTCGAAACACGCGAGGCTGAGCCGATGGGCGACGGGAGGCGGAGCCGATGAACGACGGGAGGCGGAGCCGATGAACGACGGGAGGCGGAGCCGATGAACGACAAGGTCTACATCCACGAGTTCATCGACATCATCGGGCACAACCGCTCGAAGTACCTGCACCACATGACGGCCAACTGGTGTCCGATGGCCCGGGAGGAGCGCAACCAGCTCTGCTTCGGGGTGTGGGGCACGGTGGGTTCGACCGGTCGGTGGCCCGAGGTGGTGAACCTGTGGGAGCTCGACGGCTGGCAGGGTCTGGCCGACAACTTCGCCCACGAGCTGTCCCACGCGGGGCTGCAGGATCCGTCGCTGGCGGAGTGGTGGGCTGCCGCGGCGACGCTTCGGCGAGGGGGCTTCGACCGCATCCTCGTGCCCGCGCCCTGGACCCGACCCATCGAGGAGCTCACCGCGGCGGGGGTGCGGGGGGCGCTCTACGCCCACGAGGTGATCGAGGTGCCGAGCGGCACGGCGCCGGCGCTGCTGGAGCGCGTGGCCGACACGGGCCGGGCCGTCGTCGAGCCGCTGGGTCCGACGCTGATCGGGGCGTTCCGCACCGCCATGGTCAACGACCGGGAGGTGATCCTGTTGTGGGCCATCCCCGACTGGGAGACCTGGGCGGCCTTCGAGCAGCAGGACCGCGGCGACGGCGCGCTCGGCCCCTGGCGGCAGGCGCTCGTCGAGGCCGGGGCGACGCTGCACCGCACGCTGCTGGTCGACGCCCCGCTCAGCCCGTTGCGCCTCGGCCGCCAGCCCGAGATCGGCGACCGACGCCCGCTCGACGAGGTGTGACGGTCAGAGCCGGCCGTCGATGCGCAGGTCCTCGGAGACCCAGGCGGGGGAGCGGCGTTCCTTGAAGGCCACGAACCCCTCGACCGGCTCAGGGCCGTAGAGGCTGGCATCCATGGACATGCGGTCGTAGCGGCCGTAGAAGTCGTTGATGACCCGCTTCACGTCGCGGCGGGCATCGGGCGCGGTCCGGCAGCACCACTCGAGCGCATCGGTGGCGGCGGCGAGCAGCTCGTCGTGGGGGACGGCGCGGGTGACCACGCCCCACTCGACGGCCTCGGCCGCGGCGAGCACCCGGCCGGTCAGCATCAGGTCGCGTGCCCGGGCGGGGCCGACCTGGCGGGGCAGGATCTGGCCGTAGTGGGTGTCGGCGATGCCGCGGAACAGCTCCGGGGCCCGGAACGTGGCCCGATCGCTGGCCACCGACACGTCCGACAGCATGGCGATCATCAGGCCACCGCCCTGGGCGATGCCGTTGACCGCGCACACCACCGGCTTGCGGGAGTCGCGGATGGCGTCGAAGGGCGTGACGTCCATGTGCAGCAGTCGTCCCAGATCGGCCCAGTCGTCGGGGCTGGCGCCGCCGAGGTCACCGCCGGGGATGAACACGTCGCCGGTGCCGGTGATGAGCAGCCCTGCCAGGTCGGGGTCGGTGTTCACGTGGTTCACGGCGTAGCGCACGCCGAAGTACATGGCCGGCGTCATGGCGTTGCGGGCCTCGGGCCGGTCCACGATGCAGTGACCGAGTGAGCCGTGGCGCTCGAAGCGCAGGTAGGGCGTACCCAGCCAGTCGCCCTCGGGTGGGCGGGGCTGCGGGTGCTCGGTCATGGGATCTCCCGTTCAATGGCGCGGAATGCTGGTTCAGCGCACAGTAAGGCCGTAGCATCGCGCTGAACAAGGAGGCGGGACGTGGCGAAGGCGAAGCAGGAGGACGCGCCCGGTCGTCGCGAGCTGCGGCGGCAACAACAGCAGGACCTGAGCCGCCAACAGCTCCTCGACGCCGCGGAGGAGGTGTTCAGCCTCAAGGGCTACCACGACGCCACGCTGAAGGAGATCGCGGACGTGGCCGAGTTCTCGGTGGGCTCGGTGTACTCGTTCTTCGAGAACAAGGACGACCTGTTCTTCTCGGTGTTCCTGCGGCGAGGCGACCAGCTCCTGCCGGCCATGCGCGACGTGCTCGAGGGGGAGGGCGCGCCCCTCGAGCAGCTCCATGCGCTCATCGACCTCCAGATCGGCTTCTTCCGTCAGCACGCGCTCTTCGCCCGGTTGTTCCTGCGCACCTCCAGCACCGTGTCGTTGTCGACCGAGCGGCCGGTCGACCAGGTGATGCGCACCCGCTTCACCGAGGCCATGGACCTGGAGGCGGACCTGTTCGCCCGGGGGCAGGCCGCGGGTCAGTTCCGTGATGGCGCGCCCCACGTGCTGTCGCTGCTGTTCTCGAACCTGATCTCGGCCTATCAGGCCACCGATCCCGAGATCATGGGCAGCGACGTCGACGGCGAACCCCTGCCGCTCGCCGCGCTCCACGACCTCGTCGAGGCGGCGTTCGTGGCCCCGGGCGTCCGGCGGCGCTGAGCGCTGAACCGAGGATCGGGCAGATTGAACGACGATTCAGAAACGCGCGATACTGCCCGGACCATGGCACGAGCACCCGGGGACTCGCGACCGACCGGCGTCATCACCGACGAGGGGATCGCCCGCCTGCGGGCCCGCATCGGGGTGCCGGAACCGCACCCGATGCCGCCGCACTACCGGCGGCCCGACGAGGACGCCCTCCGCCACGTGGCCGAGGCCTTCGGCGACGACAACCCCCTGTGGTGCGATCCCGGCTACGCCGCCGGTACCCGATGGCGCGGGGTCATCGCGTCGCCGGTGATGGTGGGTGGCGACACGCTCATCGGCGAGGACGAGGTCACCGAGGTCGCCGAGGACCGACGCGACCTCATGAAGGGCGACCCGCTGCGGGGCGTGCACGCCTTCTACTCCGCCAGCGCCCGCGAGTGGTGGGCGCCGCTGCGGCCGGGCCGACGGGTGCTGCGCCGCAACGCCCTGGTGGGGGTGCTCGACAAGCCGAGTGAGTTCGCCGAGCGGGCGGTGCACGAGTGGACGGCCCAGGTGTTCCAGGAGGCGGACGGTCCGCTGCTCGCCGGTCAGTACCGCCTCATGATCCGCACCCAGCGCGAGAAGGCCCGGGAGCGCAAGAAGTACGCGGAGGTCGGTCCCGAGCCCTACACCGACGACCAGATCGCCGAGATCGAGGCCCAGTACGCCGCCGAGGGACCCCGCGGCGCCGAGCCCCGCTTCTTCGAGGACGTGGCCGAGGGCGACGAGGTCGGGCCCCTCGTGAAGGGGCCCCTCACCGTCACCGACATGATCTGCTGGCACGTGGGCATGGGCATGGGCCTGTACGGGGTGAAGGCCCTGCGCCTGGCGGCGCGCAACCGCAGCCGCGTCCCCCGGTTCTTCCACCGCGACGACCTCAACGTGCCCGACGTGATGCAGCGCGTCCACTGGGACCCCGAGTTCGCCCGCCGCTCCGGCAACCCCACCACGTTCGACTACGGGCGCATGCGCGAGACCTGGCTCGTGCACCTGTGCACCGACTGGATGGGCGACGACGCCTGGCTGTGGAAGCTGGACTGCGAGTTCCGCAGGTTCAACTACGTCGGCGACACCCAGTGGCTGCGGGGCACCATCACCCGCAAGTTCCTGGCCGAGGGCGACCGGCCTGCGGTGGAGGTGGACCTGGTGGCCGAGAACCAGCGGGGCGAGGTGACCACGCCGGGCCACGCCACCATCCTGCTGCCCAGCCGCACGCACGGCGAGGTACGCCTGCCCGAGCCCCCCGGCGGCGCCACCGACCTGCAGGGCGCCCTGGAAGCCATCTCCGAGCGGTTCGAACGTTGAGCGACGCAGCAGGATCAGACGCCGGCTACACGCCCGTCGACGGACTCGACGTGCGCCTCGACGGCGCCGTGCTCCGCCTGACGCTCGACCGGCCCGACAAGCGCAACGCCGTCGACGACGTGATGATGGCAGGGCTCATCGACGCCATCGACCGGGCCGGCCGCGACGAGCAGGTCCGGGCCATCGTGGTGCGCGGCGCCGGGAAGCACTTCTGCGGTGGCGCCGACATCGTGGCCCGCAACGCCCCGGCGGCCGAGGGCGACGCCAAGCCGGCCCGCCCCCGGGTGGGCAGCATCCAGCGCCGGGTCCCGTCGCTGGCCCACCGCCTGATCCCGCTGGTGCTGAGCGTGCAGACGCCGGTGGTGTGCGCCGTGCAGGGCTGGGCGGCGGGCATCGGCTTCCAGCTCGCCCTGGCCGCCGACGTCTGCGTCGCCGCCGACGACGCCCGCTTCTGGGAGCCCTTCGTCGAGCGCGGCTTCACGCCCGACAGCGGCGCCACCTGGCTCCTGCCCCGGCTCGTCGGAACGGTGCGGGCCCGGGAGCTGCTGCTGCTGGGGCGTGCGCTCACCGGCGCCGAAGCCCGGGACTGGGGACTCGTGCACGACGCCGTACCGGCCGACCGGGTCGACGCCGAGGTCGATGCACTGCTCCAACGGCTCGCTGCCGGTCCGACGGTCGCCCTCGGCCTCACCAAGTGGCTGCTGCACGCCTCGGCCTCGGCCACGCTCGACGAGCAGCTCCGCAACGAGGCCTTCGGGCTGGAGCTGTCCTCGCGCAGCGACGACTTCCGGGAGGGGCTGCGGGCCTTCCGCGACAAGCGTCCGCCACGATTCGAAGGCCGATGAGCGTGTCCCCGCCGACCGATCCCCTCCTGGTGCCCACCACCGACACGGCGGGCTACGTCGACATCGACGACGACACCCCGGCCGACGAGGCCGCCGAGCGGACCCGCGCCTGGGTGCTCGAGCACGTGCCCGCCGCCTGGCGCGACGCCGCCCCGGGCGGTGCGGCCGCCATCCGGGCCGTGCGCAGCCGGGCCGACTACGAGGCCTGGTACCCCGTGTTCGGGGCCTCCGGGCTGGTGGCGCCGACCTGGCCGCGCCCCTACGGCGGCCTCGGCGTGTCGGGCTCGGTGGCACGGGCCATCGAGGCCGAGCTGCGTCCCTACAACCTGGGCCGGCTCAACCCGCTCGGCCTGAACCTGGCCGCCCCGGCGCTGTTCGCCCACGGCACCGAGGAGCAGCGGTTGCGGTTCCTGCCCCGCATCGTGCGGGCCGAGGAGCTGTGGTGCCAGCTCTTCAGCGAGCCCGGCGCCGGCTCCGACCTGGCGTCGCTCGCCACCCGGGCCGAACGCGACGGCGACGAGTGGGTCGTGACCGGCCAGAAGGTGTGGACGACCTGGGCGCACCTGTCGCACTTCGGCGTGCTGCTGGCCCGCACCACCCCCGACGAGCCCAAGCGCAGGGGCATCACCTACTTCCTGGTCGACCTGCACCAGCCCGGCGTCGAGGTGCGCCCGCTGCGCCACATCACCGGCGACATCGACTTCAACGAGGTGTTCCTCGACGCCACCCGGGTGCCCGACGCCTACCGGGTGGGCGAGGTGGGCCAGGGGTGGAAGGTCGCCAACGCCACCCTGTCGGGCGAGCGCCAGATGGTGTCGGGCTCGGGCTCGGGCGGCGTGGACCGCATCGGTGGGTCCGGCGCGACGCGGCTCGTGACGGCGGCCCGTGATCGCTCCGTCCGGGGACTGCCCGGCGGCTGGGACGATCCGGTCGTGCGCCAGCAGATCGTGCGCCTCTACAGCGAGGAGCGCATCCGGGGCTGGACCAACGACCGCATCCGCGCCGGGCTCAAGGCGGGCCGGGCGCCCGGCCCCGAGAGCTCGGTGGGCAAGGTCCACCAGGGTGGCCTCAACCAGCGCATCCAGCTCCTGGCCACCGACCTGCTCGGCCCCGATGCCATGGCGTGGGAAGCGGGCCCGCTCGAGGCGCCCACTGCGGTCGACGCCTACTGCGAGTCGCTGCCCTACGTGATCGAGGGCATGCTGCGCAGCCGGGCCAACACCATCGAGGGCGGCACCACCGAGGTGAACAGGAACATCATCGGCGAGCGGGTGCTGGGGCTTCCCCGGGAGCCCGATCCCTGGCAGGACGCACCGTGGCGTGACGTCCCCCGGAGCTGAACCGCGGTGGCCTACCAGACCCTCGTCGTGGAGCGTCGCGGCCCCGTGGGCTGGCTGGTGTTCGACCGACCCGACGCCGCCAACGCCATGGACGCCGTCATGCTGGGCGAGCTCGAACAGGCGTGGCGTGAGCTCGACGTGGATCCCGAGGTCCGGGTCATCGTCAACACCGGCGCCGGACGGGCCTTCCAGACCGGCCTCGACCTGGTGCAGCTGAGCCGGGACCGAGCGGCGCTGAAGGAGCAGTCCCGGCGCACCCGCGACGCCGCCCTGCGTCTCACCGCCTGGCACAACCAGGTGTGGAAGCCGGTCATCGCCGCCGTCAACGGGGTGTGCGCCGGCGGCGGGCTGCACTTCGTGGCCGACGCCGACATCGTCCTGGCGTCGAGCGACGCCACCTTCGTCGACCCCCACGTCTCGGTGGGTCAGGTCAGCGCCTACGAGACCATCGCCCTGGTGCGCACCTCGCCCATGGAGGCCATCACCCGCCTGGCGCTGCTGGGGCGCCACGAGCGCATCGACGCCCACCGTGCCCACCAGCTCGGCATCCTGAGCCAGGTCGTCGACCCGCCCGAGCGGCTCCGGGACGCGGCCCAGGCCCTGGCCGAGACCATCGCCCGCAACTCGCCCGCCGCCATGGCCGCCACGAAGCGGGCCCTGTGGGGGGCGCTCGAGCAGGGCCTCACCGACGCCTGCATCGCGGGCACGCGCGAGCTGGTGGGCATGTGGGGTCATCCCGACCAGACCGAGGGGCCGCTCGCCTTCGCCGAGAAGCGCGAGCCCCGGTGGCAGCCCCTCACCCCGCGCCCTGCCGCCGACACCCCGGGAGCCGAGTCATGAGCTTCGCCTATGCCACCTACGAGACCCTCGTCGTGGAGCGCCGCGGCCCGGTGGGCTGGTTGATCTTCAACCGACCGGACCAGCTCAACGCCATGAACAACGCCATGCGCGACGAGTTGGCCGTGGCCTGGAAGGAGCTCGACGCCGACCCGGACGTGCGGGTGATCGTGCACACCGGCGCCGGACGGGCCTTCCAGACCGGGGTGGACGTCACCGAGATCGCCACCGACGGTCTGGGCATGGAGCGCTACCGGGCGTCCATGGAGGACTTCGACCTGCACTTCACCGCCTGGCACCAGCAGGTGTGGAAACCGGTCATCACCGCGGTCAACGGGATCTGCGCCGGCGGCGCCTTCCACTGGGTGGCCGACGCCGACATCGTCATCGCCGCCTCCGACGCCCAGTTCTTCGATCCCCACGTGTCCATCGGCCAGGTGGTCGCCATCGAGGCCATCGGACTGCTGCGCAAGATGCCGGCCGAGGCCGTCATGCGCATGGCCTTCGTGGGGCGTCACGAGCGCATGAGCGCCCAGCGGGCCTACGAGCTGGGCATGATCTCCCAGGTGGTCGACCCGCCCGAGCAGCTCCAGGACGCGGCGCAGGAGCTGGCCGAGAAGATCGCCAAGAACTCGCCGGCGGCCATGGCGGCCACCAAGCGGGCCTTGTGGGGCGCGCTGGAGCTGGGCCTCACCGACGCCTGCCGGGCCGGCGCCCGGGAGCTGGTGGGCATGTGGGGCCACCCCGACCAGACCGAGGGGCCGGCGGCCTTCGCCGACAAGCGCGACGCGAGGTGGGTCGTCGACGCGCCGGGCGAGTCGGGGAGCGCCCCGTCGTGAGGCTCGACGAGCTGCTCGCCGGGCTGGGGGACGAACCGGACCGGGTCGTGGTCCACGCCGGCGACCGGGAGTGGACCCTGGGGGACCTGGACGCCCATGCCGACGCCCTGGCCGCCGTGTTGCACCAGGGCGGGCTGCGGCCGGGCGACCCCGTGGCGGTCCTGCTGCCCAACGGCGGGGACCTGATCGCTGCCCTGTTCGGCGTGTGGCGGGCCGGTGGCGTGTACGTGCCGGTGAACCCGCGGCTGACCAGGACCGAGATCGAGCGGGTCGCCGAGCGCCTGCGGCCCGCGATGGGCGTCACCGTGGCGGCCGACGCCGATCGGGTGCCGGAGGCGGCGGGCGTCGTGGTGCTCGACGCCGACGCCTGGCGCCTCGAGCGCGACGCGGACCCCGACGCCGGCCGCCTCGGCACCGACGTCGCGCTCGTGCAGTTCACGTCGGGCACGACCGGGCCGCCCGAGCCCGTGCCGCTGGTGCACGACAACGTGGTGGCGCTCATGGACGGCGTGATCACCAAGCTCGGCGCGTCGTCCCGTGCGCCCGACAAGGCCCCCATGCCGAACCTCATCCCGGTGTCGCTGTCGCTGTGGGCGGGCATCTACAATGTGCTGTTCGCCTTCCGGGTCGGCGCCGCCGTCGTGGTCATGGAGCGCTTCGAGCCCCGCGCCTTCGTCGAGCTCGTGCGCCGCTTCGCCATCCGCTCCACGGTCCTGCCCCCGGCCGCCATGAGCATGCTGGCCGACGACGAGGGCGTCGAGGACCTGGCGCCGCTGCGCTACGTGCGCAGCATCACCGCACCGTTGTCGCCCACCGAGGCGCGCCGCTTCGTGGGCCGCTTCGGCGTATCGCTGCTCAACAGCTACGGCCAGACCGAGCTCGGCGGCGAGATCGTGGGGTGGAACGCAGCGGACTCCCGCGCCTTCGGCTCGGCCAAGCTGGGCTCGGTGGGGCGGCCCCACGACGGCGTGCGCATCCGCATCCTCGACGGCGCGGGCGCCGAGGTGCCCGCCGGCGAGGCCGGCGAGATCTGCGTGCGCACCCGGACCCTCGACGACGCCGGGCCGAGCCCGGAGCTGGCCGGACGCCTCACCGCGGACGGCTGGTTCCGCACCGGGGATCTGGGCTGGGTGGACGCCGAGGGCTTCGTGTGGATCGAGGGGCGCGTGTCGGACATGATCAACCGAGGGGGGCTGAAGGTGGCGCCCGGGGAGGTCGAGGAAGTCGTGCGGACCGTGCCCGGCGTGGTGGACGTCGCCGTCGTGGGGGTGCCCGACGCCCGCCTGGGCGAGGTGCCGTGGGCCTTCGTGGTGCTGGGCGGAGGGGACGAGGGAGGCGCCCCGCCCTCGCTCGACGGGGTTGCCGGCGCCATCGACGAGCGCTGTCGGCGTGACCTGGCGCCGTACAAGGTGCCGGCCCGCGTGGTCGCCGTCGAGGCCCTGCCCCGCAACGAGATCGGCAAGATCCTGCGCAGGGACCTGGTCGCCCGGGGTGTCGCGACGCACGAGGCGCCCCGGTGAGCGACGACTTCACCACGCACCACAGCGACGCCGTGCCCGCCACCTTCGCCTTCGCCGACGTCGTCGAAGCCGTGATCGACCGGGTCCCCCAGCGGGTGGCGCTCGTCGTCGACGACGTGCGCTGGACCTACGCGGAGCTGGAGGACCGGGCCAACCGCCTGGCGAACCACCTCGCGGCGCTCGGGGTGGGTCGCGGCGACGGCGTGGCGCTGTACCTCGACAACCACCCGGACCACGCCGCCGCGTTGCTGGCCGGGTTCAAGCTGGCGGCGCTGCCGCTGAACGTGAACTACCGCTACGGGCCGGTCGAGCTGGCCGCGGTGCTCGCCGACAGCGCGCCGGCCGCCATCCTCTACGACCGCGCGTCGGCCGACACGGTGGCCCGGGCGGTGGCCGACCTCGAGCGCCGCCCCGCCCTGGTGGCCGTCGGCGCCGGGCTCGACGCCGCGCTGGCCGCGGCCTCGCCCGCCCGGCCGGTCGTGCCCCGCTCCGGCGACGACCCGTACCTGATCTACACCGGCGGCACCACCGGCCACCCCAAGGGGGTGGTGTGGCGCCAGGAGGACGCCTTCTACGCCTGCCTGGGCGGCGGCGACCTGACCCGCCTGGAGGGACCGGTCGAGCGCCCCGAGCACCTGGGGAGCCGCATCGTGGGCTGGGAGTTCGCCCTGTTCCCGGTGGCGCCCCTGATGCACGCCGCGGCCCAGTGGCAGGTCCTCGGGCTGTGGATGGCGGGGGCGAAGGCCGTGCTGCACCGCGGCGCGCTGGACCCCGACGCCATCTGGCGACTGGTCGAGCGGGAGCGCGTCACCTCGCTGGTCATCGTGGGCGACGCCATCGGCGTGCCGCTCATCGAAGCCTGGGAGGCCGCCGACGGTGCCTACGACACCTCCAGCCTGTTCTCGCTCTCCTCGGGTGGGGCACCGTTGTCGCCCGCGCTGCGCCAACGCATCGCCCGGGACTTCCCGAACCTGTTCCTGATCAACGGCTACGGCTCCTCGGAGACGGGCACCCAGGCCATCAGCCGTCAGACCGGCGCCGAGATCACCGAGCAGGGGACCGCCGGCCTGGCACCGGTGAGCGAGCACCTGCGGGTGGTCGACGACGACGGCGTCCCGGTCGAGCCGGGCTCGGAGGTGGTGGGACGGGTCGTGGCCGGCGGGCGCCTGCCCCTGCGCTACCACAACGACCCGGAGAAGACGGCGACCACGTTCCTGGCCATCGAGGGTCGGCGGTACCTGATCACCGGCGATCACGGGCGACTCCGCGCCGACGGCACCATCGAGCTGCACGGCCGGGGCTCGTCGTGCATCAACACCGGCGGCGAGAAGGTCTACGTCGAGGAGGTCGAAGGCGTGCTGCTGGGCAACCCCGCGGTGCGCGACGCCGTGGTGGTGGGCGTGCCCGACGAGCGGTGGGGCAACGCCGTCACCGCGGTGGTGGTCCCTGCGGCGGGCCACGAGGTGGAGCTGGAGGAGCTGCGGGCCGCGGCCCGGGAGACCTTGGCCGGCTACAAGCTGCCCAAGCACCTCGTGCTGGTGGAGGAGATCCGCCGTTCCCCGGCGGGCAAGGCCGACCACCAGTGGGCCCGCGGCGTCGCCATGGCGGTGCTCGGGGAACCGGCGGACACGACAGGTACGACGACGGAGGGAGCGCAGCCATGACGGCACCGTGGGGGAGCGAGAGCGACGTCAGCCACAGCATCGCGGTGGTGACCGGGGCCTCGGCCGGTGTGGGCCGGGCCATCGCGGAGGCCTTCGCCGCGCTGGGCTGGACGGTGGCCGTCGGCGCCCGGCGGGTCGACCGCCTGGAGGAGACGGCCGAGGCCATCCGAACCGCAGGGGGCACGCCCTTCGCCCACCGACTCGACGTGACCGACGCCGACTCGGTGGAGGCCTTCTTCGCCGCGCTCGAAGCCGAGGTGGGTGTGGCCGACGTGCTGGTCAACAACGCCGGCCTGGGGTACCTCGGCGCCGTCGCCGAGACCACCCCCGAGCGGCTGGAGACGGTGGTGGAGACCAACCTGCTCGGGGCGCTGCTGTGCACCCGGCGCTTCCTGTCGGCCCTGCTGACCCACCAGGTCGACCACGACGCCGACGGCGACGTGGTGTTCATCAGCTCGGACTCGGTGCACAAGCCCGTCCCCCACATGATCACCTACGGGGCCACCAAGGTGGCGGTGGAGTACCTGGCCTCGGGCCTCGACGTGGAGCTCACCGGCACCGGCATCCGGGTCAGCACCGTCCGGCTGGGTCCCACGGTGAGCGAGTTCAACACCGCGTGGCCCGTCGAGGACATGGTGGCCTTCATGGAGACCTACGAGCGCCTCGGCATCAAGGAGGACTTCAACTACATCCCCGTCGAGCACGTGGCCCTGGCCGTCGTCAACGCGGTGACGGCACCCCGGGGGACGAAGATCAGCCTGCTGTCGGTGCGCCCCGAGTCGACGCGCTCCCAGGACGAGCGGGAGCGCTGGCGCACCGCGGCCACCCAGGGCCGCGCCAAGACGCAGGACGGGCCCGAGGGCGACACGTGAGCCGGCGGTTCGACGGCCGGGTGGTGCTCGTGACCGGCGCCGCCCAGGGTCAGGGTGCCGAGGAGGCCCGACGCTTCGTGGCCGAGGGCGCCCGGGTGGTGCTGGCCGACCTGCTCGACGACGCGGGACGGGCGCTCGCCGAGGACCTCGGTGAGGCTGCCGTCTACCAGCACCTCGACGTCGCCGACGAGCAGGGTTGGGCCCGCTGCGTCGACGTCGCCGCGGAGCACTTCGGCGGCCTCGACGTCCTGGTGAACAACGCCGGGGTGCTGCGCTCCAACGCCGTGCAGGACACCCCGCCGGAGGAGTTCCGCTTCGTGGTCGACGTCAACCTGGTCGGGCCCTACCTGGGGATCCGGGCCGTGACGCCGCTGCTGCGGCAGCGGGGCGGCGGGGTGATCGTGAACATCTCCTCGGCGGGCGGGCTGATCGGCCTGCGCAACACCGCGGCCTACGTGGCCAGCAAGTGGGGGCTGACCGGTCTCACCAAGGCGGCGGCCATGGACCTGGGGTCGTTCGGCATCCGCGTGGTGTCGGTGCACCCCGGCAGCATCGACACGCCCATGAGCCGCTTCGGCGGCCTGCCCGACGAGGTCTTCGAGCCGTTCCTGAGCCGGCTTCCCATCGCCCGGTTCGGCTTGCCCGAGGACGTGGCCAGCCTGGTGGCGTTCCTGGCCTCGGACGAGGCGTCCTACTGCACCGGCGGCGTCTACACCGTCGACGGCGGGTTCACCGCCGGCGATCTGGGGTGAACGTCATGGGCATCTGCGCGTAGCCCCGCACGTTGCCCGAGTTGAACCGCACCAGGCGGTCCTCGTCGAAGGCGTAGTCGGCCATGGCCTCGTGGAGGTGCTCGAGGGCGATGCGGGTCTCGAGCCGGGCCATGGCCGCACCCAGGCACACGTGCACGCCGTGGCCGAAGGCGATGTGGGCGGTGTTGCGGCGGTCGATGTCGAAGCGCTCCGGGTCCGCGAACACCTCGCCGTCGTGGTTGGCCGAGCCCAGCAGCAACAGCACCTTGGCGCCCTCGGGCATGGTCACCCCGTGGAGGGTCACCTCGCGGGTGAGGGTGCGGGCCACCTGCTGGGTGGAGCCCTCGAAGCGCAGCGTCTCCTCGACCGCATCGGGGATGCGCCCGGGATCGGCGTAGAGCGCGGCCCGCTGGTCGGGGTTGGTGGCCAGCCGGTACATGGCGTTGCCGATGAGCTTGGTGGTGGTCTCGTTGCCGGCGATGATGAACAGGAAGCAGAAGCTGATGACGTGCAGGTCGTCGAGCGGCTCGCCGTCGAGCTCCATGTCCAGGAACGAACCCAGCATGCCGGGGCCGGGCTCGCCGCTGCGGCGGCGCTGCTTCACCTCGCCGGCGAAGTACCGGTAGATGTTCGTGGCCCCCTCGATGCCGGCCGGTGGGATGTCGGGGTTGCCGTCTTCCCGGGACATCATGGCGTCGGTCCACTCCCGTAGCAGGTCCTGGTCGGCCTCGGGCACGCCCAGCAGCTCGGAGATGACGTCCATCGGCACCTTGCCCGAGTAGTCCCGGATCAGGTCGCACTCGCCCCGGTCGCGGAACTCGTCCAGCCAGCGCGTGGAGATGCGGCGCATGGCCGGCTCGAGCTCCAGCACCCGGCGGGGGGTGAACGATCGGCTCACCAGGGACCGGACCCGGGTGTGCTCCGGCGGGTCCATGGTGAGCAGGAGGGGCAGCGGGCTGCGGGGCTCCAGGGTGATCCCGTGCCGGGAGCAGTACGTCTCCGGGTCGTGCAGGGCATCCAGCACGTCCGAGTAGCGCGACAGGGCGTAGAAGCCCAGCTCGGCGTTGTGGTACACGGGCGCCTCGGCCCGCAGGCGGGCGTAGACCGGGAACGGATCGCGGTTGAGGTCGGCGTCGTAGGGGTTGTACACGAACGGCTCGGTCGACGGCGTGGCGGTCACGGGTCCCCCTGTCAGCTCGCGGAGCTCATGCCGGCGTGGATGTCGGCCTCACCCTTGATGCGGGCCGAGGCCGTGAGCTTGTGCACGCCCTCCACCTCGGGCTCGGACGAGGACGGTCGGTTCGGCGGGTAGACCTCGCGGTCGTAGGTGACGCCCTCGGCGTAGAACTGCGAGGCCCACTTGCGGAACTGCAGGTACGGGCCGTCGGTGGCTGCGAGCGCCGGCACGGTGACGTGACCCTTGTGCTTCCAGATCGGGATGTCCTCCTGGACCTGGCGCGAGACCTCCTCCACGAAGGCGTCGCCCACGGCGGAGGTGAAGGCGGCGTCGTCGAACCTGCGCACGGTGAAGGTGAAGCGCAGCTGGCACTCCTCGGCCGTGACCGGGGTGCAGCACCCCATCAGCACCGTGTCCACGATGCCGCTGAAGCGGATGACGCCGAAGCCGGGGTTGTAGGTGTCGACGTCGATGCGTCCGTCGACCACGCCGCGGGGCGTGGGGAACTTCTGGGTGGACCGCAGGAACGCCATGTGGCCTTCGGTGGTGTACTCGGCGACCTCGGGGATGATGTCGGTGTTGTGCACGTAGCGGAAGTGCGCCACGTCCACCTGGTTCTCGGCGATCTCCTGCCAGGCGGCGGGGATGTCGAAGCTGCGGCCCACCAGGGGGGAGAAGTGCTGCGGGTCGTTGAACTCGGGGATCTCGGGGATGTCCCACATCGGTGGGGCCTGCTCCGGGTGGTACCAGGCCAGGACGAGGCCGTTGCGGTCGAGCACCGGGTAGGTGCGCAGCCGGGCCTTGCCGTTGGGGCGCTCCGCGTAGGGGATCTCGACGTTGCGGCCCTCGCCGTCGAACAGCCAGCCGTGGAACGGGCACTGCAGGTTGCACTGCTCGACGTGGCCGCCGTGGCCGAGGTGGGCGCCCAGGTGGGGGCAGATGGCGTCCTGCACGTGGGCGGTGCCCTCGGCGTCACGCCACAGCACCAGGTCCCGACCGAAGTAGTAGAGCGGCCTGACGTCGCCGGGCTGCAGATCGGCGGACCAGGCGACCTGGAACCAGCCGAAGGGGATGGGGAAGGGGAAGCGGCTCATGGGTACCTCGTGGTTCAGCGGGCGAGGCCCAGCAGGTCGATGGCGTTGCCCCGGGCGATCTTGTGGATCTGCTCGGGTGTGAGGTGGCCGAAGGTCCGGCGGGCGACCTGCTCGGTCTCGGGCCAGGTGCTGTCCTGGTGCGGGTAGTCGACCTCGAAGCAGATGTTGTCCTCACCCACCCGGTCGAGCAGGTCCACGCCGACCGAGTCCTTGAAGAAGCAGCTGTAGATCTGGCGGTAGTACTGGGCCGAGGGCGGCTCGTCGAGCTTCGGTCCCCGGGTGGCCCAGATGCCATGGGTCTTCCACACGTCGTCGACCCGCTCCAGCACGTAGGGCACCCAGCCGATCTGGCACTCGGCGTAGAGCAGCTTCAGGTTCGGGTAGCGCAGCAGCACGCCCGAGAACAGGAAGTCGATCATCGACATGGCGCTGTTGGTGAAGATGCCGGTGGCGCCGACGGTCTCGGGGGCGTCCTCGCTGGTGAGGAAGGTCCTGGTGCCCGAGCCGATGTGCATGGCCACCACGGTGCCCGTCTCGTCGCAGGCCTCGAAGAAGGGATCCCAGTACCCGGTGTGGATGGAAGGGAGCCCCAGCCACGCCGGGCACTCGCTGAAGGCGACGGCGTGCACGCCTCGGGCCGCGTTGCGCCGTATCTCGGCCGCCGCCAGCCGGGCGTCCCACAGCGGGACGAGGCACAGCGGCAGGAGGCGGCCGTCGCTGTCGCCGCACCACTCCTCGACCATCCAGTCGTTGTAGGCCTCGACGCACAGCCGGGCCAGCTCCCGGTCCTTGCCGTGCAGGAAGATCTGGCCGCAGAAGCGGGGGTAGTTGGGGAAGCAGAGCGAGGCCTCCACGTGGTTCAGGTCCATGTCTGCGATGCGGGCCTTGGGCTCGTGGCACCCGGGGCGCATCTCGTCGAAGGTGATGCCGTGGGGGCCGATCTCCTCCTCGGGCACACCGACCGCCGCGATGTAGCGCTTGAGGCTGGACCGCTGGTCCTCGTAGAACCACCAGGCGATGGGCTTGCCCTCGGTGCCGGGCGCCTCCTCGTAGCGGGCGCCGACGAGCACCGGCGCGTCGCCCATGGGATGCAGCTCGACACGGGGGCCGACGTCCCGGTACGTCGAGGGCAGGCGGCTGACCCACAGATCGGGCGGTTCGACGACGTGGTCGTCGACGCTGATGATCCACGGGAACTCTCCGGCTCCGCTCATCGCTCCCCCTCGTGGCTGAACCACGGTTCAATCCGTTGTGATCTAGTTCAGCACACCCGGGGGGTGTGGGCAAAGCAGGCTCAGGCTCCGGAGCAGGAGCGGCAGCGGCCGGTGATGGTGAGGTGGTGCGGGTCGGCGTGGAACCCGTGGTCGGCGAGGAGGCTGCGCCGCAACGAGGCCAGCACGGAGGGCGGGAGGTTGATGGTGGCGCCGCAGTCGGTGCACACCGCGTGGTGGTGCACGTCGGCGCGCAGGTGGTAGGTCGTGGGCTGGTCGGCGAAGGGGGCCGGCGTGAGCAGGCCGGCCTCCGCCAGCGCCTCCAGGGTGCGGTAGATGGTGGAGAGGTGGATGGCCGGGTGGTCGGCCCGCACGCGACGGGTCAGCTCGTCGGCGCTGAGGTGCCCGTCGCCGGCGGCCACGAGCACCTCCAGCACGGCTCGGCGGGCGGTGGTGGCGCGCTGACCCGAGCGACGCAGCTCGTCGAGGAGATCCTCGACCATGGGGGGCGGTTCGTGCACGGCGCGAGTATCGCGGGTGGTCGACACGGTCAGGGCGAAGGTGCGAGGATCGTTCCTGCGAACGGTTCGCACCTGGCAGTCGTTCGCCGGACGTGACCGGGAGGAGTCGGGTGCACCTGCCAGATGGCTTCGTCGACCTGCCGACATCCGCGGGTGCCGGCCTCGTCGCGGCGGGCGTGGTCGCCGTGTCGCTGCACAAGGCCGCCGACGAGGATCTGGACTCCGCGGCGCCGCTCACCGGGCTGGTCGCCGCCTTCGTCTTCGCGGCCCACATGCTGAACGTGCCCGTCGCCGCGGGCACGTCCGGGCACCTGCTGGGTGGACTGCTGGCCGCCGTGCTCGTCGGGCCGTGGCTGGGGTGCCTGGCGCTCACCGTCGTGCTGGTCGTGCAGTGCCTGCTCTTCGCCGACGGCGGCCTCAGCGCCCTGGGGTTGAACGTGCTCAACATGGCCGTGATCCCGGTCTTCGTCGGCTACGGGCTCTTCGCGGCGGCCCGGCGGGTGTTGCCCGCCACACGCGTGGGCGCCCTCGCCGCCACGGCGGTGGCGGCCTTCGTGTCCGTGTTGCTCGCGGCGGTGGCCTTCACCGTCGAGTACGCCATCGGGGGCAGCGCGGCCGCCTCGGTGGACACGGTGCTGGTGGCCGTGGTCGGCGTGCACGTCCCCATCGGCATCGTCGAGGCCGTCCTCACGACCGCGACCGTCGGTGCCGTCCTGGCCAGCCGTCCCGACCTCGTGTACGGGGCCCGTGAACTGGCGTCGCCGGCGGTGGGCCTGGGGGAGGTCGTCCCGTGACGGCGTCGCGACGTCCGTCGCGGCTGGCGCAGGTGCTCGTCGGGGGTCTGGTCGCGTCGCTGGTGGTGATCGCCGTGGCCAGCCGCTTCGCCAGCTCGCAGCCCGACGGCCTCGAGAAGGTCGCCGCAGACGAGGGCATCGCCGCCACCGAGCAGGCGCACGACCTGGCCGAGGGGCCCTTCGCCGACTACCGCGCCCCCGGACTCGGCGCCGGTGCCGTCGGCGCCGGCGTGGCAGGGGCGCTCGGGCTCGCGGTCACCTTCGCCGTCTGCACCGCCGCCGTGGTCGTGGCTCGTCGGCGGCGAGCGGGGCCACACCCGGCCGCGCCGTGAGCTCGGGTCACGGGGGCCGGCACGCGCCCGGTCGTGCGGGTGCGCCTTCCGACGGGCTGCTGGGGCCCGTCGACAGCGCCGTGCGCGACCTCGACCCGGTGGTGAAGCTGGTGTGCCTGGTGGTCGGCGTCGTCGCCGTGGTCGCGACGCCGCCACCGGCCGTGTGGGCGTTCGGCGTGTACGTCCTGCTCGTCGTCGTCTCGGCCCGGGCCGCCCGCCTCCCGGCGCGGGTGCTGCTGCGCCGGCTGGGTGTCGAGGTCCCGTTCGTCGTGTTCGCCCTTGCGCTGCCCGTCGTCGGCGCCGGCCCGCGGGAGGAGGTCCTCGGCCTCTCGGTCTCGGTGGCCGGCGTCTGGGCGGCCTGGGGCATCCTCGCCAAGGCCTCGCTCGGGGTGGCCGCGGCCGTCGTGCTGGCCTGGTCGACGCCCGTGGCGGACGTGCTCGTGGGCCTCGAGCGGCTCCGTGTTCCCCGGGCGCTCGTCGCCATCGCCGGGTTCATGGTCCGCTACCTCGACGTCGTGAGCGGCGAGCTCCGGCGGCTCGGGATCGCCCGGGTGTCGCGGGGTGACGATCCCCGCTGGCTGTGGCAGGGGCGGGCGGTGGCCGCCACCGCCGGAACGCTGTTCGTGCGCTCCTACGAACGGGGGGAGCGGGTGCAGCGGGCCATGGCCGCCCGCGGCTTCACCGGACGCTTCCCGGTGACGTCGGCGGCGCCGGATCGTGCGCCGGTGTGGTGGCCGGCCGCGACCATCCCGCTGCTGGCACTGGCGACGGCGGCCGTGGCGGTGGTGACGTGACCGCGGGCCCCGGGGAGCCGCCGGCGCTCGAGCTCGACGGCGTGCACTACGCCTACCCCGACGGACGGGTCGCCCTGCGCGGCGTCGATCTGCGGGTGGCACCGGGGGAGCGGGTGGCGGTGCTGGGCCCCAACGGGTCGGGCAAGACGACCCTCGTGCTGCACTGCAACGGGATCCTGCAGGCCGGTGCGGGGCGCGTCGTCGTCGAGGGCCTGCCGGTGGAGCAGGCCAACCTGCGTGAGATACGTCGGCGGGTGGGCATCGTGTTCCAGGACCCCGACGACCAGCTCTTCCTGCCCACCGTGCACCGCGACGTGGCCTTCGGGCCCGCCAACCTGGGCCTGTCGGGCGGTGCTCTGGCCGTCCGGGTCGCCGACGCCCTGTCGGCGGTGGGCATGGCCGACGCCGCCGACCGGGCGCCCCATCACCTGAGCCTGGGGCAGCGGCGCCGGGTGGCGCTGGCCACCGTGCTGGCCATGGAGCCCGGCATCCTGGTGTTCGACGAGCCGTCGGCGAACCTCGACCCGCAGGCCCGTCGCGAGCTGGCCGGGGTGGTGGTCGCGCTGGGGCTCACGACCCTGATCGTGACCCATGACCTGCTCTACGCCGCGGAGCTGTGCGAGCGGGCGGTGATCCTCGACGCCGGCCGGGTGGTGGCCGACGGCGCGACGCTCGAGCTGCTCGCGGACGGCGACCTGCTCGCCCGTCACCGTCTGGAGCTGCCCCGCCTGGCGCGGCTCACCTGAGAACGGGGGCCAGCGCGCCCAGCACGGCCTGCCCCAACGCGAGCCCGCCGTCGTTCGGCGGCACCAGGCGGTGGGTCAGCACCAGGAACCCCGCGTCCTGGAGGCGCCGGGTGGCGTGGCGCAGCAGCACCGCGTTCTGGAACACCCCGCCGCTCAGCGCGACCGTGGGCAGGCCGCCGTGCTCGGCCCAGCGCACCAGCAGCTCGGCGACCGCGTCGTGGAAGCCGGCGGCCGTCGCGGCGACGGGCGTGTCCGCCCGCAGGTCGTCGACGACGGCCCGCACCACCGGGGCCGGGTCGGCGACGCCGTGCGTGTCCAGCGTGAACCGGTAGACGGGTGCCGGCCCCGACCAGCCCGACGCGGCGGCCTCCAGGGCCATGGCGGCCTCGGCCTCGAAGCGCGCCTCGTGGCACAGCCCCACCAGGCTGGCGACGGCGTCGAACAGGCGGCCCATCGACGACGAGGGCACGCAGTGCACGTCGCGGTCGAGCTGGCGCTCGAGCAGTGCCAGGGTGTCGGGGCCGAGGGCGCGCACCGGTGGCAGGTCGTGGGCGCGGGCGACGCCGGCGGCGCGCAGGGCCACCACGGCGAGTCGGGCGGGGTGGCGGATGGCGGCGTCGCCACCGGGCAGGGGCGTGAGGGCCAGGTGGCCGATGCGCTCGAGCGTGGCGTACGTGCCCCGCAGGACCTCACCGCCCCAGATGGTGCCGTCGTCGCCGTAGCCGGTGCCGTCGAGGGCGATGCCGGTCACGGCCTCGTCGGGCCCGATGCCGTGCTCGGCCAGCACCGCGGCCACGTGCGCCCGGTGGTGCTGCACCGTCACCGTGGCCGGGTCCCGCTGCTCCGCCCAGCGTCGCGACCGGTACCGCGGGTGGCGGTCGGCGACGGTGCGCTCGGGCGTGACCCCGTGGAACGCGACCAAGGCGTCGACGGTGCCCGCCAGTGCCTCCAGCGCGACCAGGTTCTCGAGGTCGCCGAGGTGCTGGCTGAGCCACGCCTCGTCGCCGGCGGCCAGACAGCAGGTGCCCTTGAGCTCGCCGCCCACGGCCAGCACCGGCGCCACGGCGACGGGCAGCCGGATCGGCAGGGGGGCGTAGCCGCGGGAGCGACGCATCGGGAGCTCGGCGCCGTCCACGATGCGCACCACCGAGTCGTCGCACGGCACCCGGATGCGACGGTCGTGGGTGAGCAGTGTGTCGGCCAGGGAGCCGAGCAGGCGGACCCGGGCGTCGGTGTCGTCGTGGACGATGGGCTCCTCGCTGCGGTTGCCGCTGGTGAGCACCAGCACCGGGGGACCGCCCGCCGCCACGAGGTCGGCCAGCAGCAGGTGGTGGAGCCCCGTGTAGGGCAGCAGCACCCCGACCAGGGGGTTGTCGGGGGCCACGGCGTCGGCCATCAGGTGGCGGGTGTCGGCGCGACGGCGCAGCAACACGATGGGTCGGGCGGCACCGGTCAGCGTCCGGGCTTCGGCCTCGTCCACCTCGGCCAGGCGGCGAGCTGTGTCGAGGTCGCGGACCAGCACCGCGAAGGGCTTCGCACCGCGCTGCTTGCGGTCCCGCAACGTCCGCACCGCGGCCTCGTCGTCGGCCCGCACCGCCAGGTGGAAGCCGCCGACGCCCTTCACGGCCACGACCCGACCGGCGAGCAGGGCCGCCACGGCGGCGGCCAGGCTGGCCTCGTCACCGGTGACCGGTGTGGCCCCGGTACCGCTGCGCACCGACGCGAGGCGCGGCCCGCAGTCGGGGCAGCACAGCGGCTGCGCGTGGTGACGGCGGTCGGCGGGGTCGGCGTACTCCCGGGCGCACGCCGCGCACAGTGGGAAGCCCGCCATGGTGGTGTTGGGGCGGTCGTAGGGCAGGCGCTCGACGATCGTGAAGCGAGGTCCGCAGTTGGTGCAGGTCACGAAGGGGTGGCGGAAGCGGCGGTCGGCCGGGTCGAACAGCTCGCGCTCGCAGTCCGCGCACAGCGCGAGGTCGGGCGACACCAGGGTGCGGGGCCGCGACGCCGGTGGCGTGCTGGCCTCTATGCGGAAGGCGGTCTCCCCGGTCGGGGCGACACGGGTCCGGGCCACGGCGTCCACCCGGGCGGCGGGCGGGGCATCGGCGGCCAGGCGACGGGCGAAGACGGCCACGGCCGGGGGTGGTCCCTCGACCTCGACCACGACCCCTGCGGCGTCGTTGGTCACGAACCCGGCCAGTCCCAGCTCCCGGGCCAGACGGTGCACGAAGGGTCGGAACCCCACCCCCTGCACGAGGCCGGTGAGCCGGAAGCGCTGGCGCATCTGGTGCCCGGCGTCGCTCAAGGCGGTCCGCCGGCCGGTCGCCGTGTGACCTCGAGCAGCCAGTCGCACCACGCCTCGACGCCCTCGCCGGTGCGCGCGCTCACCTGCAGGGTGCGCACCCCGGGGTGCACGTCGGCCAGCGCGGCGTGGAACCGGTCGAGGTCGACGTCGAGGTGGGGGAGCAGGTCCACCTTGTTGAGCACCACGAGCTCGACGCTGCGGAACATGACCGGGTACTTGTAGGGCTTGTCCTCGCCCTCGGTGGGCGAGAACACCATGGCCCGGGCGTGCTCCCCGACGGTGAACTCGGCCGGGCACACGAGGTTGCCCACGTTCTCGACGACGACGAGATCCAGCTCGGCCAGCGGGAGCGCGGGCAGGGCGGCGCGCACCATCGTGGCGTCGAGGTGGCACTCGCCGCCGAAGCCGTCCGCGGTGTTGAGCAGCGACACGGCGGCGGCGCGGTCACGCAGCCGGTCGGCGTCGAGGCTGGTCTCGATGTCGCCCTCCACGATGCCGATGCGCAGCCGGTCGCCCAGGTGCTCGAGGGTGCGCTCGAGCAGGGCGGTCTTGCCGGCGCCGGGGGAGGACATGAGGTTGACGGTGCGCACCCCGGCAGCGTCGAAGTCGGCCCGGTTGGCGGCGGCGGTGCGGTCGTTCTCGCCCAGGATGTGCGCCAGCACCTCCACCCGCAGCGGTCCGGTCTCGTACCCGTGGTGGTCGCCCACATCCGCGTGCTCGTGGGTGTGGGTGGTGCCGTCGGCGTGGCGGTGGAACCGTCCCATGTCAGCGCTCCTGCAGCTCGAGCGAGGTCACGAGGAGCTCCTCGCCTGCGGTGACGCGCACCCCGGTGCTGCCACAGGAGCCGCATCGGAAGGCGGGCTCGTGCAGCACGGTGTGCGCGTCGCACGTCGGGCAGTGCACCGCGACCGGCACCTCCTCGATGTCGAGCACGCTACCCGCCAGGTCGCTGCCGTCGGTCGACCACGTCCAGCACCAGGCCAGGGTGTCGGGCACCACCTGGCGCAGGTGGCCCACCTGCACGTGCACGCGCGCCACGGGGCGGCCGGCGGCGTGGGTGCGCACGATGCCGGCGATCGACTGGCACAGGGACAGCTCGTGCACGGCACCGCTCGCTCAGCAGATCCGGGGAAGCTGTTCGGCCAGGGGGAGATCCACGACGCGGGTGCCGCCGATCCCGGTTCGGGCCACGACCGTCCCGGGGTGGTCGACCACGACTTCGCCGATGACGACGGCGTCCCGGGTGAGCTCGTCGCCCCGCAGGATCTCGAGGGCGCGTTCGGCGTCGTCGCGGGCGACGAGGGCCACGAAGCAGCCCTCGTTGGCGACCTCCAGCGGGTCGAGGCCGAGGAACCCGCATGCGGCCCGGACCGCCTCGGGCACGGGCAGCGCCCGCTCGGTGACGACCATGCCCACCGCGGCCGCCGCGGCGAGCTCGTTGAGCGTGGCGGCGACGCCGCCACGGGTGGGATCCCGCAGCTGGTGCACGTCGACGCCGGCGCGCAACAGCGCCTGGACGGGACGGTGCAGGGCCGCGCAGTCGGAGCGCAGCTCGGTGCCGAACTCGAGGCCCTCGCGCACGCTGAGCACGGCGATGCCGTGACGACCGATGGGGCCCGAGACCACGACGACGTCGCCGGGTCGGACCCGGTGGGAGCCGAGGTCGACGTCCGGTGCGAGCAGCCCGATGCCGGTCGTGGCGACGTAGAGGCCGTCGGCCTGGCCTCGCCCCACCACCTTGGTGTCACCGGCCACCAGCTCCACCCCGGCGTCGCGGGCGGCGCCGCCGAGGGAGCGGGCGAGCGCATGCAGCTCGTCGAGGGCGAGGCCCTCCTCCAGCACGAACGCCGCCGACAGCCAGCACGGCACGGCGCCGGCCATGGCCACGTCGTTCACGGTGCCGTTCACCGCCAGCGTCCCCAGGTCGCCGCCGGGGAAGAAGCGGGGGCGCACGACGAAGGCGTCGGTGCTGACCGCGAGCCGGGTGGGGCCGGCGCGCACCACGGCGGCGTCGTCGAGGCGGGTCAGCACACCGGTCGCGGCGTCGCCGAGCGCGGGCAGGAACAGGTGCCTCGTCAGCTCGGCCGACAGACGCCCCCCGCCGCCGTGGCCCGTCACCACCACCGGGTGGTCCCGCAACGGGACTGGACAGGACCAGGCGTCCACGTCGACCCGTGGCTCGGTCACGGCCCGCTCCGGTAGCGGAAGTACGCCGCGCAGGCCCCTTCGGCCGAGACCATGGGCGCCCCCAGGGGGGTCCGCGGCGTGCAGGCCGTGGCGAACGCGTCGCACTCGGTCGGGGCGAGCAGGCCCTGCAGCACCTCGCCGCTGCGGCACCGGGGCGACTCGAGTGGGCTGATGGTCGCGACGTCGAAGCGGGTCGCGGCGTCGAAGCCGGCGTACGACGGTGCGAGGCGCCAACCGGAGCGGGGGATCACGCCGAGCCCGCGCCAGGGTTGGTCGCACGTCTCGAAGACCTCGGCCACGGCGGCCCGAGCCGTGGGGTTGCCCGCGGCTCGCACCGCCCGCGGATAGGCGTTGTCCAGCTCGGCGCGGCCGGCCTCGAGCTGCACCAGCACCCGCCGGAGGCCGTCGAGCACGTCGAGCGGCTCGAACCCGGTCACCACGATGGGCACCCGGTGGCGCTCGACCAGGGGTTCGTAGGGCGCGGTGCCCATGACCGTGCACACGTGCCCGGCGGCCAGGAACCCCTGCACCCGGCACCCGGGAGCGTCGAGGATGGCGGTCATGGCGGGTGGCACCAGCACGTGGGAGACCAGTACCGAGAAGTTGGCCAGGCCGTCCCGACGCGCCAGCTGCACCGCCAGGGCGCTGGCCGGCGCCGTCGTCTCGAACCCGACGGCCAGGAACACCACCTGGCGGTCCGGCAGCTCCCGGGCCAGCTGCACGGCGTCGAGGGGGGAGTAGACGAGGCGCACGTCCCCGCCGGCCGCCCTCACCCCGAAGAGGTCCTCGTGCGAGCCGGGGACGCGCAGCATGTCCCCGAAGGTGCAGAACACCACCTCCGGTCGGGCCGCGATGGCCAGGGCGCGGTCGATGGTCTCGAGCGGGGTCACGCACACCGGGCAGCCCGGGCCGTGCACCAGGTGCACCGCGTCGGGCAGCAGCTGGTCGATGCCGTTGCGCACGATGGTGTGGGTCTGGCCGCCACAGACCTCCATGACCGTCCACGGTCGGGTGACCGTGCGTCGGATCTCGGCCAGCAGGCCGGCGGCCAGCGCCGGGTCGCCGAACTCGTCCAGGTACCTCACGGCGAGCCGCTCCGGTCGGGCCCGCCCGGCGCGGCGTCGAGCGCACCGAGCAGCTCGAGGGTCTCGCGTGCCGCGTCCTCGTCGAGCCGGGTCAGCGCCACGCCGACGTGCACGATGGCGTAGTCGCCGACCTCCACCTCGGGCACGTACGCCAGGCAGACCTCCTTGTGGACCCCGCCGAAGTCCACCGAGCCCATGCGGATGCCGTTGGCCTCCCAGATGTCCTCCACCCGCCCGGGTACGCCGAGACACATGACGCGAGCCTCCCACAGCGATCGCTCGGCGCCGGCGTCGCGACGGGCCCTCGCCCGTCGATCAGCGGTGGAACGCCGGGCTGGTGGCGTCTGCGGGCACCGATTCGAGCGGACGCTGCAGGTCGGCGGGGGTGGGGCCGTGGGCGTCGGCGATGGGTGCCAGCGCCTCGAGGTCGAAGCCGTAGACGCGCGCCGCCGTCTCACCCAGCACCTTGCGCAGGTCGGCGTCGTCCCAGCCGACGAAGGTGTGACGCAGCGATTCCTTCGAGTAGGGGAAGGTGCCCTCCCGGTGGGGGTAGTCGCTGCCCCACATGAACCGGTCGACGCCGACGCGCCGGAAGACCTCGGCATCGGGCGGCGGCGGGAAGCTGGCGCCCACGAAGCAGTTCGAGGCGAAGTACTCGCTGGGTCGGCGGGGCAGCATGGCGGCCGACGGGCCCAGTTCGCCGCCGAAGCGGCCCTGCGCCATCGACTCGTGCAGGTCGTCCATGCGGTCGAGGCAGTCGGGGATCCACGACGAGCCCTGCTCGGTGAGCACGAACACCAGGTTCGGGTACCGCTCGAACACCCCTGACAGCACCAGGTGCCACAGGGCCCGGTTGGCGTAGAAGCCGACCTCCATGATGTACATGACCGTCGACACCGGGAGCCGGCCCAGATCCGGCACACCGCTGCCGCCGCCGTGGTGGGTGACCGGGAGCTCGAGCTCCTCGCACAGCGCCCAGATCGGGTCGTAGACCGGCGAGAACAGGGGATCGAGGGTGTTGGGGGCCACCCCGGGGAGCAGCACGCCGGACATGCCGTGCTCCCTGCCCCAGCGGATGTCGGCCAGCGCCTCGTCCACGTCGTTGAGCAGGATCTGCACCAGGCCCGCCCGCCGTGCCGGGTGCGCGGCGACGAAGTCGGCCAGCCAGCGGTTGTGGGCGCGGACCCCGGCCAGGCGCAGCTCGTAGTCCTCGCGGGTCACGGGTGCGGGTGCGATCACCACGCCGGTGGGGAAGAACGGCGGCACGGTGTTGGGGAACACGACCTCGGCCGCGACCCCGTCGGCGTCGAGATCGCCGTTTCGGCGCTCGTCGTCCCAGTTGCGCGAGCGGGTGTCGTCCTGCAGGTCCCGGAAGGGGTTCTTGTACCGGCCCCGCCAGGCGTCGAAGCGATCCCGGTAGGCGGGGTCGAGGTACTCGCGGTACTGGGCGTGGTTGCCCCCGGCGTGGCAGTCCGACGAGATGACGATGTAGTGGTCGGTGGCGGTCGGCATCGCGGGTCCCCCTGGTGGCGCGCTCCGTCTGGTGCCTTCAGTAGAACACGTTCTAGGCGGCGTCGCTAACGCGTGCGGCACACGCCGTCGAGGCCGCTGGCCACGAACTGCACGATGACGCCGACGTCGTCGGGGTCGAGGCCCCGGGTGGGGTCGGGGGCGGTGGCGGCCGCGGCGGCCAGCAGCTGGAGCAGGGCGGTCGAGGCCATGCGCCAGCGCGCCGCGATCACGGGTCGGGGGCGGGCGGGGTAGAGGCCGGCCACGTGACCCTCGATGCGCTCCTGCAGGCTGCCGGGGCCGTAGCCCTCCTGGTAGACGCGGTCGTCGTTGGCGGCGACCAGGTCGGCGATCATCGTGACCCAGCGGCGCCCGCCGACGGGGTCGAGGGTGATGATCTCGACGAGCGGATCGGCCAGCAGGCGCACCACCTCGGCCGTGCGGGGTGGACGGCGCCGGCCCTCGAGGCCCTCGAGCAGCGCCCGCTCCCGGTCGACGAGCGTCGCCCCCCGGCGGGCGATCACGGCGCGCAGCAGGCCGTCCTTGTCGCCGAAGTGGTAGTGCACGGAGGCCGGGGCGAGCCCTGCGGCGGCGTTGATGGAGCGGATCGAGACCGCCTCCACGCCCTCTTCCGCGAAGAGCTGCTCGGCCACGTCCATGAGCAGCTCGCGGGTCTCGGCACCGCCGGCGCGGCGGCGTGCACCCTGGCGGGAGCGGCTGGGGCGCTGGGTCACGGGCACCGCCAGATCATGACCGCTGGCGGTCACGATGTCGAGCATTCGATCAGATCAACTGATCATTGCAACTGATCGGGAAGTGGCCTAGGGTCGGACGAGAACCTGTTCCATTCCGGGGGCGCGGCTCCCACTCCAGGAGGCACGGTGGAGTTCGGACTCTTCTTCAACGGCTACACGCCCGGTCCCGCGGCGCACGACACCGAGTGCGAGCACACGACGCTGATGCGTGAGGTCGAGTACGCGATCCACGCCGACAGGTACAACTGGAAGTACACCTGGTTCGGCGAGCACCACGCCCTCACCGAGTACAGCCACATGTCGGCGCCCGAGGTGGTCATGGGCTACGTGGCGGCCCGCACGGAGCGCATCCACATGGGCTCGGCCATCATGAACCTGAGCCCCCGCGTGAACCACCCGGTGCGCAACGCCGAGCGCGTCGCCATGCTCGACCACATCACCGACCAGCGTTACGAGTGGGGCACCGGCCGGGGTGCCGGCAGCCACGAGATCGCCTCGTTCAACATCCTCGACAAGGACTCCACCAAGGTCGAGTGGGAAGAGGCGGTGCGGGAGATCCCCCGCATGTGGGAGCAGAAGGACTACGCCTACGAGGGCGACCACTTCACCGTGCCGTGGGCCCACAACGTGCTGCCCAAGCCCTACGGCAAGGGCCATCCGCCCATCTGGATGGCCTGTGGCAACCCGCCCTCGTTCGGTCGGGCCGGCGAGCTGGGCATCGGCGCCATCGCCTTCAACTTCGAGCCCATCTTCGCCATGAAGGGCCGCGTCGACGCCTACAAGGAGGCCGCCGCCAACTGCACCGAGCCGCTCGGGCAGTTCAAGAACGACAACATCATGATGACCAACGCCGTCATCTGCCTCGAGGATCGCGACGAGGCCCGCCGCATCGCCCTCGGCCGGGGCCGCGGCTACCAGTACACGATGGTCGCTCTCTACCACGACACGATGCCCAAGAAGGAGGGCTCGTTCACCTGGCCCGCGCACCCGCCGGCGATCCCCAGCGAGGAGGTCCTCGACCAGGTCATCGCGGCGGGCATGATGCTGTGCGGCAACCCCGACGAGGTCGCCGAGCAGGCCGCCAACTACCAGTCCGTGGGGTGCGACCAGCTCGTGTTCGGCATGCCCGCCGACGGCATGCACCACGAGCAGGTGCTGGAGTGCATCGAGCTGTTCGGCGGCAAGGTCATCCCCGAGTGGGACCGCGACCCGGTGCACTCCACCACCCGGTACCGCGAGACGGCCGTGCCCAGGTACCCGGTGTTCAACGAGCCGCCGACCGACCTGGTGCCCGAGGTGCTGCCGCAGCACGCGCTCATCCGCTGATCCGGGTCGGGGACGGGTCGTGCGGGTCTCGATGACGGTGCCGACGGAGGACCCGGCGGTGGTCCCGGCGCTCTACCGGGAGCTGGAGGCCATCGGCTACGACTCGGCGTGGTCCTTCGAGGCCCGTCACGACCCGTTCCTGCCCCTCGCCGTGGCCTCCCAGCACACCCAGCGGTTGCGGCTCGGCACCGCCATCGCCATCGCCTTCGCCCGCACCCCGATGGTGCTGGCGAACCTCGGCTGGGACCTGCAGACCATCACCGGCGGCCGGTTCGTCCTGGGGCTCGGGTCCCAGATCCGCCAGCACGTGGTGGAGCGTTTCGGGATGCCGTGGTCGCGCCCCGCCGCCAGGATGGCGGAGCTGGTCCGGGCCGTCCGGGCCATCTGGTCCTCGTGGGAGGACGGCACCCCGTTGGACTTCCGGGGCGAGTTCTACCGTCACACCCGGATGATCCCCGCCTTCGACCCCGGACCCAACCGATTCGGTCGCCCGCCGATCTTCACCGCCGGCGTCGGACCGCACATGACCGAGGTGGCCGGTGAGGTGGCCGACGGGTTCTTCGTGCACCCCGTGAACACCCGCCGGTCACTGCAGGAGCTCACGCTGCCGGCGCTGGATGCGGGGCTGGCCCGTTCCGGTCGGACGCGCCACGATCTCGAGGTGGTGTGCGTGACCATCGTCGTCACGGGCCGCGACGAGGAGGAGCTGACCCGCTCGCGCGAAGCGGTGCGCCAGCAGCTGGCCTTCTACGGCACCACCCCGGCCTACCGACCCGTGTTCGACCTGCACGACCGGGGCGAGCTCCATCCGCTGCTCGTGGGGATGGCCCGCGACGGGCGCTGGGACGAGATGGCGGCGCTGATCGACGACGACTTCCTCGAGACCGTGGCCGTGGTGGGCGAGCCCGACGCCGTCGCCGGCCTCGTGCGGGCACGGCTGGCGGGTATCTCGGACTCGGTGAGCCTGGTCAACAACCGTGCGCCCGATCCCCGGCACCTCGCCGAGGTGGTGGCCGGGCTGCACGCAGGGTGAGGCCGAGGTCGGCCCGCGCCCTCAGCCGCCGTGGGCCGACCACACCTCGGCCAGCTCGGCGGCCAGGAAGCGGTTCATGGTCTCCACGGCCGTCTCGGGCTCCAGGTGCGCGCCGTCGGGACGCAGGCGCTCGTCCTCACCGGTCGAGGCGATCCAGCCGGCCAGGTCGACGGCCGTCACGTCGTCTGGTCGGGCGGCGGCCAACTCCTGCACGAGCTCGTTGAAGCGCGCCATGCGGGCCGGATCGGCCGCCGGCTCGTAGAGGCGGTCCGGCGGTCGGCGGGTCGCCCCCTCCCACGGCGGAGAGGTGAGCCACACGACGTGGGCGCCCTGGGCCGAGAGCGCGTCCACGGCCCGGTTCATCTCGGCCAGGAGCCAGGCGTCGTACACGGGGTCGCCCGGGGCGCGCCAGGTGTCGTCGCCGGGGAGCTGGCGGTCGGCCACCTCCCAGCCGCCGAAGGCGGCCACGACGAGGTCGGGGTTCCAGGTCGCGGCCAGGTCGGGGTAGGTGGGTCGAGGCTGGCCGTCGGTGCCGGTGATGGCCGCCGTCTCCCAGTCGCACTGGGGTGACACGGGGCCGACGACGTCGGCGGCGGTGTGCATCGTGCCGCCGCGCCCCACCGGGCAGCCCAGCCGGGAGCCATCCCCGACGAAGACCGCGGCGCCCGTCGCCGTCGCCCAGGCCTCGACGCCCATGGCCAGCCGGTCGCCGGAGGAGTCACCCACCACCGCGAGGCGTGGGGGTGGCGGGGCGGTCGTGGACGGGGTTCCGGGGTCGGGTGCGGTCGTGGGGGAGGGCCGGGTCGTGGTCACCAGGGCGGCGAGATCCTCCCGGGTGGGCTCGGCCGGCTCGGGGTGCACGCCGAGGGCCACGGCGGTGAGGGCGGCGACGGCCACGGGCCAGGCGATCCGAGCGGTCAGGGTGCCCCGGCGGGGCCAGCGCCCCGTGCGGACCGGGATCTCGAGGGCGTAGAAGACCGGCACCGCGACGGCGAAGGTGGCCGCGAAGCGCAGGGCCAGCAGGGCCGTGCCGTCGAGGCCGGTGCGACCCTCGTCGAGCCACAGGAACAGCGGGAAGTGGAACAGGTACAACCCGTAGGCGAGGCCGCCCACCCAGGCAACCGGTCGCCAGGCGAGGCCCCGGCGCAGCGGGCCCGGGACCAGCAGGGCCACGAACACCGTGCACTGGGCCACCGAGTTGACGAGGAAGCCGCCCTGGTAGAGCCAGGCGGAGCTCTCGTAGATGGCGTTCTGGCCCAGGAGGAACGCGGTGAACAGCACGAGCCCCACCAGCGCCAGGACCTGCCGGCCCAGCGCCGTCACCCGGGGCGACAGGCGTCGCCACACCACGGCCAGCACGACGCCGGCCAGCAGCGACTGGGCGCGGGTGTCGGTGCCGTAGTAGAGGCGCGAGATCGTGGCGCCCGAGGCGTGCAGCGACTGCATCCACCAGGCGGAGGCCACGACGCCGGCGCCGGCCACCGCGGCCAGCAGCGTCTCGCCGCTGGTACGCAGGCGTCGGCCGAGCGCCAGCACGGCCACGGCCACGACCGGGAACAGCAGGTAGAACTGCTCCTCGATGGCGAGGCTCCAGGTGTGCTTCAGGGGCGACACGGTCTCGAAGGCGGCGAAGTAGTCCGACCCCGTGGCGATGGCGCGCCAGTTGGCCACGTAGAACAGTGCCGCCAGCACGTCGCCGGGGAGAGCCGCGAGCTGGGTCCGCTCCGCCACGAGGGCGAACAGGCCCATGCCCGCCAGGGCGAGCAACAGCGCGGGGGCGAGGCGGCGCACGCGGCGGGCCCAGAAGGCGACGAGGTCGATGCGCCCGGCGCGGACCTGCTCCTCGAGCAGCAGCGTCGTGATGAGGAACGCCGAGAGGGTGAAGAAGCCGTCGATCCACAGGAACGCACCGGGGATGAGGTCGTTCAGGCCCCCGTGGTAGGCCATCACCATCACGATGCCGACGCCCCGCCACCCGTCGAGGGCGGGCTGGTAGCCCAGGCGCGGCGCGAGCGTCGGATCGGGTGCGGGTGGGGCGGCGCTCGCAGCGGTGGTCATGGGTGGGGTGTGGCCGTGTCGGTGGCAGCGAACCGGCTCGACGGCCCAGTCTGTCGCACTACAGTCCCGGCATCCCGACGGCACCACCAGGAGCGGAGATGCGGCAGCGGCGACGGACGGACCGGGTGGTGGTGCTGGCGCTGGCCGTGCTGTGCCTGCTGGCGGCCAGCGCGTGCCGGATCGTGGAGACGCCGACCCACGGCTTCCACTTCATCCCCGACAACCCCAACGGGGTGCGCATCCTGGTCATCGGGGACTCGCTCGTCCGCCAGCCCGGCCCGGCCTTCGCCGGCAAGCTGCTGGGCGCGGGGTACGAGACCCTGCTCGAGCCGGTCAACACCGCCGGGTTGATCTCCGGGCCCGCCGACTGGCAGGTGTGGGCGCCCGAGCTGATCCGCTCCTTCCGACCCACCCACGTGATCATCCAGTTCCAGGGGAACTTCTCGCCGCCCTACTGGGCGGGCTACGCCCCGCCGGGCCAGCCCGGGAGCCCCGAGTACGAGGGGTGGATCGCGGCCCAGTACGGGTCACCGGACTGGATCAGCCGCTACGTCACCGCGGCCCGCCAGCTCACGGGGCTGTTCGCGGCTGCCGGCGTGCGCACCTACTGGGTGCAGCCACCGGTCATGCCGCCGGCCTACGGCAACCCGTCGGTCACCGACCAGGTGTGGTCGGCGATCCGGGTCGCCCTCGCCGTCAGCTACCCGACGACCCGCTTCCTCACCGGACCGCGGGCCCACATCTCGACGTCGTCGGGGGGCTGGCTGGAGTACAAGGGCATCTGCGGCAACGTGTACCAGATCCGCTCCACGGCATGGGACGGCGGGGTCCACTTCACCTCCGACGGAGCCGGCACCTACGGGCGGGCGCTGGCACGCGACCTGAGCGCGGCCGAGGGCTGGGCCCCGCCCCCACCCCACTGCCCGGGGCTCCCGGACTGATGGCCTCGCCGGGCGCCGACGGGTTGGTGCGCCCCCGGCCTGACTGGGTGCGGGCCCTCAACGCCAGCGCCGCCTCCGCCGGGGGGCCGTCGGCACTGGTGCCCCTCGACGAGGGGTCGCTGCGGGTGGCCGCGGCGGACGTCGGCGGCGACGTGGCGGACCCCGACTTCCCCGCGGAGGCGTTCGGGCTCCTGGTGGACGGACTCGAGTCCACCGCCGAGCTGCACACCGTGGGCCGCCTGCTCGCTCGCTCGGAGCTGGTGACCGCGCTGCGGGCCCGGCGCCAGGTGCTCTCGGCGAGGGCGGAGGCGCCGGCGGTGGCCGACGAGCGGATCGTGGAGCCGCTGTTCGTCACCGGGACCGGGCGATCGGGCACCTCGATCCTGCTCGAGCTGCTGGCCTGCGACCCCGGCAACCGTGCCCTGCTGACCTTCGAGACGCTCGCGCCCGTGGCACCCGTGGCGCCGGACCGGCGCGTCGACGAGGCCGACGCCGCGGTGCGGTTCTGGGACCACGTGACCCCCGAGTACCGAACGATGCACGAGAACGGGGGTGAGGTCCCCCAGGAGTGCACCTCCCTGTTCGCCCACTGCTTCGTCGGCGACGCCTGGACGGGCCAGTACCGCCTCCCGGCGTTGCAGCGCTGGCAGCTCCAGCACGGGTTGCGTGCCGGCTACGCCTGGCACCACGACGTGTTGCAGCTCCTGGCGCACCGATCGGGCGCGACGCAGCAGGATCGGACCTGGGTGCTCAAGGCGCCGATGCACCTGGTGGCCCTGGCCACGCTGTTCGAGCGCTATCCCGACGCGACCGTGGTGATCACCCACCGCGATCCGGCCCGGGTGATGGGTTCGCTGGTCAGCCTGATGGCCACGCTGCGCTGGATGCGCAGCGACGAGGTCGACGTGGCGCGTCTGGCCCGGACGGTCATCCCCGGCCTGGCCGGTCTGCTCGACTGGGTCGACACCGAGCGAGCCGCGGGCACGTTGCCCGCCGAGCGCATCGTGGACGTGCACTACGCCGAGCTCATGGCCGATCCCGTCGCCACGGTGGCGTCCCTCTACGAGCGTTGCGGACGCTCGCTCGGCTCGGAGGCGGCGGCGCGCATCTCGGCCTACGTCACGGCCAAGCCCCGGGCCCGCCACGGCGTGCACCGCTACGACCTGGGGGCCACGGGGTTCGACGCCGGGGCGCTCGAGGAGCTCTTCGCCGGCTATCGGGCCCGCCACGACATCCCGGCCGAGCCGGCCGAGCCCACCGGCCCGGTCGCTGCGGGAGGGGTGAGCTGAGATGGCCGAGCCGACCGACGCCTGGGACCGGTTCTGCGACGAGCTGCGTCGGGCCGGTCGCCGCATCCTCGACGACGACTTCCCGGTCGGCGACCGCCACACCGCCGAGGGCTACCGCTACCTGGGACGGCTGGCCGTGTTCGCCCTGCAGTCGGCCGTCGAGTTCGACGACGCGGACGTGCCGGCCTTCCACCGCTACGACGACGACGTCGTGAAGTGGGGCGGTCCCAACGCCGACAACGTCTACCTGCGGGCCCGGGTGCGTCCCGACGCCGTGTACCGGATCACGGGCCGCGTGGACGGCGTGCACGAGCTGATCATCTCCGTGCACGAGGGGGACATGCAGCTCGGGCAGTACGGGGTGTTCGGGGAGGCGAACCTGGCGCAGCTCGCGGTGGGCCGCGACGGCTCGCTGGAGGTGATCCTGGGGGGCGAACCCGTCGACGGCAACTGGCTGCCCCTCGACGAGCGCGCCCGCTACGTGATCGTGCGTCAGTACCTGGTCGACTGGACCAGGGACGTCCCCGCCGACCTGTGCATCGAGCGGGTCGGCGGTGCCGGCCTCGCCCCGGCGCCGATCACCGGGCCCGAGCTGGCCCGCCGGCTCGACACCGCCGGCCACTGGTTCACCTCGTCGCTCGAGTACTGGCGGGCCTACCTGGACGGCGTCGCCACCCGGCAGCCTCCGAACGTGGTGAGCCCGCCGCGCAGCGCCCCGGGCGGCGCCACGGACATCCTCTACGGCGGCGGCATCTACGGCCTCGCCGCCGACGAGGCCCTCCTCGTCACCTTCGACGAGCCGAGCGCCCGCTACTGGTCGATCCAGCTCTACTCGATGGGGTGGTTCGAGTCGCTCGACATCGCCAACCGCCAGACCAGCCTCAACGGCGCCCAGGCCCACGTCGACCCCGACGGCCGGGTCCGGGTGGTGCTCGCCGAACGCGACCCGGGTGTGCCGAACTGGCTCGACCTCGACGGCCACCACCGGGGCATGGTCGCCTACCGGTGGGTGTGGTCGAGCGACGCCCCGGTGCCCGACACCGAGGTGGTGGGCCTCGAGGCGCTCCGGGCCCGCCTACCGGCGGGGCATCCGGTCGTCGACGCCGCGGGCCGGCGAGCGGCGATCGCGGCGCGACAACGGCACGTGGCGCGACGCTTCCGACGGTGACCCCCGCCGCCGACCGCGAGGACGATCGCCTCTGGGTGGGACCGCACGATGGGCGTACCAGGGAGGTGCAGGACCGGACCCCGAGGAGGTGCGATGGCCCACGGTGCTCGCCTCCCGTTCGTGACCGTCGTCGTGGGTCTGCTGCTCGTGTCGTGCGCGGTGGCCTGCGGCGGGGACGGTGATCCGTCGACCAGCGGTGGTTCCGCCTCCCCGGTGCCCGCACAGGCGGACGGCGGTGCACGGGTGCTCCTCCTCGACGCGGCGACGGGCACGCCCCGGTGGGAGGTGGACGCCCCGACGGGGTGGGTGACGACACCGGTCGTGACCGGCGAGACCGTGCACCTCGAAGGTACGGACGACTGTCGCTCGCCGGACGCGGAAGCGGTGTCGTTCGCGCTCGACGCCGGGAGTGGCGCCCGGCGATGGGAGGCGCCGACCACCAACCGCTGCGGCTTCGGGCAGGTGGTGGCGCTGGCCGCCGACGGCGGCGTCGTCACCGTCGACCCGGCGGCCGCCGAGCCCCTGGCACTGATCGGCCGGGATCCGACGTCGGGCGCGGTCCGTTGGCGGACGGCGGTCGCCGAGCCCGGGTCGCCCATCGTCGCGGCGTCCACGCTGCTCGTGGCGGCCGACCCGGTGCAGGGGACCGCCGGGGTCACCGCCGTCGACCTCGGCACCGGCGAACGGCGGTGGGCGACCGACGCGCTCGGCCCGTCGGGCCTCACCGGCGGGGACGGGCTGTTGGTGTCGCTGCTGGGGCCGTCCGACGCAGGGACGTGGCTGGTGTCGGCGGTGGATGCGTCGTCCGGCGTCGTGCGTTGGGCCACGCCGGTCGAGTACCACGAGCGCGTCACCGACCCGGCGGTCGGCAGCGGCGTCGTCGTGGTGAGCATGAGCAACGGGGTCCCCGCCGGGGCGGCCGTGGAACCCGAGGCCGGATCCCCCCAGGGCGACGCCGACACACAGCCGTCGCTTCGCACCACCGTGGTGGCCCTCGACGCAGTGACCGGTTTGGAGCGGTGGCGTCACGTCCGCACCACCTCGTCCGGTTCGGACGAGGAGGAGCTGCTCGCGCCGCCCGCGGTGGCGGTGGGCGGCGACGTCGCGTACGAGGTGGTCGGCGGCCAGCTGGTGGCCTCCGAGGCCACGACGGGCGAGGAGCGGTGGCGGGTCGCCGTCGACGTGGACCCGGCGGCCGTGCCGGTGGTTCGGGCCGACGGTGCAGGCGTCTATGTCGTCGAACGAGGGAGCCTGCGCGCCTACGCCGCTGTCGACGGCACCCGAGTGTGGTCGGTGGCGCTCGACGCACCCGGGTGGCGCGTCCGGGTCGGACTCGGCGGGGGAGCGGTCGTGGTCGCCGAGCTGGGTGACTACGAGGAGCCCGAGGGAGGCTGACCGCCGACGCCGCCGACGCCGCCGGCGCGCCGGCTCCTCGCTTCCAGGTAGGCGAGGGCGGTGGCACGGGCCTCCGGGTCGGCGAGGGAGGCGACGAGCAAGGTGGCGTCGACGCCGGCGCCCGCGGTCGACGCCAGCGCCTCGGTGGCGGCGTGGACCTGGCGCTTGGTGGTCTCCAGCACCACGGCGGCCCTGTCGGCCAACACGGCGGCCAGCGCCTCGGCCTCGCCGTCGATGCGGTCGGACGGCACGACGCGGTTGAGCAGACCCAGTCGGCGGGCCTCGTCGGCGTCGAAGGGCCGGCAGGTCAGCACCAGCTCGGTGGTGGCGGCCGGGCCGATCTCGCGCACCAGGCGGGGGATGCCGCCCCAGGCCAGGGGGATGCCCAGGTCGGCCTCGGGGATCGAGAAGACGGCGTCGTCGCTGGCCAGGCGCAGGTCGCACGAGGCGGCCAGCACCAACCCGCCGCCGACGCAGTGTCCGTGCACGGCGGCGATCGTGAGCGGCCGGGTGGTGCCGATGGCCTCCGCCATGCGTCGGCCGAGGTCGGCCACCGTGCGAGGGTCGTCGACCGGGTCGGCGAAGGCGCCGAGGTCGAACCCGGCGCAGAACGCCCGGCCCTGGCCACGAACCACCACGACCTTCACCTCCCGGGCGTCGTCGAGGTGGCGCGCCGCCTCGACGAGCTCGCGCAGCAGCGTGGGGCTCAGGGCGTTCAGCCGGTCGGGCCGGCGCAGCGTCAGGCGGGCGACGGGCCCGTCGACGTCCAGGGACAGACAGGTGAAGTCGGGCATGGGGCGACCGGTCAGCCGACTCGGATGGGCAGGGTGCGCGGTCCCCGCACCTGACCGCCCGACCACGTGACGGCGTCGGGGTCGGCCAACTCGAACACGGGCACGCGCGCCAGCCACACCTCCAGTGCGACCCGCAGCTCCATGCGGGCCAGGTTCGAGCCCACGCAGCGGTGGATGCCGAGGCCGAAGGCGGCGTGGCGGTTCTCGGCCCGATCCAGCACCACCTCGTCGGCCCGGTCGAACACCTCCGGGTCGCGGTTGGCCGACGGGAAGGGCAGCAGCACCCACTCCTCGGCCTTCATGGGGCAGCCCTGGAACTCGACGTCGTCCTTCACGAGGCGGGCCATGGTGACGGGGGCGTAGAACCGCAGCAGCTCCTCGACCGCCGTCGGCAGCAGGTCGGGCTCGTCGACCAGGCGCTGGCGGTGCTCGGGATGTGCGGCCAGGTGCCACAACGACGCACCGATGGCGCTCCACGTGGTGTCGATGCCGGCGATGAGCAGCAGCACGATCGAGCCCCGGATGTGTTCGGGGTTGAGGGGCCGACCGTCCATCTCCGCCTGGAGCAGGAAGGTGGTCAGGTCGTCGCGCGGGTTGGCCATGTGGTCCCGGATCTGGGCGCTGAGGTAGGCGTCGAGCAGGCCGAAGTTCTCCATGCGCTTCTCCACCGGCAGGTCGACCGACTCCAGCGTGTTGTGCACGAACAGCCGGAACTGGTCGGCGTCCTCGGGTGGGAAGCCCAGCATCTCGGCGATGATGCGCACGGGGATGTGCTGCGCGTAGTCGGTCGCCCCGTCGATCACGGCGTTGCCGGCCGCGGCGTCGAGGAGCCCCTCGCAGTAGGCGCGGGTGAACGGTTCGAGCGCGGCGACGGCCTTGGGGGAGAACGCGGGCAGCAGCAGCCGCCGTGCCTCGTGGTGGAACGGGGGATCCGAGGAGATGGGCGGCGCGATGCCCTGGGGGGCGGGGATCAGCGGTCGACCTTCGGTCACCACCACGCTGCGGGAGGTGAAGTGCTCGGTGTCGTAGGCGACGGCGGCCACGTCCTCGTGCCGGGTCGGCAACCACACCCCGCCGTAGCGCTCGGAGTGGGCGATGGGGCAGCTCGACCGCAGCTCGTCCCAGATGCGGGGTGCCTCGGCCGCCCACACGGGATCGGCGTGGTCGAAGTCGGTGGCCCAGTCGGTGACGGGAGCGTGGTGACCGGTCACGCCTCCTCCTCGACGGTGATGGCGAACTCCGGGCAGTTGGCGGCCGCCAGCCGCGCCTTGTCCTCGAGCCCCGCCGGCACCGCACCATCGTGCAGTTCGTGGGCGTAGCCGTAGTCGTCCACGTCGAACAGCTCCGGCGCGAGCGCGTAGCAGCGGTTGTGGCCCTGGCACTTGTCCCCATCGACGGTGACGCGCACGATCCCCCTCCGGTCGGCGAACGGCGCCGCGCTCCCCGGCGCGACGGCACCACCCTAAGGCAACCGACGTGGCTCCGGCGCCCTCGCAGAGGATGCACGCGTCCTGTCCGGGGGGAGGGACGAGAGGGGAGCGATGACCGACACACTCGTGCGCCCGGTCGGCGACGATGAACCGGCGCACCAGCCGACCGCCGCGGACCGGTTCGATCTCGGGCCGCCCGGACGGGTCGTGCTCGCTGCCCTCGCCGCCGGTGCCGGCGTCATCCACCTGGTGATGTTCCCCTCGCATCTGGGCGAGTCGACGGTGGAGGGCCTGGGGTTCGCGCTGGCCGGCTGGGTCCAGGTCGCCCTGGCCGTCGGTCTCCTGCTGCGCCCCGCGCGTCGGCTGCTCGCGCTGGGCGCCACGGCGACTGCGGCCCTGCTCGTCGTCTGGGCCGTGAGCCGCACCGTCGGCTTGCCGTTCGGCGCCCACGCCGGCCACCAGGAGTCGGCGTCGCTCGTCGACCTGACCACCGTCGGCCTCGAGGTGGGGTTCCTGGTGGGGGCCGCCGTGTGGTCGCGCCACCCGCGCCTGGGCGTCGTCGGCCCCGACCGAGGGCGGCTCCTGGGTGGGGCGACGGCGCTGGCGGTGCTGGCGGTGACGACCTTCGCGCTGGCGTCGCCCAGCGCCCGGGACCACGCCGCGGGCAGCCACGGCGACCACGGACTCGCCACCGACGGCCACGACCACGGCGGCGACACCGTCGCCGCGGACGACAACGGGCTGTCGCTGCTCACCAACGGCCACCAGCACGCCACCGGCGAGGAGCCCCTCGACACCGCCACCCGGGCCGCCCTCACCGGGCAGCTGTCCCAGACGGCGGTCCTGGTCGAGCGCTACCCGACCGCAGCCGACGCCGAGGCCGCCGGCTACCGACGTGCCGGACCCTACGCCCCCGGACTCGGCGCCCACTACGTGCCGTTCGACGACTACGTCGTCAACACCGACGGGGACATGGACCCCGAGGACCTCGTGGCGCCGATCCTCATCTACGACGGCACGACACCGGACGCGCCCATCGCCGGCTACATGTTCACCCACCTGGGCGAGGAGGCTCCGGAGGGCTTCCCCGGGCCCAACGACCACTGGCACTTCCACACCAACGTGTGCCTCACGACCTCACCCGACGGCCACGTCGACGCGCCGCTGGGAGCCGACCGCGAGGTGACGAAGGAGCAGTGCGACGCCTACGGCGGCGAGTTGATCGCCAACACCGGCACCATGGTCCACGTGTGGAGCGTGCCGGGCTACGAGTCGTCGCGGGGCCTTTTCAGCGAGGTCAACCCGGCCCTGGACTGCGAGGACGGCACCTACTACATGATCCCCATCGAGGAGCTGGGCGACAAGACGACGTTGTGTCGTGCGCAGAAGGGCTGAGGAGCGTGGCGAGTAGGGGATAGGTGGGTGTCGGCGCTAGCCTCTTCCCTTCGTGCCCACCGACCCGACCGCCCTCCGCAACGTCGCGCTCGTCGCCCACGTCGACCACGGCAAGACCACCCTCGTCGACGCCATGCTGCGATCGACGGGGGTGTTCGCCAGCCATGAACTTCTCACCGACCGGGTCATGGACTCCGTCGACCAGGAGCGCGAACGCGGCATCACCATCCTCGCCAAGGCGGCGTCCGTGCAGTGGGGCGACGTGCGCATCAACCTCGTGGACACGCCGGGCCACGCCGACTTCGGGGGCGAGGTCGAGCGGGCCCTGGCCCTCGTCGACGGGGTGCTGCTGCTGGTGGACGCCGCCGAGGGACCGTTGCCCCAGACGCGCTACGTGCTCTCCAAGGCGCTCGACGCGGGTCTCCCCGCGGTCGTGGTGTTGAACAAGGTCGATCGGGCCGACGCCCGTCCGGAGGAGGTCCTGCACGAGATCGAGGAGCTGTTCCTGGATCTCGAGGCTCCCGACGACCTGCTCGACTTCCCCATCGTGTCCGCCGTGGCCCGCGAGGGTCGTGCCGTGATCGGGGTGGGCATGCCCGCACCCGACGCCGACCTGGCGCCGCTGCTCGACACGGTCGTGGCCCACGTGCCGCCACCGGGCGGAGATCCGGCGGCGCCGCTGCAGGCCCTGGTCACGAACCTCGACGCCTCGGATTACCTGGGTCGACTGGCCGTGGGTCGCGTGGTGCAGGGCACGATGCGGCGCGGCGACACGGTGGCGCTGCTCGACGAGGAGACCGCCGAGGGCCAGGCGCCCCTGAAGCGACGGTTGAGCGGCCTGCTGGGTTTCGAAGGGCTGCGACGGGTGGATGCCGACGAGCGCGGCGCGGGCGACCTGTTCGTGGTGGCGGGCTTCCCGGAGGTGGAGATCGGCGACACCTTCGCCGACCCGCAGCAGCCCGTACCCCTGGCCCGCCTGAGCGTGGACGAGCCCGTGCTGCGCATGACCTTCGCGGTGAACACCTCGCCGCTGGCCGGCAAGGACGGGCGCTATCTGACGTCCCGGCACCTGCGTGAGCGCCTCGATCGCGAGGTGCTCGGCAACGTGTCGATCCGTCTGGCCGACACGGACTCCCCCGACGTGATCGAGGTCGCCGGACGGGGCGAGCTGCAGCTCGCGGTGCTCATCGAGTCGATGCGACGCGAGGGCTACGAGCTGCAGGTGAGCCGGCCGGAGGTCGTGTTGCGCGAGATCGACGGTCACCGCCACGAGCCCCTCGAGCGAGGGGTGACCGACGTGCCCGACGAGCACGTGGGCACCGTCACACAGGCGCTGGCACCCCGCAAGGGTCGCGTCGTGGACCTGCGTCCGGGCGATCCGGGTCGCACGGTGATCACCTGGGAGGCGCCGGCGCGGGGCCTCATCGGGTTCCGGGGTCTGCTGCTCACCCTCACCCGGGGCACCGCCCTGCTGCACACCCACCACGCCGGCTGGGTGCCCTGGGCGGGCGAGCTGCCCCACCGCCAGGGCGGAGCCATGATCGCCGACCGTTCGGGTCCGGTGACCACCCACGCCCTCGACAACCTGCAGGCTCGTGGCGAGTTCTTCGTGAAACCGGGCGACGACGTCTACGAGGGCATGGTCGTCGGGGAGTCCGCCCGGGGCGAGGACATGGTGGTCAACGTCTGCCGGGCCAAGGAGAAGACCAACATCCGCACCCACTCCCACGACGAGGCCGCCAAGCTGGCCCCGCCCCGGGAGGTCACGCTCGAGACGGCGATCGAGTTCATCGCCGAGGACGAGCTGGTCGAGGTCACCCCGGCCGCCATCCGGGTGCGCAAGCGCCTGCTGGCCGAGGCCGACCGTCGCCGCCAGCGCAAGCGGTAGGGACGGCTACTCGACCTGGAGCTGGGTCATGAGCTCGGCCTTGCGCTCCTCGAAGGTGTCGAAGTCGACCACGCCGTCGTCGAAGTCCTGGTGGAGCTTCGCCAGCTGCGCGAGCACGGCGCCCTGGTCGCCGGCGGGTGTGGTCGTGGTCTCGTCGTCGCCGCCGCTCTCGTCGGCGGTGCGGTCCTGTCGCTTCTCGCGCTTGGCCGCAGCTCGCGCCTTCTTGGCGCGGTCGCGTTCACGCTTGTCGAAGCCGGTGCGCCTCGTTGCCATCGTGGCTCCTTTCCGGACGCTGGCGACCACCCGGCGGTCGGGCGGTCGTTCGGCCGAACGGAGCGTCGTCAGGCGGGACGGACGTTCTGGGCCTCGTCGCCCTTGCGGCCCTGGCCCACGTCGAACACGACCTTCTGGCCCGCCTCCAGGGAACGGTAGCCCTGACCCTCGATGTTGGAGTAGTGCACGAACACGTCGGGGCCGTCTTCCCGGGAGATGAACCCGTAGCCCTTCTCCGCGTTGAAGAACTTCACGATGCCTTCGGCCATGGCAGCCTGCCTTCGGATCTCGCGAGCAAGCCTGGATGACCACTCGACGTCGTTCGCTCGGAGTCTACCGAGCGACGGCGGCATCGGGCAGGTCCGTCGCCCACGGTTCCGCTCACGCGGTGCCGCGTCGAGCCAGGCTGACGACCAGATCGGCCACCAGGGCCGTCCACCCCGTCTGGTGCGAGGCGCCGAGTCCCTCGCCGGTGTCGCCGTGGAAGAACTCGTGGAACCAGATGAGGTCCGCGCAGGCCGGATCGTCGGGGAAGACCCGCGACCCGCCCTCGCAGGGGCGCAGGCCGTCCTCGCCGGGCACGAAGAGCGAGACGAGTCGCCTCGAGAGGTCGTCGGCCACCGCGTCGAGCCCCACCTTGCGGCCGGAGCCGAACGGGTAGCGGACCTCCAGCCCCTCACCGAGGAATCGGGCCAGCCGCCGGATCGACTCGATCACGAGGAAGTTCACCGGGAACCAGACCGGCCCGCGCCAGTTGGAGTTCCCGCCGAACAGGCGTGAGGTGGATTCGCCAGGGGCGTAGCTCACCTCGGAGCTGACCGGCCCGAGCTGCACCGTCACCGGGTGCTCGAGGTGCCAGCGCGACAGCGAGCGCAGACCGTGCGGGGACAGGAATCGCTCCTCGTCGAACAGCCGCCGGCCCACCATCCGGATCTGGTCGATGCCCCCGAGGGAGATCACGACCCGGCTGCCCGCCTCGTCGTCGATCCGGGCCACGGTGGACGCGTACTCGGGGTAGTGCTCGAAGAAGGAACGGGCCCGCCGGTGGAACTCTCCCAACTGGGTGAGCTCGTCGGCCGATTCGGTGGCCAGGGCGAACAGCGGGATCACGCCCACCATCGAGCGGACCCGCAACGGCTGCGTGGTGCCGTCGGGGAGCCTCGCCAGGTCGTAGTAGAAGCCGTCGTCGTCGTCCCACAGGCCGCGGTCGTTCATGGCCCGCGAGATGAGGGCGAAGTGCTCGAGGAACTTGACCGCCATGTCCTCGTAGGCGCGGTCGTGCCGGGCGAGGACCAGCGCCACGTCGAGCATGTCGAGGCAGTACTTGGCCATCCACGCGGTGCCGTCGGACTGCTCGATCCATGCACCCTCGGGGAGGGGCTGGGAGCGGTTGAACGGACCGATGTTGTCGAGGCCGAGGAAGCCCCCCTCGAACACGTTGTTGCCGTCGGCGTCCTGGCGGTTGACCCACCAGGTGAAGTTCAACACCAGCTTGTTGAACATGCGGGCGAGGAAGGTGTGGTCACGCCCCCCGTCGATCTCGAACACCCGCATCGTCGCCCAGGCCTGCACCGGTGGGTTGACGTCGGAGAAGTTCCACTCGTAGGCGGGCAGCGCCCCGTTGGCGTGCTGGTACCACTCGCGGGTCAGCAGGAGGAGCTGGTCCTTGGCGAGCTCCGGGTCGACGTGGGCCAGCGCCACGCAGTGGAAGGCGAGGTCCCAGGAGGCGAACCACGGGTACTCCCACTTGTCGGGCATGACGATGACGTCGTTGGCCTTGACGTGGGTCCACTCCCCGTTGCGGATCTCGCCGCGGCCGGGTGGTGGCGGCACGCGGTCGGGATCGCCGTCGAGCCACGCCTGCACGTCGTAGCGGTAGAACTGCTGGCTCCACAGCAGGCCGGCGAAGGCCTGGCGGGCCACGAGGCGATCGGCCGGTGGTGCCGTCGGAGGGATGACCGTGGCGTAGAACTCGTCGGCTTCGGCGCGTCGGTCCGCCATGGCGGCCTCGAACGACGCGCCCAGGTCGGGGGCGGTGGTGGCGGCGAGCGGGCCGCGCACCTCGGGTCCGGCGACGTACTCGGCGACGCGCTGCAGGCGCACCCGGACCTCGACCACCTCGTCGGGGTCGGCCTCCAGACGGTGCCACCACGAGGCCTTCGTCCCCACCCCGTCGGGGTTCACGGTCGGCGCGCCAGCGACGACGTGATCGTTGATGCCGTCCTTGGGGAAGGGGGTGGCGTTGGGCGAGCCGTAGAGGCGCTCGGTGTTGGTCTCGTTCTCGCAGAACAGCCGGTCGGCCGGTCCGCCGGGGCCCGACGACGCCGCCACCCAGCGCCCGAGCCGGTAGTGGTCCACCGCGATCGCCGTGGGATCCGACGCGGCTCGCAGCTCCGACCGCGGGTACTCGGCGTTCCAGCCCCACACGTTGCGCACCCACCACGTCGGCAGGAGGTGCAACGTGGCGCGCTCGGTGCTCGTGTTGCGGGCCCGGATGCGCATGCACAGGTCGTGGCTGTCGGCCTTGGCGTAGTCCACCGTCACGGCCCAGTAGCCCTGCTCGAACACGCCGGTGTCGACGAGCTCGTACTCCCGCTGGTCCTGGCCGCGTCGGGCGTTCTCGGCCACGAGGTCGGCGTAGGGGTACGTGTCTAAGGGGTAGTGGTAGCGCCACGACAGCCAGGAGTGCGTGGGCGTGGCGTCGACGTACCACCAGTACTCCTTGGCGTCCTCGCCGTGGTTGCCCTCGCTGTTGGTGAGACCGAACAGCCGCTCCTTGAGGATGGGGTCCTGCCCGTTCCACAGCGCCAGGCCCAGGCACATCCCCTGGCGGCGGTCGCACACCGAGGCGAGGCCGTCCTCGCCCCAGCGGTAGGCGTGGGAACGGGCCATGTCGTGGGTGACGTTGTTCCAGGCGTCGCCGTCGGCGCTGTAGTCCTCGCGGACGCTGCCCCAGGCCCGCTCCGACACGAAGGGCCCCCAGTCCCGCCAGCCGGGGAAGTCGAGGGTGTCGGAGGACGCGAGCCGCGCGTGCTCGCTGGTGCGGTGTGGATCGGTGCTCACGGTGCGATGTCTAGCGGACTCGGCCGCGGGCCGTCGGCTGCGCTCCGGAGCTGGCCCGTCGGGTCCCTAGACTCGCCGGGATGAGCACCGAGCCCACCGATCCGACGCAGGCCTTCCTCGACCGATGGGCCGACATCGCGGCGCTCGAGCGGGCCAGCGCGGTGCTCGGCTGGGACCAGGAGACGTGCATGCCCCCGGCCGGGCAGGCGTCCCGTGGCCGCACGCTGTCGGCGCTGGCCGGACTGCACCACGAGAAGCTCACGGATCCGTCGCTCGCCGAGCTGGTCGAGCAGGCGGGCGCGGTGGCCGAGCGCGGCTCGGCGGCCCACGCTCAGGTCCGAGAGGCCCAGCGCTGCATCAGGCGGGCCACCGCCGTGCCCGGCGAGCTCGCCCGCCGGGTGGCCGAGACCCAGAGCCGGTCGCTCGCGTCGTGGCAGCAGGCCCGCCGTGACGACGACTTCTCGGTCTTCGCGCCGGACCTCACCGAGATGGTGTCGCTGACCCGCGAGGTCGCCGACGCCCTCGTGGCGGCGGGTGTGGCGGCACGGCCCTACGACGCGCTGCTCGACGACTACGAGCCCGGCATGACCGAGCAGGACGTGGCGCCCGTGCTGGCCTCGCTCCGTGACCGGCTGAGCCCCCTGGTGCAGGCCGTGGCCGACAGCGGGGTGGTGGTCGACGAGGGCGTCGCCCACGGGACCTTCCCCGGGCCGGCGCAGGAGGCCTTCGCCCGTGAGGTGGCGGTGGCGCTGGGCTACGACTTCGCGGCCGGTCGCCTCGACGAGTCGGCCCACCCCTTCTCCACCGGCTTCGGCCCGGGCGACGTGCGCATCACCTGGCGCTGGCTCGACGACGACTTCCGCTCCGGCCTCTTCGGTGTCATGCACGAGACCGGTCACGCCCTGTACGAGCAGGGCCTGCCTGCGGCGTGGGACGGCACCCCCATCGGCGGGGCGGTCTCACTCGGTGTCCACGAGTCGCAGTCGCGCCTGTTCGAGAACCTGGTCGGTCGCAGCCGTGGGTTCTGGGAGTGGGCGCTGCCCCGGTTCCACGAGGCGTTCCCCGCCTCGGGCGACGTGAGCCCGGACGCGCTGTGGCCCGCACTGCACACCACGCGGCCGTCGCTCGTCCGGGTGGAGGCCGACGAGGCCACCTACAACCTGCACATCGTGGCCCGCTTCGAGATCGAGCGTCGCCTGTTCGCCGGTGACGTCGACGTCCACGAGCTGCCCGAGCTGTGGGACGCCACCTACGACGAGCTGCTCGGCGTCCACGCGCCGACGCCCGCCGACGGGGTGTTGCAGGACATCCACTGGTCGATGGGCGCCTTCGGCTACTTCCCGACCTACACCCTGGGCAACCTGCTGTCGGCGCAGCTGTTCGCCGCGGCCGAGCGCGATCTCGGCCAGCTCGAGCCGCAGTTCGCCCGGGGCGAGTTCGGCCCCCTCCTGGGCTGGCTGCGCACCCACGTGCACGAGCACGCCAGCCGCTACCCGGCCCCGGAGCTGATCGAGCGGGCGACCGGCGCGCCGTTGGCCGCCGACGACTGGCTCGCCTACATCACGCGGACGGTGGCCGACGTCTACGGCGTCACCGTGTGAGCCCCCGAGGAGTCGTACGCCCATGATCCACCGCTTCCTGCGCGCTGTTGCGCTCGCCACGGTCCCCGCGGCGCTCTGGGCGAGCGCCGCCGCGGCCCACGTGAACGCCTCCGGCGACCAGCAGCCCGACGGGGTCACCTCCGTCACGTTCAGCTTCTCCCACGGGTGCGCCGGGTCCCCGACCACGGCGCTGCGCATCCAGCTCCCCGACAACGCCACCGACGCCGAGCCGGGCGCCGGTGAGCCGGGGTGGACCGCCGAGATCACCGACGGGGTGCTCACGTGGTCCGGCGGCAGCATCCCCGACGAGACGAAGGCCTCGTTCTCGGCCGTGCTGACCCTCTCCGGCGCCGCGGGTGACGTCGTGTACTTCCCGACGATCCAGGTGTGCGAACAGGGCCAGGAGGACTGGATCGACCGCAGCGACGACCCCGGGGCCGACCAGGCCGCGCCGCGCATCACCCTGACGCAGACCGTCGAACCTCCCTCCACCACGACGACGGTCGCCACCACCTCGACGACCTCCTCGACCACCTCGCGGCCGGACTCGTCGCCGAGCGAGGCGTCGTCCTCGACGGCACCGCCCACGGCTGCGTCCACCACGGCGTCCGATCCGGACGACGAGGGCGTCCCGACCCTGCTCGTGATCGGCCTCGCCGTGGTGGCGGTGGCCGTCGTGGCCGGTGGGGTGGTCATGGCCCGGCGTCGACCGGGCGGTGGTGACGTCGGACCCCCACGGTCGGGTCCGGTCCCGCCCTGACGCCGGTCCGCCCCGGTCCGCGTCACTGGTAGCGTCGTCGTCCTGACGGGCCATCAGATCCGGGGGAGGCCACGTGCTGTCAGCTGGCGACGAGTATCCGATCCACCAGGTCGCGGAGCCCATCCGCCACGCGGGGACGAGCGATCGCAACTTCTACGACCGGTACTACTGGAACCTGCACCCGTGCAGCGGCGAGTACTTCGTGGTCATGGGCATGGGGGTCTACCCGAACCTGGGGGTGCACGACGCCTTCCTGCTGCTCCGGCGCGGCACCACGCACCAGGTGGTGCGGGCCTCCCGGGAGCTGGGCGACCGCATGGACGTCTCCGTCGGGCCCTTCCGCGTGGAGGTGATCGAGCCCTTGCGGCGGGTGCGCTTCGTGCTCGACGACAACGAGTGGGGCCTGTCGGCCGATCTCAGCTGGGAGGGAGCCATCCCCGCCTTCGAGGAGCCACGCCACTACGTGCGCCAGCACGGCCGCGTCTACTTCGACACGATGCGCTTCGCCCAGACCGGCCGGTGGACGGGCACGCTGCGGGTGGGCGACGAGGTGCTCGACGTCAACCCCGACCGGTGCTGGGGCACCCGGGACCGCTCCTGGGGCATCCGCCCGGTGGGGGAGTCCGAGCCCATGGGCATCCGCCAGGACCCGCTGTTCTTCAACATGTGGAACTACGCCCCCATGCAGTTCGAGGACTTCTCGATCCTCTACATCGTCCAGGAACGGGCCGACGGCAGCCGCACCATGGAGGAGGCGGTGCGGATCTGGGCCGATCCCGACCGGCCCGTGGAGTGGCTCGGACGTCCGGAGCACGAGCACACCTTCCGACCCGGCAGGCGGGAGGTCGACTCCGCGGTGCTGCGGTTCCCGGCGGCGCCCGGCGGGGGGTTCGACGTCCGGGTCACACCGCTGCTCGACGCGCACATCGGCATCGGCACCGGGTACGGCTTCGACGCCGACTGGCGCCACGGCGCCTGGCAGGGTCCCCTCGTGGTGCAGGGCGTCACCCTCGACACCGCCACCGACGCCGATCGGCTCTTCGGGATCGTGGACTCGGTGGCCCGCTTCGAGCTGGGGGACCAGGTCGGCTACGGCCTGCACGAGTACCTGTTCCTCGGGCCGCACGAGCGTTACGGCCTGACCAGCTTCCTCGAGGTGCCCTGATCCGTGGGGGAGCACGGGTCGGATCCCTACGGGCACCTCGGGGCGGTACCGGTGGAGCCGAGGCGGGTCCTGGTGGCGCGGGTGGCCACCAGCGGCTCGCGGGCCGTGCGCCGGGCGGTGGCGTTCGGCTCGCAGGAGGGGCACCGACGTCGCGAGCCGCTCCACCGCGAGCACGGCGTCCCGGCACCGGTGCGGGCAGCCGGCGTCGCGCTGCAGGGCGCCCTCGACGAGGTCGTGCTGGGCGGCTTCCAGGCCTTCGTCCCCCGTACCGGTGCACGCCGATGGCGGGCCATCGAGCAGGAGACCGATGACGCCCTGGCCTTCTTCGGACAGCGCGGGTGGCTGGACGCTCCGGCGACCTACCACCACACCCCACCGTCGCCGACCGACGCCCGCGTCCGGCCCCTGCGGGTGCTGGGGCGTGACCACGAGTCGCTGACCTTCACCTCGGGCTGGGTGCCCGAGGAGGGTGAGCCGGGGCGGGACCGCTGGCTGGGCCACGTCGCCAATCACCGGGTGCGGGTCCTGCTGCTGCGCCACCCCGGCCCGCCCCGCCCGTGGCTGGTGTGCGTGCACGGCGCGCAGATGGGTCGGGCGCCGTTGGACCTGCGGTTCTTCCGGGCCGAGCAGCTGCACCGGGAGCTGGGCGTGAACGTGGCGCTGCCGGTGCTGCCGCTCTACGGGCCACGCCGGGACCCGCGGGCCGCCAGCAGCGGGTTCCTGGGCCTCGACCAGGTGGAGTCGGTGCACGGGTTGGCGCAGGCCCTGTGGGACATCCGACGGCTGCTCGTCTGGCTGCGCAGCGACCAGCGGGCCCCGACGGTGGGCCTCTACGGGTTCAGCCTGGGTGGCTACCTGACCGCGTTGACCGCCGCCTTCGAACCCGACCTGGCGGTGGCGCTCGCCGGTGCGCCGGCGACCGACTTCTCCACGCTGCTTCGCCGCAACGCTCCCCGCGAGCAGCGCGACCAGCCGCGCTTCCGGGCGCTGGTCGATCGCGGTGAGCGGCTGCTCCGGGTGGTGTCGCCCCTCACCTTCCCGCCGGCGGTCCCGCACGACCGCCTGGTCATCCTGGCCGGCACCGCCGACCGCATGGCGCACCCCATCGACCAGGTCAACCGGCTGGTCCGCCACTGGGGCGACCCCGAGACCCGGTGGGTGCACGGCGGACACCTCGGCCTCGGAGGCTCGACGGAGGCGGCCGACTTCGTGCGCGACGCGCTACGTCGCCGGGGCGTGGTCGGCTGAACGACCTCGGACGACGGCCTCACAGGTGTCGGCCGAGCGCGCCAGCTCGAGCAGGACCTGGGCCGCGTCGGCGGCCACTGCGGCGAGGTCCACGTCGTCGAGGCGGTAGGCGTCGCGCAGCACCGGGGCCAGCATGGCGGCGCCGGAGAGCAGCCAGGTGACGGCACCCAGCGCCAGCAGCGGTGGCATCACGCGCTGTCCGTCCGACGGCGTGGCACCGGCGAGGTCCTGGTCCAACAGCTCGATCATGCGGGCGGCGACCGGGAAGCCCTGCTGCATCGTGTCCGGTTCGTAGCCGGCGAAGCGGGCCCGCAGCACCAGGGCGCCGAAGCCTTCGGGCCCCCAGTAGTCGGCGAACAACGGGTACAGGTCGTCACGGGTGGACCGCATGGCCGTCACGGTCTGCAGGCCACCCTGCACCCGTTCGTCGAGCAGCGCCGCCACCACACCGGCCTTGGTGCCGAAGTGCCGGAACACGAGCGCCGGCTGCACCCCGCTGGCCGCCGCCAGCTCCCGGACGCCGACGGCGCCGATCTCGTGGCGGCCGAACAGCTCGGCGGCGGCATCGAGGACCGCCCGGCGCACCTCCTCGCGGCCGTGGGGTCGTCGCCCACGCTGCGTGGCGGCCGGGAGGGTCGCGAGCTCTGTGCGCGGCGCAGCAGAGCGCCGGGCTCGGACGGCCGCCACTTCAGGCGGCACGCGATCGAGACGGCGCAGGGCCACCAGGGCGTCGATCGCCAGGGCCACCTCCGCGTCGAGGGCGCCCCCGTCGGTGCCGAACCCGAAGCGTGTCCGCACCGTGGCCTCGTTGAGGAGGTAGCCCGACGAGAGGGAGAGGGTCAGGAAGGCGATCACCCGGGGCTCGGCCAACACGTCGACCGGCGGTTCGACCCCCGGCACGGCCTCGACGCCCTGCAGGTACAACTCGAGCAGGGGGAAGACCTCGGGGAGGTGGCGGTGCTGCTCGATGTCGAGGCCCAGTCGGGCGAACAGCAGGGTGCGGATCTTGCTGGCGCGAGCCATCTCGAGATGACTCGTCCCGTCGATGGGGCGCACCGTCGAGCCCGATGCTGGCGCCGTCGGGCCGAACCCCGCCGCGTGCGCGGCCACGGCTGCGATCAGCGCGTCCTTGGACCCGAAGTGGCGGAACAGCAGGGTGTGGCTGACGCCGGCCGCCCGGGCGATGTCGCGGGTCGAGACGGCGGTGAAGCCGTGCTCCGCGAACAGGGTCGTCGCCGCGTCGACGAGCGCCGCGGAGACCTCCTCCCGTCCCGTCGGACGGGGCTGGCGCGCTCGGTCGTCACCGTCGATTCGGTCGAGGGCGAGGGGTGGATGCCGCACCCCTGCGGCGTCAGCCGGCATGGCCAGAGGTTACCGGCCGGACGTCAGCGGCGGGGTGCGGCCTTCTTGTCGGCGGGTGCGGCCTTCTTGGCGGCGGCCTTGCGCGCCGGCTTCCCCGCGTTCACGGCGTCCTTGAACGCCTTGAGGGGCGTGATGCGGGCCTTGCGGGATGCGGCGATGCGGATGGTGGCCCCGGTGGCGGGGTTGCGACCCATGCGGGCGGCGCGATCGACGCGGGCGAACTTGGCGAACCCGGGGATCGACACCGGCTCGCCGGTCGACACGGTCTCGGTCACGACCTCCACGAAGGCGGTGACGAGTGCATCGGCCACCTTGCGGTCGACATCGGTGCGCTCGGCGAGCGCCAGGACCAGTTCTCTGCGGTTCACGAACCCTCCTCAAAGGCTGTTGGCACGAGGCCTGGCACGGAACAGCACTCCTGTGGCGGATCTGGGTGCTCCTTTGCCGGCATCCGGTCCGGCCTGTCGGTTCGGCCGGCTACCGTCGGACTCGACGTGAAGACCCTGCACCTCCTGCGACACGCCAAGTCGGACTGGTCCGACCCCTCACTCGCCGACCACGACCGCCCGCTGAACGCCCGCGGTCGACGCAGTCGACGTCTCCTCGCCGAGCACGTCGTGGGCTGGCCGGTGGACCTCGTGCGCAGCTCCACGGCGCGGCGGGCACGGGCCACCGCCAAGCCTCTCGCTGCCGCGCTGGGGCTGACGGTCGAGACCGATCCCGCGCTGTACGGCGCGACCGGCGAGGAGCTGCTCGAGATCGTTCGTCGGCTACCTGAACCGGCGGTGGCGGTGGTGCTGGTGGGGCACAACCCCGGCATCGAGGAGCTCTCGTGGCTCCTGACCGGGGCGTCCGGCGCGTACCCGACCGCGGCGTTGGGCACCATCGAGCTCGACTGCGAGCGGTGGGCCGTGGTCGGACGGGGCGCCGGTCGGCTCGTCGCCCACGTCACGCCGGCCGAGCTGGTCGGCGGGAGGTGATGCTCCGCCCGGTGTGACGCGACCCCGTCCGGATTGTGTAACCTCACGGTCACTGTGATCTCCCGATCACAACGACGGTCCCGTCGACGGCAGCGAACAGGTGGTGCGGCGTTGGGAGAACGGCGTCCGGTCGGTGCGCTCGAGAACGAGGTGCTGTGCTGCCTGTGGCACACACAGCGGCCCATGACCCCCGACGAGGTGCGCCGGTGCCTCGACAACGGGCTCGCCTACACGACGATCATGACCATCCTGACGCGCCTGTGGCAGAAGGGTCAGGTCGACCGGCACCGTGAAGGGCGCGCGTTCGCGTACCATCCGGTCATGAGCGAAGCCGAGCTCCGGGCTCGCAACATGACCGACGTGCTGGACCGCAGCTCCGACCGGGAAGCCGTGCTCGCCCGGTTCGTCGACACGCTCTCGGCCGAAGAGGTCGAGGCGCTCCGACACGTGCTGGCCAGCCTCGACGGTACGTGATCTCGCTCGCCGCGCTGGGCGCGGCGATGCTGCTCGCCGCGATCCTCTCGCTCGTGGCGACCCGCTGGCTCGCGCCGGCCCGGGCGGCGCTCCTGCTGGCCGCGGTCCTCGGTGTCAGCTCGGCGGGCTACGCCGTGGGCATGTCCGTGCTCCTGGTCGACGTGGCGGCCGATCTCCTCGTGGCCGCGCACAGGGCCACGCACCCCGAGGCGCCGTTGGCCCGACACGACTGGTCCGGCTGGGCCGTGGTCGTGTGCGGGGCGTTCACCCTCGGGCGCTGGCTGGGCGGCGCTCGCCGTGCCATGGACAGCGCCCCCGTCTCCGCTGATCTGGGCGGCGGCGTCGCCGTCGTGAACGATGCCCGACCCATGGCCTTCGCGGTGCCCGGCAGCCCCGGCACGGTCGTCGTCTCCGATGCCATGGTGGGCGCGCTGGCGGACGACGAGCTGCGGGCGGTCGTCGCCCACGAACAGGCCCATCTCTCGTTCGGTCACCACCGCCTGCTGTGGTTGGCTCGGGCCGGTGAGCTGCTGGTGCCCTTCGTCGGGCCCCTGTCGAACCGTCTGCGCGTCTGCACCGAGCAGTGGGCCGACGACGAAGCCGCTCGAGCCGTGGGGGATCGCACCACCGTCGCCCGTGCGGTGGCCCGGGCTGCGCTGGCGCAGGTCGGCGAGGCCCCGACGCCGCGCGCCGCGACCCGCCGCCACGACACGTCGGACGCCTTCGGCGTGCCACGAGGTGGGTGGTCCGGAGCGCCGGGGTTGCTCCCGGACGGGCCACCCGCAGCTCGCCGCTCGGGCGCTGCGTCCGGTGCGACGTCGACGCGTGTCGTCCGGCTCCTGCGTCCACCCGCACCGCGGTGGGCTGCGGTCGCCGGCATCGTCCTCGGTGGTCTGGCGCTCGTCGCGACCGCCGCCGCGGCCGTGCTGCAGTTCGCCAGCGTCGCCGCCCTGGTGACCCATATGGGGTGACGGGTCCGCCGTTGCGGGCGACGGTGCAACCGCGGACCGTGCTGTCTGCTCTACGCTGCACGTCGCACTCGGAGAGGGGATGTACGTGGAGTCTCGGGACGTGTCGAGTGGTCGCGCCGGTCGCGGCCGTGTCGAGGGGCGTGTGGGTGCCGGGTTGTTCCTGGCCCTGGCGATGGGCGTGCTCGTCGCCGGCTGCGGCGACGACGACGGCGGGGGCGCCGCGTCGGGAGCAGACGGAACCATCGCCCCGGTCCAGAGCGGGCAGGTCGAGATCCAGGCCATCGACAACGCGTTCCGGCCCGAGGAGGCCACGGTGGTGGCCGGGTCCGACGTCGTGTGGACCAATCGGGGCCGAAACGACCACAACATCATCCCCATCGACGACACGCCCTTCCGGGCCGACGTGGACGTGTTCGGGCCCGGCGACGAGTACCGGTTCACGATGGACCAGCCCGGTACCTACCGGTACTACTGCTCCATCCACGGCTCGCAGGACAAGGGGATGATCGGCACGATCCAGGTGGTCGAGGGCTGACGAGTCCCGCCCAGCACCATCGGATGGGGGTCCCGGAGCGGTTCCGGGGCCGTGAGCACAGGGGGGATCCACACATGAGCAGACCGCGCTGGTGGCGTTGCGCCGCCGTTGCCCTCCTCGCCGGCCTGGTGCTGGCGGGATGTGGCGACGACAGCGGTGGGGGCGAGGACAGCGACGGCGGCGACGCGGTGCGCGCCGACGGCACGATACGCGTGCCAGAGGAGCGGCCGACGATCCAGGAGGCGGTGGACGCCGCGCAGCCAGGGGATCTCGTCCTGGTCGCGCCCGGGGTCTACAACGAGGCGGTCGACGTGGGCACGGACGACCTCACCATCCGGGGCCTCGAGCGTGACGGGGTCATCCTGGACGGGCAGTTCGAGCTCGACAACGGCATCCGCGTGCTGGGGGCCAAGGGCGTCGCCGTCGAGAACATGACGGCGCGCAACTACACCGGCAACGGCTTCTTCTGGACCGGCGTGGAGGGCTACCGGGGCTCGTACCTCACCGCCTACCGCAACGGCGACTACGGCATCTACGCATTCGACTCGGTGAAGGGTCAGCTCGAGCACTCCTACGCCTCGGGCAGCCCCGACGCCGGCATCTACATCGGGCAGTGCTACCCCTGCGACGCCGTCGTGGACGACGTGATCTCCGAGTACAACGGGATGGGCTACTCGGGCACCAACTCGGGCGGCAACCTGCTGATCGTCAACTCCACGTTCCGCTACAACCGCGCCGGCGTCGTGCCCAACAGCGGCAGCTACGAGCTGTGCTACCCGGGTCGGGAGACGACCATCGTCGGCAACACCGTCCACTCGAACAACCAGCCCGACACGCCGGCCATCGACGACGCCCTGCTGGCCATGTGGAACGGCATCCTGGTGCCCGGCGGCTACGACCACGTGATCGAGCGGAACCTGGTCTTCGACCACGAGCGCACCGGCATCGGGCTCGTGCTCTACCCGGAGGAGGACGCCAACGACGACGTGCCGCCGGAGGACGAGCTCGGGCGCCCGTGTGCCGAGACGAAGAACGACCCCGCGCCCGATCCGGACGACTTCGGGCTGGTCCTGTGGCCCACGAAGGGCACCTCCGTGCGCGACAACGTGGTGCGCGACTCGGGCCTGGCGGACCTGGCCTTCGCCTGGATCGAGGGCGACCCGGCCACGTACGGCAACTGCTTCGCCGGCAACGAGCACGCCACGACGGCGCCGACCGGCCTGGAGGCGCTCGCACCCTGCGAGGGGACCGGCAGCGGCGACTGGAACGCCGGCGCGCTGGACCTGTTGGCCTACGTCGAAGACGAGCGGCCGCCGGCCGGGGACTACAAGACCCAGCCGGTGCCACCCGAGCAGCCCGACATGCCCGACGCCGCCACGGCGCCGGCGCGCCCGGCCACCGACGTCCCCTTCCCGGTCGACCTCGATGCCATCACCGTGCCGGCGCCACCCGAGGGCGCGTGAGGGCGACCTCGTGAGCACGGCGTCGTGACCGGCGCAGCCACTGGCGCGGGAGGGCCCCGGTCGTCCACCTGGTGGTGGGTGACGGGGGTCCTCGCCGTGGTGCTCACTGCGGTGATCGCCGGGGTGGCCGCGACCTCCCGGGCCCCGGTCGACCTCGCCGCCTGGAACGCCCTGGCCGAGGCCGCGGCCCCGTCGGCGCTCGCCGGTCCCCAGGGACGCACCCCGCAGTTCGTGGTGAAGTGCGGTTTCAGCCACGCCGCCGGTGACGACCCCATCGTGCACCCCGGCCGGCCGGGGGCGTCGCACCGGCACGACTTCTTCGGCAACACCGACGTCGACGCCGACGCCACCTACGCCTGGCTCCAGGGTGCCGAGACGACCTGCCAGCGCAAGCGCGACACCGCCTCCTACTGGGCGCCGTCGCTGCTCGACCGAGGGGTGCCCGTGGAGCCCCGTGAGGCCGTGGCCTACTACCGGCCCGCGCCGGGTGTGGCGGCCCGGGAGGTGGAGGCGTTCCCGGCCGGGCTGCAGATGATCGGTGGCGACGACGCCGCCACCGAGGCCCAGCCGGCCGGCGTGGCGGGTTGGGCGTGCGGTGCGTCCTCCGACCTGTACCCCACCCCGCCCATCTGCACGCCGTCGGCGCCGCTGCAGGCGCGCATCGTGTTCCCCGACTGCTGGACCGGCGACGCGGCGTACAGCTCGGACCACCGCAGCCACGTGGCGCGCAGCCTCGACGGGACGTGTCCTCCCGGCCACCCGGTGCACCTGCCCCAGCTCGTGCTGGTGGTGAAGTACCCGGTGTGGGGCGCGGGCCATGAGCTGTCGCTGTCCTCGGGGCCGGTCGAGTCGGTGCACGCCGACTTCTGGAACACCTGGCACCAGGAGGCGCTCGAGACCGACGTGCGGTCCTGCCTGCACCGTGAGGTGGTGTGCGGCGTCGTGGACAACAAGGCCGACGACGTGCCGGCGGAGCTGTTCGACTGATCCGCGTCACCCCGGCCCGCCCCCACGGCGCTATCGTCGCAGGGCCCCGGTCCGGGGCTCACGGACCGGAGGCGAGAGCGGATTCGATGGCGGATCACGGCCAGGCGGTACCAGCGGACAGTCGGTCGGCGACGGGCATCGCCGACCTCGTCGGCGTGCTCGCCGACGCCGTCGCCGTGCTGGGACCCGACGGTCGGGTCGAGTGGGCGAACCGGGCCACCGCTGCGTTGCTGGGGGTCGCCGTCGACGACCTGATCGGCAGCGACGGTCTCGAACGGCTCCATCCCGACGAGGTGGCACGGGCACTCGACGGCATCGCCTACTCGGCCGCCTTCCCCGATCGCACCGCCGTCGTGCCCTACCGCCTCCGCCGGGGCGACGGGAGCTACCAGGACGTCGAGCTGCGCAGCAGCGTCGCCCCGACCCCCTCGGGCGACCGTCTGGTGCTGGTCCTGCGGGACGGCACGACCCGCTCGGGCATCGCCGCGGCGTTGGCGTCCATCGCGGCCGGCGAGCCGGTCGTGGACACCATGAGCCACGTGGCGGCCGCGGTCCGCAGCCGATGGCCCGGCACCGCGGTGGCGGTGCGCTGGAGGGTGGAGGCGGAGGTCCAGCGCCTGGACGTCTCGATGCCCCCGGCGCTGTCGGCGTGGACGGATCGACAGGTGCACGAGGTGGCGGCCGGCCGCCGCGACGAGCCGGCCCTGTCGGTGTGGGCCGAGGCAGCGACGAGTGGGGAGCCGGTCGTGGTGCGGGCCGAGGAGCTGGACGCGCAGGGCGCAGCGCTGGCGTCGCGTTCCGGGTTCGGCGCCTGCGGCGTGGCTCCGGTGCCCGATCCGACGGGTGCCACCGCCTGGATCGTGGCCTGGTTCGACGAGCCGCAGGCGGCGCTGCTGGAGTTCGCCCACTGGGCGCACGAACCGGTCGGGTTGGTGCACCTGGCGCTCGAGCGCCGCTGGCACCTGGACCGACTCCACGAAGCGGCCCGCCGTGACCCCCTCACCGGGCTGGCCAACCGGACGGGGTTCTTCGAGAGCCTCGACACCCGCCTGGAACGGGCCCGACGTGACGACTCGTTGCTGGCGGTGGTCTTCCTCGACCTCGACGGGTTCAAGCCCGTCAACGACGTGTACGGCCACGCCGTCGGGGACCGTGTGCTCGAGCTCGTGGGACGCCGCCTGGCCGGTGCGGTGCGCAGCGACGACGTGGTGGCCAGGGTCGGCGGTGACGAGTTCGCGGTGGTGTGCGGGCTGGCGGCCGACGCCGTCGAACAGGGCGCGACCGAACTGGCCGGACGGTTGCTGGCCACGCTGGCCGAACCGCTGACGGTGACCCGGGACCCCGGTGCGCCCGGGCTGGCGACGCCGCTCGAGCCGGTCCAGCTGGGGGCGAGCGTGGGCGTGGCGGTCACCTCCCCCCGGGCCGAGCAGCCCCTTCGGGTGTTCGAGCGGGCCGACGCAGCCATGTACCGGGCGAAGCAGGCCGGGCGCGGTGCGTGGGTGCTCGACACCCACCTGGTGGTCGACGAGGAGGCGGGTCGCTGATGCTGGACCGGGACATGCCCCGCGCCGACACGCCCTGGCGGAAGCTCCGGCGATCCACGCACCTGGTGGCCGGTGTGGCCGTGCAGCGGAGCTGGACCTGGGCCTGCTCCAAGGCCACCATCGGGCCGGACACGCCCGCAGGGCGTCGGTTCGGGAGCATGGGTCCCGGCAGCATCATCGCCTGGCCGACCGGGGCGCTGGTCAACGAGCGGGCCATCCACATCGGCGCCGGGGCGGTCGTCGCCTCGGGCGTGACGCTGTCCGCGGGCTGGATGCCCGACCAGCCCGACCTCCCGGACGAGGTCCTGCGCATCGGGGCCCGCTGCCTCATCGGACGTGGTTCCAGCCTCGTGGCCCATCGCTCGATCGTGATCGGCGACGACGTGTGGACGGGGCCGAACATCTACGTGACCGACATGAACCACGGCTACGACGACCCGGACCTGCCCGTCTCCCGGCAGTACGCGGGGGAGTCCCCGGTCGAGATCGGCGACGGCTCGTGGCTGGGCACCAACGTGGTGGTGCTGCCCGGCGTGCACATCGGGCGGCACGTGGTCGTCGGTGCCGGCAGCGTCGTGACCCACGACCTGCCCGACCACTCCCTCGCGGCCGGCGCCCCGGCCCGGGTCGTGCGCCGGTTCGAGCCCGGCACGGGCTGGGTGCGCGCCGCCCCCTGAGCGGGAGGGCGCACGGCGATCAGACGGCGCCGGGGGTGCCGTCGGGGACCACGAGGGTGCCCGTCCGACCCTCCACGAGCGCGGCGACGTCCTCGAGGGCGCCGATGGCGGCCGCCCGTCCGGTCTCCTCCACGAACCGGCACGCGGCCTCGGCCTTGGGGCCCATCGAGCCGGCGTCGAGGGACAGGGTGCGCAGGGTCGTGGGTGTCGTCACCCGCAGTGTGCGGGCCCCGGGCGTGCCCCACCCCTGTTGCACGCCGGGGACGTCGGTGAGCAGCACCAGCATGCCGGCCTGCAGGCCGGTGGCCAGCAGGAGCGAGGTGCGGTCCTTGTCCACGACCGCTTCCGCTCCCCGCCAGCCGCCGTGGCCGTCGGCAACGACGGGGATGCCGCCCCCGCCGGCGCACACCACGGTGACCTCGTGGTCGATCAGCAGCCGCACGACCGCCAGCTCGAGGATCTCGCGCGGCTCGGGTGAGGCCACCACCCGCCGGACCCCACCCGCGTCGGGCGTCACCTGCCAGCCGCGGGCCGCCAGCACGTCGGTCTGGTCGGCGGGGTACACCGGCCCGATGGGCTTGGTGGGACGGGTCCAGGCCGGGTCGTCGGAGCGCACGACCACCTGGGTGAGCAGGGCGGCCACCCGGCCCCCGCCGAGACGGGCGCTGAGCTCCCGGTCGAGCGCGTAGCCGATCATCCCCTCGGTCTGGGCGTCGAGGACGTCGAGGGGGAACGCACCCGCCTCGCGCGTTGCCGCGTTCTGGAGGGCCAGCAGACCCACCTGGGGGCCGTTGCCGTGGGTCACGACGAGCCGCCTGGTCGTCGCCAGCGGGGCGAGGAGCTCCGCGGTGCGGGCGATGGCGGCGCGCTGGTCCTCGGCGTCGAGTCGGGCGCCCCGGGGCAGCAGCGCGTTGCCGCCGATGGCGACGACGAGCGGTCCCTCGCCGTCGGCGCCCATGCCCGGCAGGCGGGGTGGCTCGGGCTCCGGCGCCGTCGGCCCGGCACCCGTCGGCGCCGCCTGCGCCTCGTCGTCGTCCTCGTCGTCCTCGAAGGCGTCGCGCAGTCGTCGCGAGAGCCGCAGCGAGTCGCTGAGGGTGTTGCGTGGGGGGCGCTCCCCGGCGCCCGGCCCTCCTGCGTTCGGATCGTCAGTCATGTCCCTGCCCCCGCCGTTGCAGCCAGGTGGGTGCTCGTCGGCCCCGCAGCCAGCGTTCCACATGTGGCACCAGCACATCGGCCAGGTCGGGTTGGCCCAGCTCGCTCAGTTCGTAGCGCGCGTGGCGGATCGGATGGCGGACCCGGACCACGTGGGCCAGATCCACCGGGGTGCCCGTCACCACGACGTCGCAGTCGACGGCGTCGATGGTGGCGGCCAGGTCTCGGAGCTGCTCGTCGGAGTACCCCATGGCGGGCAGCACGGGGCCGAGGTGGGGATGGGCGGCGAGGGTGGCGGCCAGCGAGCCCACGGCCGCACCCCGGGGGTCGACGAGCTCGGCTGCGCCGGCCTCGGTGGCGGCTACGGCCCCCGCGCCGAAGGGCAGCCCGCCGTGCGTCGTCGACGGCCCGTCCTCCACCACGAGCACCCGGCGGCCGCGCACGTCCGGGCCCGGGCCGAGCGCTACCCGGGAGGCGGCGAGCACGATGGGCACGTCGTGCACCCGGTGCAACCCCTCGAGGTGCCCCTCGAGGTCGTCGGCGCGGGTCGGGTCGACCTTGTTCACCACGATCACGTCGGCCATGCGCAGCGTGGCCTCACCCGGGTGGTAGGCCACCTCGTGGCCGGGGCGGAGCGAGTCGGTGACGCAGATCAGCACGTCGGGATCGACGAACGGGAAGTCGTTGTTGCCGCCGTCCCACAGCACCACGTCGGCCTCGGCCGCGGCCCCGGCCAGGATCTCCCCGTAGTCCACGCCGGCCCACACCACGATCCCCTGGCGGATGGGCTGCTCGTACTCCTCGCGCTCCTCGAGGGTGGGGTTCGCGGCGTCGAGCTCCTCCAGGGTGGCGAAGCGTTGGACCCGTTGGGCGACGAGATCGCCGTAGGGCATGGGGTGGCGCACCAGGGCCACCTTCAGGCCCACCCCGGCGAGCAGGGCGGCGACCTTGCGGCTTGTCTGGCTCTTGCCGGCACCCGTCCGGGTGGCGCACACCGCCACCACCGGCACGGGCGTGCGCAGCATCGTCGCCTTGGGCCCCACGAGCCGGAAGTCCGCGCCGGCGGCGAGCGCCCGCGACGCCAGGTGCATGACGTCCTCGTGGGCGATGTCCGAGTAGGCGAGGACCACCTCGTCCACCTGGTAGTCGGCCACGACCTGCTCGAGGTCCGCCTCCGCCACGATGGGGATGCCGTCGGGGTAGTGCGGCCCGGCCAGCTCGGCGGGGTAGCGCCGACCGTCGATCCCGGGGATCTGCGTCGCCGTGAACGCCACGACCCACTGCCCGGGGTCGTCGCGGAACACGGTGTTGAACACGTGGAAGTCCCGGCCTCCCGCACCCAGGATCACGACCCGCCGCGCCATGGGCTCAGCTCCCGTCGAACAGGTCGCGCCGCGGCGCATCGGTGTAGGACGGCTGGCGTCCCTCCGCGAAGGCGCGGATGGCCTCCTGCAGGTTCTCGGTGAAGCCCAGCATGAGCTGGTTGCGGTCCTCGATCTCGATGGCGGCCTCGAGGCTGGCGTTCTCCAGGTTCACCCAGATGATGTCCTTGGTCATGGCGAGGCCGTAGGGGCTGAACCCGCACATCTGCTCGGCCATGGCGAGCGCCTCGTCGAGGACCGCGTCGTCGGGCACCACGCGCGACACCAGGCCGAGGCGGAGGGCCTCGGCCGCGTCGATGCGGCGGCCGGTGAGGAGCAGGTCGTTGCTGTGTGCGGCCCCGATGAGGCGCGGCAGCAGCCAGCTCGCCGCCATCTCGGTGGACGTCAGCCCGTTCACGATGCCGGTGGCGTTGAACACCGCCGACTCGGCGGCGATGCGCAGCTCGGTCGCCAGGGTGAGGCACATCCCGCCGCCGTAGGCCGGCCCGTTCACCGCGGCGATGACCGGCTGGGGCATGCGCCGCAGCGTGAGCACCAGCTTCGAGTAGGCGCGCATCGAGCGCTGGGCGATGCGCCCGACGGTGAGCCCGTCGATGTTGGGCACGACACCGAAGTCCTTCAGGTCCAGTCCCGAGCAGAAGGAGCGACCGGCGCCGGTCAGGATGCACACCCAGATGTCGTTGTCGTCGGCCACCCGGTGCAGGGCGGCGTCGAGCTCCAGCACGAGGTCGATCGACATGGCGTTGAGCCGATCGGGCCGGTTCAACGTCACCACCGCCGTGTGGGGTTGGGGGACCTCCACCACCACGAGGGGTTCGCGTCCGGTGTCCGGCGGCGCGGCCTGCGGATCGGTCACGGCGTCCTCCTCATCCCATCAGCCCGACCGGGCCCGTGTCGGGCAGGTCGAGCAGCTGGGCCAGCAGACGGGTGCCCATGTTGTTGCGGCGGGCCGCCTCCCCGTCCTCGGGGGAGAACGAGCCGAGCTCGACGTAGATGTCGGCCATGCGGGCCATCACGTTGGCGTGGCGCCAGGCGGCGAAGACCTCGTACCAGGTGAGGTCGTCGAGGGGGCGGCCGAGCTGCTCGGCGTAGAACTCGTAGCTCTCCGCCGCCGACGGGAAGCCCGGCAGGTCCGGGACCCCCATGACGTCGGAGAAGAAGCGGGGGAACAGCACGTACCAGGCGGCGTCGACCTCGGCCGGGCCGAGGCTCGCCATCTCCCAGTCGAGCACCGCCACCGCCTCGAAGTCGCGGAACATGATGTTGCCGATGCGGGCGTCGCCCCAGGTGATGCCCACCGGACCGGTCGGGGTGGGGAGGTGCTCGCGCAGCCAGGCCGTGGCCGGGTCGAGGGTGGGGTGCTCCCGTCCCCGGGCGGTCCAACGGGCGTAGTCCTCCCACCAGGCGTACTGCTGGGCGAGTCCCGTCGGCCCGTGCTCGGGCCGGTCGAGGATGCCGAAGCCGGTGGCGTCGGGATCGAGGCGGTGGACGCCGGCCATGGCCCGCAGGCCCGACAACCACAGGCGGCGCTGGTCCTCGGGGCTCGAGGCCAGCAGCCAGCCGTCCATGGTGTAGGGCAGTCGGTCGGGCGGCACGAGTCCCTCGACCCGCTCCATCACGAAGAAGGGGCGCCCGAGGACTGCGGTGTCCACCTCCACCCAGTGGACCCGGGGAACGGGCACGTCGCTGTGCTCGGCCACGAGGCGCATGCAGTCGCACTGCAGCGGCAGGTCGTACACCGGGAACACCGCCGGCTCGCGGGCCTGGAGCCGCAGTACCAGCTCCTCGCGCCGGAAGCCCAGCTCCTCCTGCCAGCGAGCCGTCAGCAGCACCGTCTCGTTGGAGTGCCCGGCGCCCTGGGGCACCACGACCTCCTCCAGCTCGATCGGATACCCGAGCTTCGCCGACAGCCACGGCACCAGGTGCTCGTGCAGGTCGGACTCACTGATCTGCTCGCCTCCGATCATGGGTCCCCCTCGTTCTCCGCGCGTCGGTCGGCGGTGCCTTGCTAGCACAAGTTCCGGGCGGTCCCGGCGCCGACCCTGCGGCGGGTAGCGTCGACGCCATGACGGAGCGACTCGTGGTCATCGGAGGCGACGCCGGCGGCATGGCCGGCGCGTCACAGGTCCGCCGGATGCGTCCCGAGCTCGAGATCGTGGCGTTGGAGCGCGGCCTGCGCACCAGCTACGCCGCCTGCGGCATCCCCTTCTTCGTGTCGGGCGAGATCGCCGAGCTCGAGCGCCTCGTGGCCCGCAGCCCCGAGGAGTTCCGCTCCCGTCAGAACATCGACGTGCGGCTGCGCCACGAGGTGGTCGGCATCGACCTGGACCGGCGCGACGTGGAGTATCGCGACCTCGACGCCGGCCGCACCGATCGCCTGGGGTTCGACCAACTCCTCATCGGCACCGGCGCACGTCCGCTGCGCCCACCGCTGCCCGGCATCGACGGGGACAACGTCTTCGGCGTGCAGACCCTCGACGACGCCGAACGCCTCCACGACGAGGCCCGGGCCCGGGGCGCGCAGCGCGTCGTGGTCGTGGGCGGGGGCTACATCGGCCTGGAGATGGCCGAGGCGTTCTGCCACTTCGGGGCGGAGGTCGTGGTGCTGGAGGCCGCCCCGCAGGCCATGCGCACCCTGGATGCCGACATGGCCGACCTGGTGGTGGGGGTCATGGCCGAGCACGGCATCGCGGTGCGCACCGGGGTCGAGGTGCTGGGCTTCGAGCCCGACGGCGTGGTCACCGCCGAGGGGAAGGAGCCCGCGGACCTCGTCGTGCTCGGCATGGGGGTCACCCCGAACAGCGAGCTGGCCGGTGCCGCCGGGATCGCGCTCGGGGTGCGCAACGCCATCCGGGTCGACGACCACCAACGCACGAGCGCCGAGGGCGTCTACGGCGCCGGGGACTGCTGCGAGTCGTTCCACCGGGTGACGCGCCAACAGGTGCACGTGGCGCTGGGCACCGTCGCCAACCGCCAGGCGCGGGTGGCGGGGGTGAACCTGGGCGGGGGAGACGCCACCTTCGCCGGTGTGCTGGGAAGTGCCGTGACCCGCATCTGCACCACCGAGGTCGCCCGCACCGGTCTCACCGAGGCCGAGGCCTCCGTGGCGGGGTTCGAGTACGTGGTCGGCAAGGCCAAGGCCAGCACGCGCGCCCACTACTACCCCGGAGCCGAGCCCATCACCGTGAAGCTGGTGGCGGAGTGCGGCACCGGTCGGCTGCTGGGCGGGCAGATCGTGGGCGGTCCCGGTTCCGGCAAGCGCATCGACACGGTGGCGACCGCCATCTGGAACGAGATGAGCGTCGACGAGATGATCGACCTGGACCTGGCGTACGCCCCGCCGTTCTCGCCGGTGTGGGACCCGGTGGTCACCGCCGCCCGCCAGGCCGCCAAGGGTGCCTGAGCCCTCGCCGCCCGGCTCCACGAGCCGCGGACTGCTGATCGCCGCCGGGTTGCTGGTGGTCGCCGCCGGGTTCGGGCTCGGCTTCCGCCTGGGCACGGGAGGCGACGGCCAGGCGACGACGCCCGTCGGGGAGCAGGCAGCACCTCGAGCGGTGGGCGACGACGCCTCCCCGGCGTCCGAGGCCCCGTCCTCGTCCGGCGCCACGGAGGCCTCCTCCTCCTCCACCACCACCACGACCGCCGCCACGACGACGTCCACGGCCGCGCCCACCACCACGACCACCACGCCGCCGACGACCGCCCCCACGACCGTCGCGCCCCCGACCGTGGTGGCGACGGTGCCGGCGCCTCCGACCACGTCGGGTCGGGCGGACATCGTGGTGACCTATCCGCGCACCGCCGCCGGCTACCTGGCGTTGCCGCGCCAGGGCTCGACGGCCATCACCCTGACGAACCAGGGCACGCTCCCCGGTGGCTGGCTGCTGTCGGGTGTCGGCTTCGTGTCGGGGACCGGGGGAACGGCCCAGGGCACCGTGCAGCCCGGTGCCAGCACGGTCGTCACCTTGGCCGCGGCGCCGGGCCAGCCCGTGGGTTCGACGCTCAACATCCTCGTGCTGGGTGCCGGCACCGGCACCCAGGCCGTTCCGGCTCTCGTCGTGTAGGGCCGTCGGCTTCAGGCGGTGGGTGTCGGTGTCGAAAACCGGGGGGTGAAGCGCCGTCGGTCACGTCGTCCACCCGCACGAGCCGTCGCCCGTGCCCCGCAGCTGGCGCGTCGGGCAGCGGTGGGGCTCGTGCTGGCGGCGGTGCTCGCGGTGGTGCCCGGCGTCGGCCCGGCCGCGGCGCTCGACTCGACCCAGATCGGTGCCGTCCGCTCGGTCACCACCGCCACCATCGGCATCACCGGCGTCACGCCGGCCACCACCTCGGGCCACGTCGGCGTCGACGTCCTCCTCGGGTCGCAGGACTACAGCCCCTGTTCGAACCCGTCGGAGACCTACCGGGCGGTGTGCGACTCGGGCTACTACGACGTGCACCGCTGGACGCCCTCGGGCAGCGACTTCTCGTCCGGCATGGTGGTGCGCAACGCGGAGGGCGGCGTCACCCACAACTGGGCCAACAAGATGACCAAGGCCCACGTCGAGCTCTACCCGTACGGCCCCGGCGGCGCCTACGACCCGTGGACGCAGACCACCGGAGGCGCGGCGCTGTGGGTCGGGGGCTTCACCTCGTCGGCCGGCGCGGCACGCTCGACGCCCGAGGTGGGCGCGATCCCGTTGCCCCAGCAGGGTCGGCCCGGCACGGGCCGGCTCACCGGCACCGTCGTGTCCAACGCGGCGGTCACCACCGACCGCCTCGGCGTGGCCTTCTTCCAGCAGGGTGACGGCGCCGTGTCCTCCGGCGGTGTCGGTGTGCAGGGCTTCGCCGCGCTCGGCAACCGGGGCTCGGCCTGGACGTCGGGCTACGTCTACGACGGCGAGTACATCGTCTTCATCGAGGACCGCCTGCGGGACACGAAGATCGTGGGCTTCGTCACCATCGCCGGCGCCACCACCGTGGACCTCGACCTGGAGGCGACCTGCTTCGGCCTCGACACCTGCGAGCACCTGGCCGGCACGCCCACGGTGACCAGCGGCGGCTTCCACCCCGTCACCCCGGGTCGGGTGCTCGACACCCGTGTCGGGATCGGCCACCCCGCCGAGAAGGTGCACCAGGGCGACGGGGCCAGCGCGGACCCGAACCCCGACGTGCGGCGGGCGGCCGCCGTCAACCACGAGGTGCGGGTGACCGGGGCCTTCGGGGTGCCCACGACGGGCGTGGCGGCCGTCGTGCTGAACGTGACGGCCGTGGCTCCGACAGAACCGAGCCACCTCACCATCTTCCCCAAGCCGGCGAGGCGCTCGCTGTACGACGACCAGTCGTCCTACGGGCAGGTGCCCGAGGCCTCGAACCTGAACGTCGTGCGCGGCCAGACGGTGCCGAACCTGGTGGTGGCCAAGGTGGGAGCGGGTGGCAAGGTCCGCGTCGACAACCACCGGGGCGACACCGACCTCGTGTTCGACGTGGTGGGTTGGTTCGACACGGGTGCCGGGACGACGGGTGACGTGTTCACCGGCGTCACCCCCACTCGGCTGCTCGACACGCGCAGCGGCCCCTCGAACCCGCCGGCGCCGGCACCACTGGGAGCGGGCGTGACGCGTGTCCTGCCCGTCACGGGCGGGGGAGGCCCGGTGCCGGCGACGGCCACGGCCGTCGTGGTCAACGTGACGGCCACGGGCGCCTCGTCGGCGAGCCACCTCACGGTCTGGCCCGCCGGTGTGACCATGCCGGTGGCCTCGAACCTCAACTTCGTCGCCGGTCAGACCGTGCCCAACCTGGTGACGGTCAGGGTCGGTGCGGGTGGCGCCATCAGCCTGTTCAACAACGCGGGGACGACCCACGTGGTGGTCGACGTGGTGGGGTACTACGCGCCCGGCGCGGTGGGGCGCCTCACCCCCTCCTCGCCGGCCCGCCTGCTCGACACCCGGTCGGGGCTGGGGGGGCCGTCCGGTGCCTTCGGCGACGGTGAGACCCGGCTGCTGCAGGTCGGGGGAGCGGGCCCCGTCCCCCCGGGCGCCAAGGCCGTGGTGCTGAACGTCACGGTGACCGGTCCGACGGCGTCGAGCCACCTCACCGTCTTCCCGGCCGATGCGGCCTCCATGCCGACCGCGTCGAACCTCAACTTCGTGGCCGGCCAGACCGTGCCCAACCTCGTCGTCGTGCGGGTCAGCGGGGCCGGCCGGGTCGCGCTCTACAACAACGACGGGGCCACCCACGTCATCGCCGACGTGGTTGCCTGGTACACCTGAGCGAGGGGCCGTGCCGCGAGCGGGCACGGCGACCGACGGGAGGCTCGACGTGGTGCTACCGACCGATGGGATGGACCCGACACGACGGATCTGGGCACGCGTCGTCGCCTACTTCCTCGACGGGATCATCGACGTGGTGATCCTGTTGGTGCTGATCTCCGTGCTCGACCTCGACGTCGAGCAGACCGTCGGCGTGGTCGTACCACAGGACGTGGGTGACAACGCGCCGCAGTGGATCGCGCTCGCCCTGTTCTACCTGGCGTGGTGGGTCGTGTCGCGGGTGTGGCTGGTGGGGGCGTACGGATGGACGCCCGGCAAGCTCGCCCTGGGGTTGCGGGTCGTGCGGTGGGAGGGGCGCCCTCCCGGCCCGGGGTGGGCGGCGCTGCGCGGCCTCGTGTTCACGATCGGCTCCTCGTGCCTGGGCTCGCTCTACGCGCTCGTGGCCTTCGGGTTCGTGCTCGGCACGAAGGCGCACCGTGCCCCGCACGACTACGCGGCGGGCACCTACGTGATCGACGCGTTCTACCTGGGTCGGCTGCTCGTGCCGGCCGCTTCGGGCGGTGTCGTCGCCGGCCCGCCATCGGTGACGCGTGAGGAGGCGATGGCCTACGCCGAGGAGCACCACCTTCCCCTCGCCTACGTGCCACCCCGCAAGGCCAAGCGAGACGGCAACCCCGTCTACGACAAGACGCTGGGGGCCTACGTGGTGTGGAACGCCCGAGAGGAGCAGTGGCTGGCGCTGGACCCGGCGAGCCAGACCTGGCGCCCGCTGTCCTGAGCGGGCGATCAGGAGGTGAGCAGGAGCGCCGCGACCAGCGCGATGACCAGCACCACGATCAGGATGCCCAGCACGATGAGCACCTTCGGGGGCCCCTGCTTCGGAACGCCGGTGACGGGGCCGCCGGGGATGGGGGCCATGGCGGGCGGGGTCACCGGCTGTTGCAGGGGCGGCGCCGGTGGTGGTGTCGGGATGGGTGCGTCCGCGGGGGGTGGTGCCAGCCCGGGTGGGGGCGCCGCGGGTGGGGGTGCCACCGGGGTCGCG
>JALOLF010000235.1 GCA_025456085.1 Acidimicrobiales bacterium
CACCGGACCTTGGAGTACGGCGGCGAGTACCAGTGGCGCCGGGAGGGAGAGTTCCACCTCTTCAACCCCGAGACCGTCTACAAGCTCCAGCACGCCACCCGCACGGGCCGCTTCGAGGTCTTCAAGGAGTACACGCGCCTCGTCGACGACCAGGCCGAGCAGCTCGCCACGCTGCGGGGGCTGTTCCGCTTCCGCGCCGGCGAGCGGCCGTCGATCCCGATCGAGGAGGTGGAGCCGGTCTCGGAGATCGTGAAGCGGTTCAACACCGGCGCCATGTCCTACGGGTCCATCTCGGCCGAGGCCCACGAGACGCTGGCCATCGCCATGAACCGCCTCGGCGCCCGGTCCAACACCGGCGAGGGGGGCGAGGACCCGGAGCGGTTCGTGCCGATGCCCAACGGCGACTCCAAGCGCAGCGCCATCAAGCAGGTGGCGTCGGGTCGCTTCGGGGTGACCTCGGAGTACCTGGTCAACGCCGACGACCTGCAGATCAAGATGGCCCAGGGCGCCAAGCCCGGCGAGGGCGGTCAGCTCCCCGGCCACAAGGTGTACCCGTGGATCGCCAAGACGCGGCACTCCACGCCCGGCGTGGGTCTCATCTCGCCCCCGCCGCACCACGACATCTACTCCATCGAGGACCTGGCCCAGCTCATCCACGACCTCAAGAACTCCAACCCCCGGGCCCGGGTCCACGTGAAGCTGGTGGCCGAGGTCGGGGTGGGCACGGTCGCCGCGGGGGTCTCGAAGGCCCACGCCGATGTGGTGCTCATCTCCGGACACGACGGCGGCACCGGCGCCTCGCCGCTGACGTCGCTCAAGCACGCCGGAGCGCCGTGGGAGCTGGGTCTGGCCGAGACGCAGCAGACGCTGCTGCTCAACGGGCTCCGCGACCGCATCGTGGTCCAGGTGGACGGCCAGATGAAGACGGGGCGTGACGTCATGATCGCGGCGCTCCTCGGCGCCGAGGAGTACGGGTTCGCCACGGCGCCTCTGGTGGTGTCGGGCTGCGTGATGATGCGCGTCTGCCACCTCGACACCTGTCCGGTCGGCATCGCCACTCAGAACCCCGTGCTGCGGGAGCGCTTCACCGGCAAGCCCGAGTTCGTGGTCACGTTCTTCGAGTACATCGCAGAGGAGGTGCGGGCACTGCTCGCCGAGCTGGGCTTCCGCTCCCTCGAGGAGGCCATCGGGCGCGCCGACCTGCTCGACGTCGAGGCCGCGGTCGACCACTGGAAGGCCTCCGGCCTCGACCTGGCCCCGATCCTGCACCTGCCCGAGCTGCCCGAGGGTGCGGCGCGCACGCAGGTGGTGGAACAGGACCACGGCCTGCGCCACGCCCTCGACAACGAGCTCATCCGCCTCGCGGAGCCGGCGCTGGCCTCGGCAGAGCCCGTGACCCTCGACCTGCCGATCCGCAACGTGAACCGCACCGTCGGCACCATGCTGGGTTCGGAGCTGACCCGCCGCTTCGGTGGGGAGGGCCTGCCCGACGACACCATCGTGGTGAACCTCACCGGCTCGGCCGGCCAGAGCTTCGGGGCCTTCGTGCCCCGGGGGATCACCCTGCGCCTGGAGGGCGACGCCAACGACTACACCGGCAAGGGCCTGTCCGGAGGGCGGATCATCGTGCGCCCGCCGCAGGCATCGACGTTCGTGGCCGAGGAGAACATCATCGCCGGCAACGTGATCCTCTACGGGGCCACGGCCGGTGAGCTGTTCCTGCGCGGTGTGGTGGGCGAGCGGTTCTGCGTGCGCAACTCCGGGGCCGTCGCCGTCGTCGAGGGCGTGGGCGACCACGCCTGTGAGTACATGACCGGCGGCCGGGCCGTGGTGCTCGGCACGACCGGACGCAACTTCGGGGCGGGCATGTCGGGCGGCATCGCGTTCGTGCACGACGCCGACGGCACCTTCCCGGCGCGGGTGAACCGGGAGATGGTCGACCTCGACCCGCTCACCGACGAGGACCGCGACTGGCTGCACGACCGGGTCCAGCGGCATCTGGCCGAGACCGACTCGGCCGTGGCCCGGCGCCTCCTGGAGGACTGGGACACCGAGGTCGAGCGGTTCGTGAAGGTCATGCCCCGCGACTACAAGCGGGTCCTGCGGGCCCAGCGCGAGGCCGAGGAGCAGGGCATCGACGTGCTGGAGGCGATCATGGCCGCCTCACGGGCATGAACGATCGAGACGCAGAAGGGACGACGAAGAGCGATGGGTGACCAGCAGGGGTTCCTCAAGCACGGCCGTGAACTGCCCCGACGTCGACCGGTGCCGGTCCGTCTCCAGGACTGGCGGGAGGTCTACGAGCCGTTCCCCATCGTGCACATCCGCACCCAGGCCAGTCGGTGCATGGACTGCGGCATCCCGTTCTGCAACAACGGGTGCCCGCTGGGCAACATCATCCCGGACTGGAACGACCTCGTGTACCGCGATCGCTGGCACGAGGCCATCGACCGGCTGCACGCCACCAACAACTTCCCCGAGTTCACGGGCCGACTCTGCCCCGCACCGTGCGAGGCCGCCTGCGTGCTGGGCATCAACCAGGACCCGGTGACCATCAAGCAGGTCGAGGTGGAGATCATCGAGCGGGCCTGGTCGGAGGGCTGGGTGAAGCCCGTGCACCCCGATCGGCGCACGGGCAGGCGGATCGCGGTCGTGGGCTCCGGGCCGGCGGGGCTCGCCGCGGCCCAGCAACTCACCCGGGCCGGCCACGAGGTGACGGTGTTCGAGCGCGACGACCGCATCGGAGGCCTGCTGCGCTACGGCATCCCCGAGTTCAAGATGGAGAAGCGGTTCCTCGACCGACGCCTGGCCCAGATGGAAGCGGAGGGCACGACGTTCCGGGTGAACACGGCCGTCGGCGTCGAGGTCCCCGCGGACGAGCTGCGACGCGACTTCGACGCCGTCGTGCTCGCCGGCGGCGCCACCGTGCGCCGCGACCTGCCCGTGCCCGGCCGGGAGCTGGCCGGCATCCACCAGGCCATGGAGTACCTGCCGATGGCCAACCGCGTGCAGGAGGGCGATCTCGACGAGCCGGCCATCTCCGCGGAGGGCAAGCGGGTGATCATCATCGGCGGCGGCGACACCGGCGCCGACTGCCTGGGCACGGCGCACCGTCAGGGGGCGCGCTCGGTGCACCAGTTCGAGATCATGCCCCGCCCGCCCGAGGCCCGGGACCCGTCCACGCCGTGGCCCACGTGGCCGCTCGTCTACCGCACGTCGTCCGCCCACGAGGAGGGCGGTGAGCGGGTGTACGCGGTGTCGACCACCGAGTTCGTGGGTGACGACGAGGGCCGGGTCGTGGCGCTGCGGGGTCACGAGGTGGCCAGCGCCGTCGTCGACGGGCGGCCGGGCTTCCAACGCGTCGAGGGCTCCGACTTCGAGCTGCCCTGCGACCTCGTGCTGCTGGCCATGGGCTTCACCGGCGCCGAGCGGGAGGGCCTGCTCGACCAGCTCGGTGCCGAGGTCGACGCCCGGGGCAACGTGGCCCGTGACGGCAACTGGATGACCAACGTCGAGGGCGTGTTCGTGTGCGGCGACATGGGCCGCGGCCAGAGCCTCATCGTGTGGGCCATCGCCGAGGGGCGTGCCTGCGCGGCGGCGACCGACCGGTGGCTGATGGGCACCACCGAGTTGCCCGAGCCGTTGCACCCCGCCGCCACCGCGCTGCGCTGACGTCGGGCGCCTCGTTCAGCGGCGACGCGGCGGGTTCCGGACACGAGTGCACGGACGCGAACGGGGCGCCCCGAAGGGCGCCCCGTTCGACGTCATGGTCCGGATCAGGCGGCGACGGCCTGCCCGTTGAGCGTCTTGTAGGCGTAGGCCATGGCGATGAACGTCACGCCCGAGGCC
>JALOLF010000236.1 GCA_025456085.1 Acidimicrobiales bacterium
TTAGCCGGCTGTGTGTTTTGATCGGGGTATGGCTTCATCGATGGCTCAGGTTCGTACGATCCCCGCCCCGGTGCTGAAGGAACTGTCGGGGGTGAGCGTTGAGCAGTTCGCCCGACTGGTCGACGAGATCGGCCAGGCGTGGGAGACGGCCCGCTTCGAGCGCCTGGAGCGCCCAGGCCGCCAGCGGGTGCAGGGCGCGGGCCGCAAGCACGCCATCCCCTTCGCGGCCCGCCTGTTGATGGTGCTCATGTACCTGCGGTGGAACATCTCCTACCGGGCGCTGGGCGGCCTGTTCGGCGTATCCAAGGACGCGGTGCTGCGTTCGATGAACGAGCTGTTGCCGCTGCTGGCCGCCCGGGGCATCACCGCCCCCGATGGCACCGTCATCGCCGACACCGCCGCCCTCGAGGCCCAGTTGGCCACGCTCACCGACGCCCAGCGCGCCGCGCTGGTGGACGGCACCTTCGTGCCCGTCGGCCGGCCCCGGGACTGGGATGTGCAGAAGCCGCTCTACAACCACCACCGGGGCCGTCACACCCGCAACTTCACCGCGCTCACCGACGATGAGGGCCGCCTGTTGTGGGTGGGCGGCACCGGCGTCGGGTCGCTGCACGACCTCACCGCCGTCGCCACCAGCACCGCGGCGAGCCCACTGGCCGAATCGAAGGTCACCGTGCTCGCCGACAAGGCGTACCGCGGGATCGCCAAACGCCTGAAGCTCGCCGGCGCGTTCACCCCCAAGCCCCGGCGCCGCAAGGACCGGCCCGCCCCCAGCGAGGGACTCGCCGCCGCCGAGAAGGACTTCAACCGCGAGATCGCCAAACAGCGCGTCAAGGTCGAACACGCCATCCGACGGCTCAAGGTCCGCCGCGTCCTGCACGGCTACCGCCTCCACGCCCGCCGCTTCGACGACGTCGTCGCCGCCGTCGCCGGACTCACCACCATGCCCGCCTGAGCGTCCCCAGAGAGGGTCCCGGCGACCACACCCCAGCCGAACACGCCCACGCCGCTACTTCGCGACGGCTCTAAGACCGGCAAGCAGGGCAGACGTGGTCGTATCGACGACCGAGAAGTCGCTGTTCTACCGGCGCTACGGCGTACCGTTCCCCGGCCTCCAGCCGCAGTGGTACGGGTTCGACCACGACCCGGCGACGGGCCTCGGGGCCCTGCCGTTCGAACAGGACCCGCTGACGGGCAGGACGGGCACCTGGGTTCTGCACCTCCAGGACGGCGTGATCGGCAGCAACGACTACCTCACCGGGAACGGAACGGTCGTCGATCCCGGCGGCCCGGCCAACGGCGCGCCTCCCGGTCCGGCCACCGCCACAACCACGACGACGCCGTCGACCACGACGCTGTCGATCACGGCTGCGCCAACTGCCGGTCCTGCGAAGGGCACCGGCACGGCGCTGACCGCCAGCGCTACGGGCTCGCTGCCGGTGACCGGTGCCGATTCGCGGGCGCTCGTAGTCGTCGGCCGGACCCTGCTCGCCGTCGGTACCGCGATCCGCGTCGTCACCCGTCTTCCTCGACGAGGTCGCCGCACCGTGCTCGGTCGCTGACCGATCGCTGGGTGAACGCCTCGCCGGCTTCGATTCGCTCCGATGATGGCGTTCGGGCCTCGAGCAGCGCCGAGAGCACTGTCAGATCGTCACCACCGAGGGCACTGCCTGGGCCGATATGGGGTGCGGCAGGGTGCCGGTGTCAGTCGCGCGTGGCAGCTTCAGTGGTGTCGAGAAGCGCTCGGAGGTCGTCGGTGACGCCGAGTTCGTGTGCCCAGTGCCGCAGGTAGGTGATGTCGAGGTCGTTGGTGGACGCGGTCTCGATGCAGTCTCGCCATTGGACCTCCGAGCGGGAGGTCATGCGCCAGCGGAGCTCGGCCAGGACGACGTCTTCCGCGCTGGCGACCCAGCAGGGGACATCGAACACGTCCGCTCGGATGCGGCGGTCGATCCGACGACGACGTAGCCGATCTGGGTCTGTTCGAGGGTGTCGACGACGGTGCGCAGGATCCGCGCGAGGTCGATCACCGTTCGACGGCGGCGGCGTCGGGCCAGACCTCCAGGGCGAGGTCGTCGCCGTGGAGGCGGCGGACGAGCGCCGAGAAGACCTGTCGGTCGTCGTGGTCGGGATGGCGTCGGCGCACGGCCTGCTCGGTCATGCGGGCGATACCTCGGTTGAGCTGGGCCCATTCGTCGAGGCGGTCACTGGTCGTGCGTTGTGCGGTCGCGGCCATCGACCGTCGATCGGGGTCTGGCCGGTGATCTGCGGCTTCGTGGCCCTCGGCGGCCCTTGGCGGCCCTCTTGCGGAAGTGGTGACGCGCCGGGGTTTCCCGTTCACACGGCAGCGGTCACGGGCTCGAGTCCTGTGTCGCCCACCCCTTGTGATGAGCCTCGGCCTGCCGGGGGACGTCCTCGCGTGAACCTGACCCTAGGACTCGACCCTGCTCGTGGCGTCCCGGCTCACCCGATCGAGGGTGCGAAGCCAATCGGTCGGGCGGTAGTGGAGGAACAAGGACGCGTAGTGGCGGCCTCGTAGTGGATGCGGTCGGCTGTGCGGGAGCTTGGCTCCTTCGTAGAGCATCAGTTGTCCCGGCTCGAGGTAGACGTCGCGGCGCCGGCCCTCATGGTCCTCCACCACGAGCGGCCACGGTTCGTCGACGTCGGCGGCGACGTGCACGACGGAACTGATGACGTGGGTTTCGTAGCGATCGGTGTGCCGGATCAACGTCTGACCCTCGCCATAGACCCTGAGCCCGTAGGACGCGGTGGGCTCCAGCGGCGCCTGACACCAGTGCTCGTGCATCGCCCTCAGCTCCTCGAGCACCCAGGGGCCGAGCTCGCCGACGTCGATGAACGAAGGCGTCCCGGTGGGCAGGATGTTCTCGTCGACGGCTTCGTCGAAGCGTGTTGCGGCCCCGGCGGCGAAGGCCTCGGCGAGCCGGGCCTGCACGTCGGGAGGCGTGGCCACGACCCGGAACCCGTCGGTGGTCAGCGCTGGGAGGAGCTCGTGCTGGAGGTCGGCGAGTCGGGCGGCGTCGCCGGTGAAGACCTCGGCGGGAGTCTTGGCCCGCCTGACCCAGCACACGACGGTGAACCGCCGATCCTCGAAGGCGTCGCCGGGGACGTGAACAGGGCGCACCTCGTGCGGTGCATCGCTACCGAAGACAACGAGGGTGTTGTTCTTCGGGACCACGTCGGTGAAGGTGTCGGCGGGCTCGATCCGCCCGCCCACCTCGACGGTGTCGAAGAGGCGGAGCTCGCCACCCGAGTAGCCCTGGGGTTCGCGGTTGAAGTAGAACACCGCGCTGACCTTCCGGGCGGCGACATCAGGACCGGCATCATCGATGTGCAGGGCGAAGTGGTCCCCGTCACCGTGCACCGTGAGCTGGCGCTCGATGGGGCCGAGCTCGAACCAGTCGATACCGAGTTCTCGGCGGATGTGGGGTAGGAGGCCGACGAGTCGTCGTTCGAACAGATCCCAGACCTGGTCGAGCTCGAAGACCGTCTGTGACCGACGGAGGTCCTTGTGGTCGTCGACCGGTTCGTCGGTGATGACCTGGCTCGGGGCGAGGTCAGTCTCTCGCGTCAGGGCATGGTCGAGGAGGCGGCCGAGTTCCTCGGCCGGGAGGAGGTCATCGAAGCGAAGGTGGCGAGCCCGCGTCACCATTCCCTCTCGCTCCTCCGCGACGCTGTGGGCCTCGGCGTCGTCGGGTGGCGTCGGGAGTTCGACGATCGGCTGTTGCCCGGCTCTGACGATGATGCCGGCAGCCTGCTCTGCAACGTCGGGTGCGTCGTTGCGAAGCAGGATCAGATGAGGTGCGAGCCGGCCGAGCAGAGACCTCGTCGCCGCGGCTCGCTGCTGGTTCGGCACCACCCGTTCCAGCAGCGCCAGGGCGGCACGAGCGCCGGTGACCTCGGCCGGATCCGCGTCGCGTCCGGCCGCGACCACGAGCATCAGGGGGACGGCGTGCGGTGAGCTCGTCTCCACCCGGCTGTCGGCATCCGGTCCGGTGGCGCCGGCCACGAGGACCGGGAGTACGTGGCCGGATCGGTCGAAGACCGCCCGACCGGTCGACAGCAGCGTCGCCCCCGCCTCGACGAGCGCGTCGATCAGGGCCGTCGACTCGGCCGATTCGAGGACGACGATGCCACGTCCGTGCCACGACACGGCACCCGCCCTGGCGAACACCAGGTCGGGTCGCCGGCGGTGCATGGCATCGGGGAGGTCGGTGAGAAGTGCCTGGATCGCGACGTCCGCGGCGACGTTGTGCCGCAACCCGGCATTCCCGCGCTCGAGCCCGTAGCGGTCGGGAGCGTGGCCGGCGACCTCGTAGCGCACCTCGGGGGATCCGGAGGCCGACCCCAGCGGTCCGCTCAGTCGGCGCGCGAAGGAACCTCGCAGCGTCGCAGGGAGGGTGATCGACGCCACGAAGCCATCGATCTCCACCAGCAGCACGGATCGGGGTGTTGGGGGGGTGTTCATCGACGCGGCCGTCAGGCCCGCCGAGGGCTCAGCCGGTGTACCTCGGCGAGGCCTTCACCGCGTCGGCGGCGTCAGTCTCGGCAGCGGGGCCCACCCCTGGGGCTGGCGCCGGAGCCGGAGCCGGTGCGGGGGCTGGCGCTGGTGCTGGTGCGGGTGCGGGGGCTGGCGCTGGTGCGGGTGCGGGTGCTGGTGCTGGTGCGGGTGCGGGTGCGGGTGCTGGTGCTGGTGCGGGGGCTGGTGCTGGTGCAGGGGCTGGTGCTGGTGCGGGGGCTGGTGCTGGTGC
>JALOLF010000131.1 GCA_025456085.1 Acidimicrobiales bacterium
ACGAGGTCCTCGAGGGCTGGTGGAAGGACACGGGCAAGCTGGAGCCGCTGCTGGAGGGCAACCGACTGATCCTCGAGACCCTGGAGTCGTCCAACCGCGGCACCGTCGACGAGCGCTCCAAGGTGGAGGGCCGCGTGGTCATCGAGGCCGGCGCCGAGATCGTGAACTCCACGGTGCGGGGACCGGCCATCATCGGCGAGCGCACGCGGGTGGTGAACAGCTACATCGGGCCCTTCACCTCCGTGTACACCGACTGCGAGATCGTCGACAGCGAGATCGAGCACTCGGTGGTGCTCGAGCAGAGCCTCATCGTGGGCATCCCCCGGGTCGCCGACTCCCTGATCGGCAAGCAGGTGGAGGTGGTGCGGGGTACGACCCGTCCACAGGCCACCCGCCTCATGCTGGGCGACCACTCCCGGGTGGAGATCCCCTGACCCCGCCCGCGGCTCGTCCCGGGCAGCGGCGACACGAGACCTCGACGTACGAGAAGGAACCCATGGCCGACATCACCGAATCCGATCGCATCGCAGGTGTGTACGTGGTCGACCCGACCCTCCACGGTGACGAGCGGGGGTTCTTCGTGGAGACCTACCGGCGGGAGTGGTTCCCGCAGGGCCGCGAGATGATCCAGGGCAACCGCGGTGACCGCCAGGCGGGTGCGGTGGTGGGCCTGCACTACCACCTGCACCAGGCCGACTACTGGTACGTGCCGTTCGGCGCGTGCCGCGTGGTGCTGCACGACCTGCGGGTGGGCTCACCCACCGACGGCGCCACCCAGACCTTCGACCTGGGCCGCCAGGGCGACGGCTCGCACTCCCACCGTGGGGTCTTCATCCCGCCGGGGGTGGCCCACGGGTTCGCGGCCCTGTCGGACATGACCATCACGTACCTCGTCGACGGCTACTACAACCCCGCCGACGAGCTGGGCGTGGCGTGGGACGACCCGGAGATCGACGCCGACTGGGGTCTGGCCGAGCCGATCCTGTCGGGCCGTGACCAGGCCAACCCGAGCCGGGCCGAGATCGACCCCGGTCGTCGCCCCTACTGGGGCCTGCGGGTCTGACGACGCCGGACCGCTGACGGGCACGCATCGTCACCAGGCCCGCACCGTGCCGGTCGCGCCGGCGGCTGCGCTGCACACCCCGTGCGTGCCCCCCGTGGCCGGCACCAGTACCCGCGCGTCCGTGCCGTCTGCGGCGGTGCCCACCAGCTCGGCCCGTGAGGTGCCGAGGTCCCGGACGACGACCAGGATGCGCCCGTCGTGGACCCGGAGCGTGTCGAGCCCCACTGGAGCGCCGCCGATGGGCAGCACGGTGACGCCGCCGTCGGCCGCGGCCCGCTCCAGCCGGCTCTCGCCCTGGGCACCGATGCGTCGCAGGACGAGCGCGTCCCCGGCCGGCCACGCGTCGACGAGTCCGCACAGGCCTGGGCAGTCCGGTCCGGGGTCGGCCACCGGGCTGGCCGGCGTGCCGTCCAGCGGGACCAGCCACAAGGACTCGAGGCCCGACGTGCCGGTCACGTGGCAGCGCACGAGCGCCGTGGTGGGGTCCCACCACCGCAGCGGCGTGCAGCGCAGACCCGGGGTGTCGAGTGGTCGACGCCAGGACCCGTCGTTGCCCACCACCTCCAGGCCGGGTGCGTCGTCGGTCCACCCGCCACCGAGGACGAGCGCGGTGCCGTCGTCGGTGTACAGCCAGGCGTCGTGGTGGGGGATCCACCCGGTGTCGGTGCTGCTCGCCTCCTCGAAGACCACGAGGGCGTGGCCCAGGCGGTCGTAGCGGGCGATGCGCCACGTCGCGTCGTCGCCCACCATGCCCGACACCACGAGTTGTGCGCCGGTCGGGCGGGTCAGTCCCGCGCTCCCGATGCTCGTCGTCACCAGCTCGGTGCGATCCCCGGACCGCAGGTCGAGCAGCTCGAGCACGGTGGAGTCGCAGCAGGACTGACCGAGCAGCGCCACGTCGCCCTCGACCGCCCAGTCGAGCAGGTGCTGCTGGGGCCAGCACGGCGCTCCAGGCAGCCGGTCCTGCATCGGCAGGGTCGTGATCTCGTAGCGGGTGCCGACCGGATCGACCAGGTACACCACTGCGGGGTCGTTCGCCTCGGCGCCGGAGCACCCGTCGTAGACCACGAGGGTCCAGCCGTCGTCGATCTGGTTCCAGGGGACGAGGTGGCGGCCGAGGGCGGTGGGGTAGGTGGGGCCGACGGTGACCGGCGCGGGGGTCAGCGTCGTGGTCGTCGTCGGCGCGGTCGTGGTGGTGGTGCTCGCCAAGGTGGTCGTGCTCTGGGCGGTGGTCGTCTCGGTGGTGATCGCCTCGACGGTGGTCGTCGTGGTGGTGGCGGCCTGCTCCGGGGTGTCGTCGTGGTCGCGGGTGGCCACCACGAGCGTGGTCACGAGCGCGACCAGGGCGAGGACGAGAACGCCGGCGAGGAAGGCGATGCGGGATCGTGGCCACCGTCGATGCCGTGTCGCGGTCCCGTGCGGTACCGGTGCGGTCGGGGACGCCGAGGTCGGGAGGTCGCTCATGGCCCACCCCCTTGCTCCTCCGACATCATCGTGCGCTCAGGGACGCAGAGCGACCAGAGGACGGCGTCCCCATCCGGCAGGGATGTTCCCGCCGACGAGCGCACGGCCCGACCGGTCAGACCCGTCGGGAGAAGGTTCGGTGGCTGAGCACCAGCACCAGCGGGAAGGTGGCCAGCGCCCCGGCGGCCGCCGCGACCCAGGGGTCCACGTCCCACAGCACTGCCACGACGAGGGCCACCAGGAGCGCGTCGAGTGGCAGCACGAACCACAGGGGCAGGAACCCGAGGGCGTGCCACCATCGGCGCAGACGGCCCGTGACGCCGGGTCGTCGGCCGCTTCCCCGGCGTAGGCCGTGGACCGACGCCGCGTGGGCGGCCAGCTCGTCGGCGGCGGTGAAGGGGACGCCGCACAGCGGGCAGGCCACCGGCCCCCGGGCCCCGCCCTCGCTCGGCGGGAGGGGGTAGCCGAACCAGTCGCGCTCGGCGCCATCCGGGTCCGGGCCACGGGGTTGCGGTTCGGCCACGGCCGGCAACGGTAGCCAGCCACACGAGCCCGCCGCGGGTGTTCGCCCGCCGCCCGGCAGGTCTGCGAGGATGTGCGGCCTATGAAGCTGTTCGTCACCGGCGCGGCCGGGTTCATCGGTTCGAACTACGTCCGTCGTGTGCTCGACACCACCGACGACGAGGTCACCGTCTTCGACGCCCTGACCTACGCGGGGAACCTGGCCACCCTCGCCGACCTCGACGCCGACCCCCGGTACTCGTTCGTGAAGGGCGACATCTGCGACCGCGATGCCGTCACCGAGGCCATGGCCGGCCACGACGCCGTCGTGCACTTCGCCGCGGAGAGCCACGTCGACCGTTCGATCGTCAGTCCCGATGCCTTCGTGCGGACCAACTGCGACGGCACCAACGTCATGTGCGACGTCGCTCGGCGCCTCGGGGTGGAGCGCTTCGTGCACATCTCCACCGACGAGGTCTACGGCTCCATCGAGGAGGGCTCGTTCACCGAGACCGACCGCCTCGAGCCGCGCTCGCCCTACAGCGCCTCCAAGGCCGGCTCCGACCTGATCGCGCTGGCGTACCACGAGACGTACGGCCTGCCGGTGCTGGTCACCCGGTCGTCGAACAACTTCGGGCCCTGGCAGTACCCCGAGAAGGTCATCCCCCTGTTCGTCACCAACCTGCTCGACGGGGTGAAGGTGCCGCTCTACGGCGACGGGCTCAACATCCGGGACTGGTGCTACGTCGACGACAACTGCGCCGGCGTCGACCTGGTGCTCCGCCGGGGCGAGGTCGGCCAGATCTACAACATCGGCGCCGGCAACGAGATCACCAACCGCCAGCTCACCGAACGCATCCTGGGGCTGCTCGGGGCTGGCGAGGAGATGATCTCCTACGTGGCGGACCGACTCGGGCACGATCGCCGCTACTCCATCGACACGGCGAAGGTGCGGGCCCTGGGCTGGGCGCCGGAGCGGGATCTCGACAGCGCGCTCGAGGCCACCGTGGCCTGGTACCGCGACAACCGTGCCTGGTGGGAACCCCTCAAGCGGGGCTGAGCGCCGCGACGACCAGCGAGGAGACGACGATGCGGATCTTCATGACGGGCGCCAACGGGCAGCTCGGTCGGGAGCTGGTGGCGTGCTTCGGCGCCGACGAGCACCACGAGCTGGTGGCGACCGACGTCGACACGGTCGAGATCACCGATCGTGACGCCGTGCTGGGCGCCATCTGCGGCACCCGCCCCGACGTCGTCGTGCACCCGGCCGCGTGGACGGCGGTGGACGACTGCGAAGGTGATCCCGATCGGGCGTTCGCCGTCAACGTCATCGGCACCCGCCACATCGCCGAGGCGGCCCGGCGGGTGGGTGCGCTGGTGTTCTACGTGTCGACGGACTACGTCTTCGACGGCACGAAGGACAGCCCCTACCGGGAGTGGGACGACCCGGCTCCCCGGTCCGTCTACGGGCGCTCCAAGCTGGCCGGCGAGCGCGAGCTGGACCCCGGCTCGACGGTCGTTCGCACCTCCTGGGTGTGCGGGTACCACGGCGCCAACATGGTCAAGACGATCCTGCGCCTGTCCGGCGAGCACGACACGCTCTCCTTCGTCGACGACCAGCGCGGGCACCCGACGTTCGCCGACGACCTGGCGGGCATGATCAAGCGCCTGGTGACAGAGCGTCGACCCGGTCTGTTCCACGTCACGAACCAGGGTGCGGTGAGCTGGTACGAGTTCGCCCGCGCCGTGCTGGAGTCCAGTGGGCAGGACCCGAACCGGGTGCGGCCCGTGACCACGGCCGACCTGCAGCCGCCCCGCCCGGCGCCTCGCCCGGCCAACTCGGTGTTGGACAACGCCGCCCTGCGTTCGAGCGGTGTGCCGCTTCTGCCAGACTTCAGGGAGCCGTTGGCGCGGCTGGTGTCCCGACTGCAGGCCGGCGACGGAACCTGATCGGGCGGTCGGCGGACGGTCCGGCGAGGAGGCGACATGCAGACCTGTCCGAACTGCAACTCGCTCGTGAACGAGGGCGAGGCCTGGTGCCCGGCGTGCGGTGCTGCGCTCCGGTCGGCAACCGATGCGTCACCACCGCCTGCCGCGCCGGGCTATCCGCCGGCTGCCGCGCCGGGCCATCCGCCGGCTGCCGCGCCGGGCTATCCGCCGCCTGCCGCAGCGCCCACGGCGGCGCCGATCTTCGCGCCTCCCGGCGGCGGTTCGCAGGTCCCGTACGGCCCACCGCCGACGACACCGCCCTCCTTCGAGCCTCCGCCCCCCGGCCCGTCGATGCCACCGGACTCGGGCTACCTGCCGCCCGCCGCGGACTACGGACAGGCCGTGTCCGGCTATCCGCCGCCCACGGCGGCCTACGGGCAGGTCCCCCCGGGCGTCGGCGCCGGCGCACCGATCGGCCCGCCGGGCTATCCGCCATCAGCGACGGGACCGGCGCCGGGCATGGTCGGTCCGCCGGGCGGCCCGCCGCCGAGGCGCGGCGGCTCGCGAACGGCGCTGGTGATCGTGGCCGTGCTGGCCGTCCTGCTGCTCGTGGGGGTGGGCGTGGCGCTCGTCGCCACGAGCGGTGGTGACGGCGAGGACGAGGACGTCGAGACGGCGCAGGAACGCGACGAGGAGACGACCACCACCACGTCGGACCGCGACGAAGGCGGCGACGACGGTCGGGACGACGAGGACGACGACGAGTGGGACCGGGCCACGTCGACCACCGAGCGGGAGACGACGACCACGACCCAGGCCACGACCACGACGGTGCCCGAGGAGGTGTGGACGACCTACGCGGCCACGGTGGGGTGCTTCACCGTCGACCTGCCCGGGTCGCCCGAGGAGGTCACCGAGCCGGTGGACAGCCTGGGCGAGGGGTATGCCGGCAGCGGCAGCGTGACCCTGGACAACCTCTCGGCGCTGTACCTGCTCATCTACCTCGATCTCCAGCCCGACTACTACGTGGCCGACCCGGTGGCCAACCTCAACGCGACGCTCGACGGCATCACCGGCGCCAACCCCGACTTCGTGGTGTCCTCCCGTGCCGACACCACCTTCGCGGGGGTGCCGGCCCTTGAGTTCACCGGCACCGTCGACGGCACGCCCGTCGAAGGCATCGGACTCGTCGCCGGCCAGCGCATCTTCTTCCTGATGGCCGGTGGGGATGCGGGGGAGTACGACTTCCCCAGGTTCCGGGACTCACTGCGCATCACCTGCTGAGGGAGCGATCGTGCCCAGCGGATCAGCAGACGAGCACCCGCCGCCCCGGGCTCCGGGCCCGTCGGGTCGGCCCCAGGGCGGCGAGGGAACGGGCGCCGCGGGGAACTGGCCGATGGCGCCCGGCGGTGCCGTCGTCCCGGGCGAAGCGACCCCGGGGGCGTCGTACCCCGCGGCACCCCCGCCCCCGCCGCCCCTGCCTGCGCCGGGTCCACCCGTGCCCGGGTCTCCGGGGGCCGTCCCGCCGTCCGGTGGGCCGCCGGCCCCCTCCCCGGTCGGGAACCCGCCGCCGACCCACGCGCCGGCCCGGGCACCGGGCGCTGGCCTGCCGACGCCGGCGCTGGTGCTGCTGGTCGTGGTCGTGGCGCTGATCCTCCTCGGCGGAGCCGTGATGATCTTCTCCGGTGGCGACGAGGCGGCCGGCCCGCCCGTCACCGTGGACAAGGAGCTGGACCCGGCGTTGCTCCCCGACGAGGAGGGCTCGAGCTCCGCGTCGTCCACCTCCGCGTCGTCCACCTCCGAGACGTCCACCGTGCCCCCGTCCAGCCAGGAGGTCCCCCCGGAGGGACCGGCGTGGCGGACCTTCACGGCGTCCGACGGCTCCTACCGGGTGGACTTCCCCGGCGCGCCCACGAGCGAGGTCCCCCGCGAGGTGGACGGCGTCGTCACGGGACGGGAGACCATCTACGAGGACGGACGGGTCTTCTACGCCGTGTTCGCCTACCGGGCGGAACCCGGGGTGTTCGAGGGCGCAGCCGACCCCCGCGACGTCGTGTTGGCGATCGTCGACGGGCTGGACGCAGACGCCGGCATCACGGTGCGGCAGCGCACGTTCAGCGAGTTCCAGGGTCTGCCGGCCGTCGACTTCTCGGGGTCGGGCCGGGGCTACTTCATCGACGGCGCCGGGGTCGTGGCGGGCGACCGCGTGTATCTGCTGGTCGCGGGCGGCATCGCCGGCGACCACGACTTCGAGCGGTTCCGGTCCTCGTTCGCCCTCACCGGCTGAGCCGGCGCGGTGGGTGGCCCAGGCCGGACCCGGAGATGTCGCTGCGGCGGACCCGTGCCCTAGGCTGGCCGACTGTCCGGCCCCCGACGGAGGGATCTGCTTGTACGAACGTGGCTCCAGCGCACTGCGTGAGCTCGCCGGCGCGCGAGAGCTGCTGCGCAACCTCACCTCGCGGGAGCTGAAGGTCCGCTACAAGCGCTCGACGCTGGGCTTCCTGTGGACCCTGCTCAACCCGCTGCTCATGATGGCGGTGTTCACCCTCGTCTTCTCGACGGCGTTCAAGACCACCATCGAGTGGTTCCCCGTGTACTTCCTGTCGGGCTATCTCCCCTTCGCCTTCTTCCAGGCGTCGGTCATGATCGCCACCGGCAGCATCGTGGGCAACGCCGGACTGATCACCAAGGTGTACTTCCCCCGTGCCGTGCTCCCGCTGTCGGTCGTGGCCAGCCAGCTCGTGCACCTGCTGCTCGGGATCGGCGTGCTGCTGGGCGCGCTGGTGGTGCTGGACCTCGCCTCCGACAGCGCCGACTTCGACTTCGTGCCCTACCTGCCGGTGCTCGTGCTGGCCATCGTGCTCCTCGCCGCGTTCGCCATGGGCATGGCGCTGCTGTTCAGTGCCGGCAACACGTTCCTGCGTGACATCGGGGAGTTCCTGCCCGTCGGCTTCCTGCTGTGGTTCTACGCCACGCCCGTCATCTACCAGGTCGACTTCCTGCCCGAGGACTGGCGTTGGGTGTTGCTGCTCAACCCGCTCACGTACTACGTCCAGCTCTTCCGCGACGCGCTGTACGACCCGCACTGGCCGGCGCCGGCCACCGTCGCCGCGGCGACGGTCTGTGCGGCGGTGTCCCTCGTCGTGGGCTGGACGCTCTTCGTCCGCCTCTCCGAGCGTTTCGCCAAGGAGGTGTGATGACGTCGGTCCACGGGGGGCCACGCCCGCCGGGCAGCGTCCAGGTCCGGGACGTCTGGGAGTCCTTCCGCGTGTACCACGAACGCGCCCAGGGTCTACGTGACCGTCTCTTCGCCGGTCGCCGCAACGTCGTGGAGGAGTTCTGGGCCCTCAGGGGCGTGAGCCTGGAGCTCGAACCGGGCGACACCGTGGGCCTCATCGGTGAGAACGGCTCGGGCAAGTCCACCCTGCTCAAGTGCATCGCCGGCATCTACACGCCCACCCGCGGGGAGGTGCGCACGTGGGGGCGCACCGCCTCCATGCTGGAGCTGGGTGCCGGCTTCCACGGCGACCTGACCGGGCGCGAGAACGTCTACCTGAACGGCTCCATCCTCGGCTTCTCCAAGCGCCAGGTCGATGCGGTCTTCGACGAGATGATCGACTTCGCCGGCCCGCAGGTGGCCGAGGCCATCGACCGTCCGGTGCGCACGTACTCCTCGGGCATGTACCTGCGACTCGGCTTCTCGGTCTCGGTGCACCTCGAACCCGACATCCTCATCATCGACGAGGTGCTGGCCGTCGGCGACGCCCGCTTCGTGCAGAAGTGCTTCGACCGCATCCACGAGCTCAAGCGCAAAGGTGTGACGATCGCCGTGGTGAGCCACGACCTCGAGACGGTCGCCTCGCTGTGCGAACGGGCCGTGTACCTGGTGCGGGGCGAGGTGGTCGCGGCCGGTCCGGCGGTGGAGGTGGTCGACCGCTACCGTGAGGACGTCACCACGGCGGCGCCCGGAGGTGCCATCTCCCGATGGGAGGGGGGTGCCGTGTACGGCACCGGTGCCATGCAGCTGCACGACATCCGGCTGACGACCTCCACCGGCGCGGAGGGGGTGGCCACCGGTGACCGCCTGGCGGTGGAGTTCGACGCCGTGGCCCACGAAGACGTGGCGAACCCGGTGTTCGGCATGATCGTGCGCGCCAACGACGGCACGTACCTCTATGACACCAACACCCTCTGGCGGCGACAGGGCACCGGCGCGGTCCAGCCCGGAGGGCGCCTCGCGGTGCGCTTCGAGTTCGTCGCCAACCTGCTGCCGGGGCGCTACGTGGTGACCGTCGCGGCGAGCCGCCACGACGGCAAGCAGATCTACGACTGGCACACCGACGCGCTCGGCTTCGACGTCGTCGGGGACTTCGTGGCCAACGGGCTCGCGGACCTCGAGGGCGACATCTCGGTCGAGGCCGCGGGCGACGCGTCGGCGCCGGGCCGCACCACCGACGACACCGCCGAGCGTGGGGTCGATACCCGAGACGTGCCCGCCGGCGGCAGCTGACAGGAGCGACATGCCACTACCCGATGAGGTCGAGAGCCGCTACTACGCCTCCCGAGGGTTCGATCCCGAACACGCCCGCGACGTGCGCAGCCACTACCTGGCCTTCGTCGAGGGTCGGGAGCTCCTGGTGGAGCTGGGTGCGGGCCGCGGCGAGTTCCTCGCCGCCGCCGCCGACCGGGTCGGGCGGGTCCTCGCCGTGGACGTCGATCCCGAGATGGTGCGCCAGGTGCGCGAACAGGGTCTGGAGGCCGTGCAGGCCGACGTGCTCGAGTTCCTGCACACCACCGAGGAACGGCCCGACGCGGTGTTCCTCGCCCACCTCATCGAGCACCTGCCGGTCGACGCGGCCTTCGAGCTGCTCGAGCAGGCGGCCCGCATCGTGGCGCCCGGCGGGGTGCTCATCGTGGTGACCCCCAACCCGGCGTGCCTGGCGGTGCTCACGAACGACTTCTGGAGCGACCCCACCCACGTGCGGCTCTACACGCTGGAGCTGCTGTCCTTCCTGCTCGACCAGGCCGGCTTCGACGTGGTCGAGGCGGCGGGCAACCCTCGCGACGTGCCCGGCGCACCCCCCACGCTGGCGGCGCCGCCGGCGTTGGTGCCCTGGGGCGACGAGCGGGTGGAGATCGACCCGCCGCCGGCGTTCGACTACGACCAGGACCTCCGGCTCGAGGGGGTGCTCGACGAGCTGTCGCGCCTGCGCCGCGCCCTCGAGGGGCTCGTGCACCTCCAGCGGCTCCACGACGACCGCCTCCTCGCCCTGCGGCACTTCGCCACCACGGCGGCCGAACGCCACGACGCCACGCTGGCTCACCTGTGGGGCCCCAACGAGATCTACGTGGTGGGGGAGCGGCGGTCGTGAGCGGTCACTCCCGGGTCGGCGGCGCCGCGGCGCGCCGGGTGCCGAAGGTCCGGGCCGTGGTGCTCAACTTCAACGGCGGCGAGCACGTGCTGCGTTGCGTCGAGCACCTGACCCGCACCGAGTGGCCGGCCGACCGCTTCGAGCTGGTGGTGGTGGACAACGCCTCGGGCGACGGCTCGGACGCAGCCGTACAGGAGCGCTTCGAGCAGGTGCGGCTGATCCAGACCGGTGCCAACCTGGGGTTCCCGGCCAACAACGTGGCCATGCGAGACCTCACCCGTGACGGTGTCGACTACGTGGCGCTGGTCAACAACGACGCCTTCGTGGAACCCGGCTGGCTGGCGCCCCTGGTCGAGTCGCTCGAGGCGCAACCCGACCTCGGAGCGGCCTGTCCGCGCATCCTGTTCGAGCCCCGCTTCGTGGAGGTGGTCATCGACTCGCCCACCTTCGTGCCGCCGGGTGACGGACGCGACCTCGGCGTGCGGGTCCACGACATCGGCGTCGACGGCCGCAGCCAGTTCGGCCTCACCCAGTTCATCCGGGGTGCCTGGGGCCAGGAGACCGGCCCCGACGGTCCCTTCCGGTGGACGTCCTCGCAGGCCGTGCTGCGCGTGCCGGCGGGTGGGGTCGGTGCCGGCTTCGGGTTCACCCAGCTCTTCCTGGCCGCCGAGGCCACCAAGGAGGTGACCCTCACCTGCGGCCGCTACCGCGTCCACGTCGAGGTCGGTCCCGAGCCGGTCGAGGTGCAGGTCCCGCACTGGGAGGAGCCCTTCGACGTGGTGAACAACGCGGGCTCGATCCTCGTCGACGACGGCTCCGGCGCCGATCGGGGCTACCTGGAGCCCGACGGTCCGGACTTCGACGAACCGGCCGAGGTCTTCAACTGGTGTGGCGGCGGTGTGCTGCTGCGCCGGGCGTATCTCGAGCACGTCGGCCTGTTCGACGAGCGCTTCTTCCTCTACTACGAGGACACCGACCTCTCGTGGCGCGGGCGGCGGCGCGGCTGGCGCTACGTGTACGAACCGACGGCCGTCGTCCGCCACCACCACGCCAGCTCGTCGGGGGTCGGTTCGCCGACGTTCCGCTACTACACGGAGCGCAACCGGCTGCTCATGCTCGCCAAGAACGCGCCCGCCCGGCTGGCGTGGCGGGCCGGGCTCGGTGAGACCCGCCGTGCGGTCGCCGTGGTGCTGCGCCACTACGTGAAGCGGCCGCTCACGCTGCGCCTCCCGGTGCGGGCCGAGGTGGCCCACCGGTGGCGCGTGTACCGGGGCTACCTCCGGCTGCTGCCGGCGATGCTGGCCGATCGC